>JBBSHN010000045.1:0-18712 GCA_038252945.1 Propionibacteriales bacterium | reverse complement strand
GACGCGGACGCATGGAACAGATGATCAACCATGGGTCTGGCTGGGTCCGGATGGAGTTCCTCGTACCAGCTCGGGGGCTGATCGGCTTCCGCACCGAGTTCCTCACCGACACTCGCGGCACCGGCATCGCTCACCACGTCTTCGACAAATATGAGCCCTGGTTCGGCGACCTCCGCACCCGAGCGGCTGGGTCGTTGATCGCTGACCGCAGCGGCCTGGCAACGTCGTACGCCATGTTCAACCTCCAGGAGCGAGGCAGCCTGTTCGTGGAGCCTGGCACCGAGGTCTACGAGGGCATGATCGTCGGCGAGAACAGCCGACTCGAGGACATGGACGTCAACATCACCAAGGAGCGCAAGCTCACCAACGTCCGGTCCTCGACGGCTGAGGAGCTTGAGCGGCTGGTGCCCACGCGGACGCTGTCCCTCGAGCAGTCCCTGGAGTTCTGCAGAGAAGACGAGTGCGTCGAGGTGACATCTGGCGCCATCAGGCTGCGCAAGGTGGTGCTCGACCGCGCCGAGCGTGCCAAGTCAGCCGCCCGCGCCCGTTCCCGCTAAGCGGCGCCGCCCGGACGTCCTTCTGAGGTTTGCCATGCAGACGTGGTGGGTTCCCCGTCAGCAGGGGAGATTCACGGTGCCAGGGGTGCATTTGCCAGGCTAGCTTGGCAAAGCACAGATCAGCCAGCGGCTTCTGAAGCGGTGGCTAGAGCCTCGTACGCCGCCGGTCCGTATGCGACCACGCGCGCCTCCTCCACGTGGGTCGCGACCGAGCCGAGCGCCGAAATCGCAACATTGGCGGCGTCGGCCAGCGGCCAGCCGTACACACCCGCGGAGACCAGTGGAAAGGCGACGGAGCGGGCGCCGAGTTCATCTGCCATGCGTAACGCGTTGGTGTAGCACGAGGACAGTTGATGCCGCTTGGTCGCGTCCTCCCTGGTGTAGACCGGTCCGACGACATGGATCACCCAGCGAGCGGGCAGTTCACCAGCCGTCGTCCAGCCCGCCTGACCGGTGGCAAGGCCGGAAGGAAAACGGACGATGCAGTCGGCCAGAATTGTCGGCCCGCCAGCACGGTGAATGGCGCCGTCCACGCCCCCTCCACCACGCATGCAAGTATTCGCTGCGTTGACCACCGCATCGACCACCTGAGCGGTGATGTCCCCCAGTACGACGCGGATATGCAACGGGCGCCGTTACCGGGAATGCATCGCACGCAGCGTGGGACGCACATCCGCGAGATAGACGAAGGCGGCCACGGTGCCGATGAGATTGAGGATGTGCCGGGGGTCGCGCAAAACGATGTGAAGCGCGAGAAACACCACGAGAAGCAACAGCCAAAACGCCTTATTCTGCTTGTCGGCTGCAACGTAAAGCGCATCCTTGCGGATGACGGCGTCGCACACAGCAAACAGCTTCACTGCGAAGAGTGCTACCCAGATGACGAAGGCTGCGTAATTTTCGATCGTCAACGCGACCAGCGGGTTGACGGCGGCAGTCACTCCCCTAGCCTAGTCACCCAGCCGACCCTGATGCCCCGGTTTCCTAACCTCGCCGACCGTTCCGGTGGCGCGGCAACGGCAACGCCTCGCTTGCCTTACTCAGCCGGATTGTCAGTGGCGTCGTTCTCGCTCATGCTGTCGGTGAACTGCTCCGCCGACGGCTGAGGGCGCATGCCCGCAACGAACGCTCGGCCTCGGATGACCAGTTCATCGTAAGTCGTACTTGACGCGGACAGCATGTCTCTCATGGCTGCCTGGAGTCGGACGGGAATGTCTATGACCAGCTCCGGCGAGAGTCGAAAGTCAGACTGCAGAGACTCCATGCCCGCATGCAGCTTGGCCTGAGCCTGCTCCTTGAGCTCCTTAAGCTCGTTGGCGTCGAGCTCGCGCGCCTCGCGCAATTTCTCGACGGCAAGGTCGCCAGCGCCGACGAATGCGCTGAGAGGTGCTGAGTCTGCGAGAGCCTTGTCGACGCGCGAGGTGAGTGTGCCTGGGAATGCCATGGGATGTCCTTTCAGGAGGATTCGATGGAGACGCTGAGGTCGGCGTCACCTGACGCCGAGCCGGAGTTGTTCGGGTCAGACCCAGCTGCGATGGTCTGGGGATGGCCTAAGTCGGAGTCATCCACGGCCGAGCGGGCGGCATTTCCTTTTTTGAACGACTGGTAGATGTCGAGCAAGACCTGCCGCTGACGTTCGGTCAGGCCAGCATCAGCGAGTACGGCGCGCTGCACCGACCGCTCGGCGCTCTCGTCAGAGTCAAGAATGCCTGCGCGGATGTAGAGCGTCTCAGCGGAGATGCGCAAGGCGTTGGCGAGCTGTTGAAGCACGTCTGCAGAGGGTCGGCGGAGACCCCGCTCGATCTGGCTGAGATACGGATTGGAGACGCCGGCCTGTTCGGCAAGCTGGCGAAGCGACAGCTGCGCAGCTCGCCGCTGATCACGCAGGTAATCGCCAAGCGTGGCCGCGCGCTGCCCGACGGCGTGAGTCCCCGCGCGAGCCGTGGCCGTGACGGCCGCCGCCGCTTTCGGTGCGTTGTCCGCCAACTGCGTGCCGACGCGTAACTTGGCCATGCCCACCATTGTGCTTGCAATAGCAAGCGTTTGCAAGCTATCTGCCAGCAGCCTGATGGGGCTCGAGGACCGACCGTAGCTCCCCCACGGGACGTCCGCCGCCGTACACAACCGCTTCGCCGGGGATGTCCGCGAACGCCTGTGTGACTGCGCCGATGCCCATACTCGCCAGTGCCGCCGCCATGACGATGGGGCGGGCTCTTCCTCCGCCGTCTTCGATCTTCAGAGCGATCGCCCGACCGTCGGGAAGCGCCACTGCGTAGCAGGCCTCGGCGCCAGCCTTAGCCATGGCGCCCGGCAGCGCGCGCATGAGAGCCGCCTCATCACGCCGAGTCCCGGATGTGTACTCCGGAAATCGGGAGAACGCTCCCGAGATGCGCCGCTCGGGAGTCCCCGCGGGTGCGCGCACCAGGGCTTGAAAGCCGCGAGCCAGCCCAGTGAGTGAGCAAGAGAACAGCGGCGCTCCACATCCGTCGACGCCCACGACATCGACGATCTCTCCGGTCAGCTCGGCGAACGTCGCGAGAAGCGACCGCTGCAGCGCAGAGCTGGGATCGAGATAGGACTCAGTCGACCATCCGTTGGCGACACAGGTGGCGAGCATCGCCGCGTGCTTGCCGGAGCAATTCATGGCGAGTGAAGACTTGACCGCCCCGGCCCCGATGAACGCAGTGCGCGCCTCCTCGTCGAGCGGAAAGTCAGGCGGTGTCCGCAGTGCTTGTTCGTCCAGACCGGCCGCGCTCAAAATGCGCCGTACGCCGCTTAAGTGAAACGGCTCACCTGAATGACTCCCAGCCGACAGCGCCAGCAGCTCCTCCTGCAGATCGAGCCCGAGACGCAGCATGCCGGCTGCCTGGAGAGGCTTGTTACACGAGCGCGGAAACACCGGTGCGTACACATCACCGACGCTCCAGTCGACCGAACCATCGGCGGCAAGGGCTACGACCGAACCGCGGTGGCGGCTCTCCACCAGACCTGAACGCACGACTTCGACGACAATCTCGGCTTCCGCCACGGTCGAGCAGCCTACTTGCCGACGTTTCCTGCGTCGTCCGGCCGCTAATTGGATTCAGTGGCACAATTCCCTCGTGTCAAAGGCCGACGTACTCGTGCCGCAGTGGACACCAACGGGTCGAGAGCTCGACGACCTTGACCTACTGATCAATGGCTGCTTCGAACCTCCGCTCGCTGGCTTTGTCGATCCAGCCGATGCTGGCGACGCGGCGTCGGTCACCTTGGTGGTGAGCGAAGAAACCGCGGAGGTTGCAGCGGGAGTCGGGTTCCTCGAGCTGCTCGATCCAGAAGGAGCGCCGCTCGCCAGCGTGCACCTCGACGGCACGTGGGACGCCGGAGCCGGACTGCAGGGCATCGTCGGCTCCGTTGAGGCCCTGGCGCCGAATCAGTTCGGGCCGTTTCGCAGACTGCACCTGTCACCCGCCGAGGTCCACCGACGCCAGAAAAGGGATTCACTGCTGGCCGTACCGGTTCTGCGGGCGCTCACGCACGAGGACCTGGACCAGATCAGCTCCACCGCCACGGCAAAAGGGCTCTCCCCGCTCCTTTTGACGTACGTTGGCGCGGGCATGCCGCGTGGTCTCTCGGGTCCGGCACTGGTGCGCGCGACTCTCCACGCGGCGCAGACGCTAGGCGCGTCGGCGGAGGTTGTCGCAGTGTCGGTGGCCGATCGTGGAGGCGGGCTCGACCAAGCCGAGTCAACCGCGAACGACTGGCTCATCGACTCGGTCGCTTCGGCATACGCCGACGCGGTTCTCCGGCTGCCGGCAGAGGGCTTTGGGCAGCTTCCCGACGAAATAGCCGCAATCGTTGCGAAGGACCGGCCGCCGCGCGACCGGCAAGGTGTGGTGATCTTCTTCACCGGGTTGTCCGGGTCTGGCAAGTCCACGCTCGCTCGGGCGCTCATCGACCACTTGCTCGAGCAGGGAGAGCGCACCGTCACCTCGCTGGACGGCGACGTTGTCCGGCATCACCTGTCGAAGGGCCTGGGATTCACCCGCGCAGACCGTGAGACCAACATTCTGCGGATCGGCTTCGTCGCCGCGGAGATTTCGCGGCACGGCGGGGTAGCGATCTGTTCCCCCATAGCACCGTTTGAGTCCACACGGCAGCAGGTACGCCACATGGTGGCATCCGCAGGTGGAGGTTTCGTGCTCATCCACGTGGCCACACCGCTTGATGAGTGTGAGCGGCGCGACCGCAAAGGCCTTTACGCCAAGGCGCGCAGAGGCGAAATTCCTGACTTCACGGGCATCTCTTCGCCGTACGAAGAGCCACGCCGAGCCCTTAAAGTCGACACAACCGATCGAGATATTGCAGAATGTCTCCACGACGTCATCGGCGCCCTCATAACTGAAGGCTGGATGCATGCCTAGTTTCGGAGGATTAATGCTGCACAGCGCGCACCTTTTGGCCGCTTCGGGACTCGCGATCAGCAGCGACGAGATCAAGACAGTCATCGCGGCCTTCATCGTCGGCATTGTGGTCGGCATCACCGGCATGGGCGGTGGAGCGCTGATGACTCCGGCGCTCATATTCCTCGGCGTCGGAGATGCCTCGACGGTGGTCACCGCAGACCTCACTGCGGCCGCCGTCTACAAGAGCGGCGGCGCGGCGGTCCACTGGAGGCAAGGCTCACCGAACCTCAACTTGGCCGGCTGGCTGATCGTCGGCTCGGTACCCTTTGCGCTTCTCGGGCCACACCTGGCCGGATGGTTCTTCCCCAATACCGACATCGACACGTTTCTGAAGCTCTGCATCGGCTTCGCGCTGCTACTCGCTGCCGTGGCTTACGCCCTGCGACTGCTGATTCAGCTTCGTCGCGTCACGGGCGGAAGGCAGGCCGGTCCTCGCAACCCAGTGATCAGGCCGATTTCCACGATTCTCGTCGGAGCTCTCGGTGGCTTATTGGTGGGTATCACGTCTGTGGGCTCGGGGTCGGTGATCATGATTGCGCTGCTCATGCTGTATCCGACGTTGTCACCGCTAAGGCTTGTGGGCACCGACTTGGTGCAGGCGGTTCCGCTCGTACTCGCAGCGGCGATTTCCAACATCATGGTGTACGGCCTGCAGTGGAACATCGTCATTCCGCTGATCATCGGATCGGTTCCCGGCAGCATTCTGGGCGCTCGGATCGCTCCCCGCGTGCCGGCCTCGATAATCCGACGCGGGATCGTGGTCGTGCTCACCATGTCCGGGCTGGCACTGCTGGACAAGGCCGGATGGGCTCCACTTGGGGCAGGTGAGGAGGACACGCATCCCGTCCTCATTGTCATGATTGGGCTCGCAATGCTGGTGGCGGTGCCACTGGTGTGGGGGTTGATCCGCCGTACACGCGGGCTTCCGATGTTTGGCAACCCCACGGTTGCGGAGCTTGAGAACCCCGTTGCCGGGCCGGCCTCGAGTCCCCCGGATGGCGCGGGCGACCCGACCGGACCGAACTCCTCCGGTGCCTCCGCGGCGCCAACGTCTACGGCGTCGTCAACGCGTCCGTAAGCGCTTCGTCCTGCTCACACACGGCTCGCCGATTACGATGGTCAGGATTCATCACGCCAAGGAGTTCTCCCGAATGACCGTCCACCCCGATTACCGGCTGACCCAACTCGATGAGTTGGAAGCGGAGTCCATTCACGTCTTTCGCGAGGTGGCAGCCGAGTTCGAAAAGCCGGTGCTGATGTTCTCGGGAGGCAAGGACTCAATCGTCATGCTTCGGTTGGCCGAGAAGGCGTTTTTTCCGGCCAAGATTCCGTTTCCCGTCTTGCAAGTTGACACCGGCTTCGACTTCCCCGAGGTACTCGCGTGCCGAGACCGCTGGGTCAGCCGGCTGGGTGTCCGCCTTCTCGTTGCGTCGGTTGAGGAAGCAATCGCCAGCGGTGTGGTCGTCGACGACGGTAAGACGAGCCGCAACCGGCTCCAGACGGGCACTTTGTTGCACGCGATCGAAGAGGAAGGCTTTACCGCCGCCTTCGGAGGAGGTCGGCGCGACGAAGAGAAAGCCCGCGCCAAGGAGCGGGTGTACTCACACCGAGACGACTTCGGCCAGTGGGACCCGAAGAATCAACGCCCGGAGCTGTGGTCGCTGTACAACGGGCGCATCCACGCTGGGGAGCACATGCGGATCTTCCCGCTGTCGAACTGGACCGAGCTAGACATCTGGCACTACATCGGCCAGGAGAACGTCGAGATACCGCAGATCTACTTCGCGCACCGCCGCCGAGTCTTCGAACGCGACGGCATGCTGATGACCGAGAGCGAATTCAATCCTCTGTGGCCAAGCGAAAACGTGAGCGAGCGCGTCGTGCGCTTCCGTACCGTGGGCGACCTGACACTGACAGGCTGCGTGGAGTCCTCGGCGTCCACCATCCCTGAGATCATTGATAAGATCTCCGTGGCCAGGGTCACAGAGCGCGGAGCCACGCGCGGCGACGACCGCTTCAGCGAGGCCGCCATGGAAGACCGTAAGCGAGAGGGCTACTTCTGATGCCTGTGTCCCGTGCGTCCACCGTCGGCAAGCCCACCATGGACCTGCTCCGCTTCGCCACGGCGGGATCCGTTGACGACGGCAAGTCGACGTTGATCGGGCGGCTGTTGCTGGACTCCAAGTCGATCTTCGAAGACCAACTCGAGGCAGTCGAGGCAACCTCCAACGCCCGCGGTTATGAGTACACCGATCTGGCGTTGCTGACTGACGGGCTACGCTCGGAGCGCGAGCAGGGCATTACCATTGACGTTGCCTACCGCTACTTCGCCACACCGGCGCGCAAGTTCATCATCGCGGACACGCCCGGCCACGTGCAGTACACACGCAATATGGTGACGGGCGCGTCCACCGCCGACCTTGGTCTGGTGCTCGTCGACGCTCGCCAGGGCCTCACCGAGCAGTCCCGCCGCCACGCTGTGATTCTGTCGCTGCTCCGCGTGCCGCACCTGGTTCTGTGCGTCAACAAAATGGACCTCGTCGACCACTCCGAGGAGCGGTTCTCCCAAATCCACGACGAGTTCACGTCCTTCGCCGCCAAGCTGACCATTCCCGACCTCACGATCATCCCCATTTCAGCTCTGCTCGGCGACAATGTCGTCACCCGCTCAGACAACATGCCCTGGTATCACGGGCCATCCCTCCTACACCACCTCGAGCACGTGCACGTCGCGTCCGACCGTGACCTCGTCGACCCGCGCTTCCCTGTCCAGTACGTCATTCGACCCAAGTCGGATGAGTTCCACGACTACCGCGGATACGCCGGCCGAGTCGCGGGCGGCGTCCTCAAGCCTGGCGACGACGTACTCGTGCTGCCGTCAGGTATGGAGTCCAAGATCGCGGGCATCGACATGTTTCAATCGGAGCTGAAGGAGGCATTTCCGCCGATGTCGGTCGTCGTGCGCCTCCAGGACGACGTCGACGTGTCTCGCGGCGACATGATCTGTCGTCCGCAGAACGCCCCGGAGCCGATCCAGGACATCGACGCGATGGTCTGCTGGATGACGAACTCCCCGTTGCGTCCGCGGCAAAAGCTTGCCTTCAAGCACACCACTAGGAGCGGCCGAGCGTTGGTCAAGGACGTGCAGTACCGCCTTGATGTCAACTCGCTGCATCGCGACCTCCAGACGAAGGAACTCGGCCTCAACGAGATCGGCCGCGTGCATCTGCGCACGACGGTTCCACTGCTGTGCGACCCGTACGAAAAGAACCGCACCACCGGCTCGTTCATCCTCCTCGACGAAGCCAGCGGAGTCACGGTCGGCGCCGGCATGATCAACTGACCGCCGACACGCCGTACGCCGGACATGAATTGGCGTCTCGGCTGCCGTGCTAGAGGCGGGGACGAACGTGGAGGCCGACTTCGGGGTCGACGACGATCTCCTGCGCGGCTGCCACTCCCCCGGCGAGAAGAGCCGCATTGGGGTCGACCTTCCGCTTGACGAGTGCAAGCGCGATGGGGCCAAGCTCATAGTGTCGCGCGGACGAACCAACGAAGCCGACCGATTGCCCGTCGAGCTCAACAGGATCACCCGAGGCGGGCAGAGTGTCGACAGACCCGTCGAGGTGCAGACGAACCAGTCGACGAGGCGGACGGCCGAGATTGTGGATCCGCGCCACCGTCTCCTGGCCGCGATAGCAGCCCTTCTCCAGATGCACCGCTGAGCCGATCCAGCCCACCTCGTTGGGAATGGTGCGGTGATCGGTGTCGAGACCAAGTCGCGGCTCCCCGCGCGCGACGCGTAGCGCCTCGAACGCCCAGATCCCGCACGGAGTCCCCTCCGACGCGATGGCCTCCAACCGGTCCCGTGCGACCAGCTCGGTGCCGGACGCCCCCCGCGAGAGCACAGCGAACTCAGAGGAGACAGCGGCCGCCTCGACCCTCATCAAGAATCGCATCGATCCAAGCCACTCCACCAGCGGGTCGGCCCGGCCTGGTTCGACGTGCGCCCAAAAGGCTTCGCCGTCGTCATACCCCGACATCGAGTGCTCCACGTGGCCGTGCGGTGACAACACCAATGCCTGCACCCACGAGTGCGTGGGTAGGTCTGTGAAGTGCTGAGAAGTGACCGAATGCAGCCACGGCAGCCGGTCGGGCCCAGCGATGCGTACGACGCCGCGATGCGACAGGTCGACGTACCCCTCACCGGAGAGCAGTGTCTTCTGCTCTCGGAACGGGTCGCCGTAGTGGGCCGCCACCCCATGGTCAACGCCGACCGCCTCCACCGCACCCGGTAGTGATAGCAGCGGACTGCGGCCGGTCACCGCGCACACCTGCGGCACTGACCGAACACTGTGAGGTGCCCGACATCGGCGACGAACCCCGCCTCGCGACGCAATGCATCCACCAGCGGTGTCACCATCACCGGAGCGACCTCGATGACGTCTTCACATCGACGGCACACGAGGTGCACGTGTTCGGGCGCAGTCGAGGCGTGGTACGTGGGAGCGCCATGGCTGAGGTGGGTGTGTTTGACGAGCCCCAGGTCTTCGAGCAGCTCCAGCGTGCGGTAGACGGTCGAGATGTTGACCCCGGAGGAGCGTTCATGTACCCAGTTGAAGACGTCTTCCGGCGTCGCGTGCCCCAGCGAGGTCACGGCGTCAAGGACCAGTTGCCGCTGTGGCGTGAGCCGGTAGCCGCGCGACCGCAACTGCTGCTGAAGCTCCACAACGGCCCAGTCTAGGACCGGGAGACTCATTCCCCGCTTGATCAGCACGACGGTACGCTACTCGCGCTGCAGCCGCGCCCAGATGTGCGACTGCAGCGGCTGTCCCATGGCCGCCATGTCGAACGTCCACAGCAGGTCGCCTTCCACCAGGCCGTAGAGGCGGTGGCCGGCGGTGTAATCCTTGGCCGAGGCCGTGCGGGCCACCACGTCGGTCCGCAGCTCGATCTTGGCGCCCTCGACGACCCCGAGATAGATCTCCGCCACTCCGGTGGGATGGGAGAGCAAGACCTCCAGCTCCCCGTCTGGCTGCGGCCGGAAGAAGCCGGTCTCTACTGCGAGCGGGCGCACCGACTGCCCGGAGTCGTCTAGCAGCCAGGTGCGGCTGAGGCAGTGCAGGAACGGGCGGGCGTCGTGAGTGAAGGCGAGCTCCTGCGCGAAGGAAAACTTCTCGATCGTCGGATAGTCCCCATGGCCGTTTCCACGCCAGTGGCCCAGGAGGAATGCGAGCGGGCGGACGTCAGCGTGCAGGTCGTCAGGAATGTGAAACGGCACAGGCGTCGCCTCGCAGGTCGGTGCTTTGCCACACGGAGGATCCCCAGGCGCTCATCACGAGGCACGAACGATTTTCACCAGGAGGTACGCCGCCAGCCCTGCGAGGGCGAGGGCGGCGATCACCAGCAGGCTTACGTAGAAGATCTCCACAAGCACCGATGCTAATGAGGGGTCTGGAAAGCGCCTCGTCCGGCGCGCAGAAGTCACCGCTCCTTGGACTGCAGCATGTCTCGAGCTTCGTCTGTTGACATCACCGGCCGCTGCGCCAACTCGGCAAGCGACGCCGCCCGAGTGACCAGCTCGTCGTTGTGTGACACCGGCACCTTGCGGGCGAGCGTCAAGGTGTCCTCCATACCGACTCGCAGGTGTCCTCCCTTGGAGAGCGCCGCGAACGCAACCGGCAAAGTGGTACGGCCTATCCCGGTCGCTGACCAGGAGGTCACGGCGTCCGGGAACGCGGCCACCGCCGCAACCAGCGCGTCCGCCGTACCGGGCATTCCGCCGGGAACGCCCATGACCAAGTCGCAATGGACCCGGCCGCCGAAGGGGAGTCCGTGGCTGTCGATCAAACGGTGGAGGGCTGCGACATGCCCGAGGTCGAACAGCTCGAACTCCGGCACCACCTGGCGGCTCTGTGTCAGCTGGTAGAGCTCCACGACGAACGGCCACGGGTTGAGAAAGACGTCGTCCCCGAAGTTTGTGGTCCCCATAGTGAGCGAGCAAGAGTCCGGCTCCGCGTCGAGCACCTTGAGCCGATCCTCCAGCGGATCGTGGACCGATCCTCCCGTCGACAACTGCACGACCAGCGAGGTGTGCTCGCGGACAGCCTCGACGGCCTCCGTGAGCAGGCCCACGTCAAGGGTCGGGTGGTGCTCACGGTCGCGGATGTGGAGGTGAATCATTGCCGCACCGGCGCGCTCACAACGCACGGCCGTATCGACGAGCTCCTGTGGCGTCGTCGGAAGCGCAGGAAAGTCGGCCTTGGCCGTCTCGGCGCCAGTGGGCGCGACCGTAATGAGAGTCTTGCCCTGCCCAGCTGTCTTCATGGCGGTCATGGTGCCAGATGAGCCGCTGACGGCCGCTCAGCGCACGACGAAAGGACCGCGGTACTCATGCGAGCAGTGGTGCAGCGCGTGTCACGGGCCGAGGTACGCGTTGATGACGACGTCGTCGGAGCGATTTGCGAGCCTGGTCTCGTCGTGCTGTTAGGCGTCACACACGCCGACACCTCGGCCACAGCCACGGCGTTGGCGGCGAAGATCTGGCGGCTCCGGATTCTGCGCGATGAATTGTCTGCCGAGGACGTCGACGCCCCCCTTCTTGTCATCAGTCAGTTCACGTTGTACGCCGACACTCGCAAAGGACGGCGACCGTCCTGGTCTGCGGCGGCACCGGGCCGGGTCGCTGAGATGCACTACGACGAGTTCTGCTCGGCTCTGCGCGACTTGGGCGGGCACGTAGAAACTGGCAGGTTCGGAGCCACAATGCACGTTGAACTGGTCAATGACGGGCCGGTCACCTTGATTCTGGAAGTCTGAAGAGTCCCTGAATTCTGCGGCTGACCGCGCTGCCGCGTTTCGCTTACTTCGTCCGAGTTGGCACACTGTTGACCGCTCCCCTTCTCTTCTTCCAAGGAACATCATGAGCGACAGCAGCACGCCGCCGGGCGGCGACGCTGCCGACTCGTCCGCCGGACCGTCCACCGGGGGATCCTCCGCGTCGGGTTCTCCCGCTGGTACGACGCAGAACCGCGGGTTCATGGCTTCGCACAAGTCCCTGACCGCGCTGGTCGTCATCTTTTTGTTGCTGGGTGCCGGTGCGGGCGGCTACCTCTGGTGGCTGAACTCACTGTTGGGGAACGTCAAGCACGTGCATGTGCAGGCCCTGCAGTCGACGACGAAGTCTAAGAAGAACAGTCACGAGGCGCAGTACCCGATCAACGTCCTGCTGCTTGGTGCTGATCACGGAAATACCGGTCAGTCGGTCGCACACGATTTGAAGGACGGCAAGTGGACACCGTTCGTGCACCTGAGCGACACCATCATGGTGGCCCACATTCCGGCCGACCGTAAGAACGTCGAAGTGGTGTCGATTCCGCGCGACACCTGGGTGAAGATCCATGGGTACCCGTACACCAACGGGCACGCCAAGATCAACGCCGCCTTCTCCTATGGCGGCCCGTCACTGGCCATCACAACCGTGGAGAGACTCACCGGCGTCACGATCGACCACGTTGCGATCATCGATTGGACCGGCTTCAAGGACCTCACCACCGCACTCGGCGGTGTCAAGGTCTACATTCCGAGCACCTTCTACGACGACTCACAACACATCACGTGGCACAAGGGATGGCAAAAGCTCGAGGGCAAGCGGGCACTTCAGTACGTCCGCACGCGTCATGGCCTATCTAACGGCGACTTCGGCCGCATCAACCGCCAGCAGAACTTCCTACGCGAAACCATGCACCAGCTGCTGTCGAGCGGCACCACTCGAAATCCGATTCAGCTCGGCCGCGTCGTCACCGCCATCACCAACAATCTCACCGTCGACGACAACTGGAGCAGCGGCGAGATCCGTTCGCTGGCTCTCAGCATGCAGAATCTGAGCGCGAAGGACGTGCAGTTCGTGACCGCGCCGCTAGGAAGCTACGCCACCGCGCCAGATGGCGAAAGTATCGTGCGTCTCGCGCCGCATCAGAGCAAGGTGCTCTGGAATGACTTCGAGCACAACAAGCTCAGGCAGTACCTACGCCAGTTCCCCAGCGCCAAACTGCCGCCGACGAAGTCAGTCAACTGACGTCGACCTCGCGGACGAGCAGCCTCCTCAGACGGTGATGGAGACCTCGATGACGCGTCCAGCCGAGGCGCTAACTGTGGCGTCGACCGGGCTCAGTCTCGGGGCGAGTGTCCGGAGAGTCCAGTCCCCGGGTGTCGCGAAGAACCTGAACTCTCCGGTCGCGCCGGTAGGCACCTCGGCGGTGAACTCGCCCGTGCGGTCCAGCAGTCGGACATACGCACCGCCGACAGGCTCGTTCTCGTGGACAACGGTGCCTTGAATGATCGTCTGGCCGAGCACGTTGACATCGGTCAGCGTGTGATCGGCTGGTGCGCCGCAACTCATCGCGCGGCCTCGCCGGGCTCGTCGCCGATCGCCACCGGTACGCCAACCAGCGACCCATACTCGGTCCACGACCCGTCGTAGTTCTTCACGTTCGGTTGGTCGAGCAGTTCGTGCAGCACGAACCACGTGTGTGCGCTGCGCTCGCCGATGCGGCAGTACGCGATCGTGGCCCTGGAGAAGTCGACCCCGGCATCGGCGTAGAGCTTCTTGAGCTCCTCGTCGAGCTTGAAGGTGCCGTCGTCGTTGGCAGCCTTGCTCCACGGGATGTTGGCGGCGGTCGGCACGTGCCCACCGCGCTGCGCTGACTCCTGCGGCAGATGGGCGGGTGCGAGGAGACGGCCGGCGTACTCGTCAGGTGAGCGGACGTCGACGAGGTTCTTGCTGCCGATCGCGTCGACGACCTCGTCGCGAAACGCGCGAATGCTCAGGTTTGGTGCCTGGGCCGTGTACTGCATCGGCTTCCGGAGTGTGACCTCGTCGGTGAGCTCCCGGGAGTCGAGCTCCCACTTCTTGCGGCCACCGTCGAGAAGTACAACGTTCTCGTGCCCGTAGAGCTTGAAGTACCAGTAGGCGTAGGCGGCGAACCAGTTGTTATTGCCGCCGTACAGCACGACGGTGTTGTTGTTGCGGATGCCGCGGCTCGACAGCAGCTCCTGGAACTGCTGCTGGTTGACGAAGTCGCGGCGCACTGGGTCTTGCAGGTCGTCCTTCCAATGCAGTTTGAGGGCGCCGCGGATGTGACCCTTGTGGTAGGCGGTGGTGTCTTCGTCCACTTCGACGAGAGCGACATCAGGGTCGTCGATATGGGCTTCAACCCAGTCTGCGTCGACCAGAACAGTACTACGGCTCATGCGCGATCCTCCGAAAATTGTGGCCCGCGGCGCTGCGCCGCATTGGAGCCAGCTGGGAATGCAAGAAGCGGAAGCGAGTCTTCCGAGCGGGTCGCGCGCTTCTGCTTACGACGCTGCGAAACAGCGGAGCAGAAGGGCTCGAGGCGAAACCCGGTCAGAGCAGACGACACACGGCCGTCGCGGTGTGACAGTGATCCACCGCGCGACGCTTCGTGAGGTACGTCGACTGCATCTGTACAGCGTACGCACGGGCGCGGACAGTCCCAAGCGCAGTGGGCAGCAGGATGCCGTACGCGCGCTGGACGTACCGAAATTGAGGCTCAACTAACCACAACCGACGGGTCATCCACGAGCGACGGCTCAACGGGAGGAGCCGCCGGCGAATGGGGGGAGGACCTCGACGACAGCACCGGCGGTGAGATGCACGGCCTTCGGGTCGCGGTTGTTGACGGGTTGATCGCCGACCAGGAAGGAAGACACCCTCAGCACTCGGTCGAAGCGTGGCGAAGATCCGTGAGCGGCGCTTACCTGCGCGAGGGCGTCGGCCAGAGTCGTGGCGTAGACCCGCTCCTCCGCGACCCCAGCGGCGGCACGCGCGGCAGCCCAGTAACGGACTGTCACGGCTGGCGCTGGCACGCCGGGCGCTTCCGCTGGTACGGACGCCGGCCTGTCCGCTGCCCCATCTCCCGCCATGTCGACTAGTGTCGCAAAGCGTGAGCAGCCTGCTCCTGTTGGCGGACCCAGGGGTCAGTGTCCGGTCGGTACTGCCCGCCCTGGCACTCCTTCCGCACACTGTTCGGGTCCTGCCCGGTGAAGCGAGTGCGTTGATCGACGCGCCCCCGTGCGACAGCGTCCTCGTCGACGGCCGTGCCGACCTAGCGTCGGCTCGAAGCCTCTGCCGCCTGCTGCGCACCACGGGAGTCCGTGTGCCGATCCTCCTCGTCCTGACCGAGGGGGGCCTCACCGCAGTGGCGGCAGACTGGGGCATCGACGATGTCGTCCTGGTCACCGCAGGTCCTGCCGAGGTTGAAGCGCGGCTGCGGCTGGTAACCACGCGGCTTCTGACGTCAACAGCTGACAACGACCTCACTGCGGTGATTCGACGAGGCGACATGGAGATCGACGAAGCCTCCTACGCCGCGCGGCTGCAGGGCCGCTCACTTGACCTCACGTTCAAGGAGTTCGAGCTGGTGAAGTACCTCGCGCAGCACCCCGGGCGGGTGTTCAGCAGACAGCAGCTGCTGCAAGAGGTATGGGGCTACGACTACTTCGGGGGAACCCGGACGGTCGACGTTCATGTACGACGTCTGCGTGCCAAACTCGGACCCGAGCACGAGGGCCTGATCGGGACGGTCCGTCATGTGGGCTATCGCTTCGTGTTGCCCGCGGCCAAGCCTTCGGGAGACACTCCGCCGAGAATACGGTCAGAGCCTCTCACCCGCAGTCAGGCGTCCAAGGCACCGCTGTCCTGGTGACGTCGGAACACGGTGGAGCTATCTCGGTCTCCTCTGGCGTCACGGCCAGCAGCCGGGATCGCATCATGGATATTGACGCCGCAGCCGCGCAGTTGGACGGCGTGCCCCCGCTTGACGACCAGGTGCGGCTCGATTTGGCGTTCGGCGAGGAGAGCACGCGGCATTTGCTCATGCAGTCAGCGGCGGGCGACGAGATCACAGGCTACGCACATGTGCGGCTGCCGTCGAAGAACACCGCTGGTACTGCCGCCCACGTCGTGGTGCATCCGCGGTTCCGGCGAAGAGGGTTCGCCTCGGCTCTGCTGGCTCGGCTTGCCGACACGGTGGCGCCCTATGCGCTGCAGGTGTGGGCGCACGGGGATCTCCCAGCAGCGCGTTCGCTTGCTGGCCGTGCTGGCCTCCATCGGGTGCGCGAGCTCTGGCGGCTGCAGCGATCGCTCGCTGAGCCACTGCCCGAGCCGGTCTACCCGCCGGACGTCACGGTACGCACGTTCGCGCCCGGCGCCGATGAGGCGGCCTGGCTCGCCGTCAACGCCGCCGCCTTCGCAGATCACCCCGAGCAGAGGTCCGTCACGGCCGACGGCTTGGCCCAGCGCATGGCACAGCCTGACTTCGATTCGGGCGGCTTCTTCCTCGCCGAACGCGACGGTCAGCTGGTCGGCTCCCACTGGACGAAGGTGCATCCCGGCGCACACGGTGCCGAACCGACCGGTGAGGTCTACGTGCTGGGTGTCGACCCAGCGGCTCAGGGCCTCGGCCTCGGAAAAGCCCTGGCGCTGACCGGTCTGCGTCACTTGGCGGACAAGGGGCTGCCAGCCGTGATGTTGTACGTCGAAGGCGCCAACCCGTCCGCAGTCGCCCTGTACAGCCGACTCGGCTTCGACCACGTGGCGACCGACGTTCTCTACGCCTCTAGCGCCGGGGATTGATGGCTGATCACGGCAGGGCTAAATGCCCCACGCCGTAAACGAGCGCGGCGACCAGGCCAGCGGCGGGAAAGGTGAGGATCCACGCGAACACGATCGACTTCGCCACGCCCCATCGCACGGCGGAGAGCCGCTTCGTAGCGCCGGCGCCCATCACCGCCGAGGTGATGACGTGAGTGGTGGAGATGGGCGCCTGAAAGGCGTAGGCCGTGACATACAAGATCGATGCCGCGGTCGTCTCAGCGGCGAACCCGCGTGGCGGGTCGAGGTGGATGATGCGCCTACCGAGCGTCCGCATGATCCGCCATCCACCGGACCAGGTACCCAGGGAGATCGCAGTGGCAGCGCTGGCGATGACCCACCACGGCAGCCCCGCGTCTGCGTTGACGTAGCCAGCGGTGACTAGCGCTAAGAAGATGACTCCCATGGTCTTCTGTGCATCCTGCAGCCCATGCCCCAGCGCCATGGCCGCCGCGGAGAGCGTCTGCGCGAGCTTAAAACCGCGGTTCACCCGGCCGGGATTCTGACGACGAAATACCCACATAATTAGCAACATCAGTAGGAACGCCGCGAAGAACCCGACGACCGGTGACACGATCATCGGCAGCAGCACCTTGGCTTTGATCGACGACCACGCCACTACGCTCCCGGACGCCAGCGCCGCTCCCACGAGACCACCGATCAGAGCGTGCGAAGAGGACGACGGCAGTCCGAAGTACCAGGTCGTGAGATTCCACACGATGGCGCCGACGAGTCCAGCGGCCACCACCACAAGGCCATGTGCCCCGCTCGGAGGGGTGATGACATCGCTGACGGTGGTGGCGACCTCCTGGCCGAGAAATGCGCCGGCGAAGTTCATCACCGCAGCGAGCAGCAAAGCGATGCGCGGCGTCAGCGCCCGGGTCGACACGGACGTCGCGATGGCGTTCGCGGCATCGTGAAAACCGTTCGTGTAGTCGAACGCCAAGGCGATCGCGATGACTGCGAGGACGAGGCCGAGCGTCACGCTCAAGACTCCTTGACGGCGATCTGTTCCACCGTGTTGGCCACGGACTCGAAAGCGTCGATGGCATCTTCCAATGAGTCGACGACGTCCTTGCACTTGAGCACGGTCAGCGCCTGGTAGGCACCGCTGAACAGCTCGGCAAGAATGCGTCGATACGCCTTGTCACCTTCGTTCTCCAGCCGGTTGATCTCGATCCAGTACTCCTCGAGGTCTCGCATGGTACGCAGCCGGGGCATCGCCTGGGCGGTGAGCTCGGCTGCCCGCTGCAGCACCTGCACCTGGTTGGCGCACTCCTGCGGCAGCTCCTCCACCTCGTAGAGGTTGACCAGGTCGACTGCTTCTTCCATGAAGTCCATGACGTCGTCTAGGCCCGCGGCGAGGCGATAGATGTCCTCACGATCGAACGGTGTGACGAAGGTCGAGTTGACGCGTCGCACGATGCTGTGCGTTGTCTCGTCAGCCTGGTGCTCCGCCTCACGCATCCGCGCCGAGAGTTCCTTGTGGTCAGAGCCGATGGGCAGCATTGAAGCCAACAGTTCGGCGCCGAACACCAGATTGTTCGCAGATTCCGTGAAGAGGTCGTAGAACGTCGTGTCAACTGGTCGCAAACGCAAAGGCACAGCAGACTCCCTCAGGACGCGGATGGCCACCGCACATGCTAGGGGGTTTACGCCGTACTCTCGCGACGA
Organism: Propionibacteriales bacterium; assembly: GCA_038252945.1. Classification (GTDB taxonomy): domain Bacteria; phylum Actinomycetota; class Actinomycetes; order Propionibacteriales; family Nocardioidaceae; genus JAUJOE01. Next base: position 362 of record JBBSHN010000045.1, on the reverse strand, counting down.
CGTGGCGAGGCGCTGGTGCTGGTGCTGGCTGCCGTCCAACACCGTCATACGTCGAAGGTGCCCCCTGAGCGCCAGTACCAGCCAAACTGCCGGCTCAGGACGCCTCGTCGACGAGATAGCGCCGCAAGCTCACGACATCGGGGTGGAAGGCACGGAGGTGACGGTTGACTTCGCGTTCGTCAAAGGCTTCCCCAGGCGCGAACTCCTGAGCCAGCCGATCCAGCACGACGAGCCGCTTGGAGCGCTGGGCCGGGATCTGTATCAGCCGACCGTCGGTCGCGAAGAAGGCGCTGGCCTTCAGCCGCAGCGGGTCCAGCGTGTTCGTCGGCCAAGAGAGCGTGCATTCGCCCGTCTACAGAGCT
>JBBSHN010000044.1:0-18744 GCA_038252945.1 Propionibacteriales bacterium | reverse complement strand
GATACCGCAAAGCAACACCGCCCAAATCGGGATGTTGTCTCGGTCACCGGGTGCGAGAAACTTGCCCAAAGTACCGATGATGGCGCCAATGATGATCAGTAGAATCCAGCCCCCAATCGAGTTGGGCATCGCGTTGACCTCCCTAATCCGTCAAGCCACACCAGTTCGTATGACCGCCGCAGGACGCGGTTCCGTTTCCAATCATCCTCACAAGTACCCGCAATACGTCACTTCAGTCACTCTGGGCACCTTCGGCGTGTCGTCTTTCTGGCTAGAGCGTGCCGAACCCCACTCGTCGAGCAGAGTCACCGACGATCTCGACGTACGCGAGTTTCTCTGTCGGTACGACGAGAGTGCGACCTTTGTCGTCATGCAGAACAAGGAGCGGCTCGTCGCCGCTCAGCGCTTCAGACACTGCCTGCCGTACAGATTCCACCGATTGACTTGATTCCAAGCTCAATTCTCGCGTGGCGTGAATGACGCCGATCCTGACCTCCATGAAGCCCTTCCTGCGTAGTTGTGCCGAGTACGCCGCGAACACCGCCAGGCAGGGTGCGGCGAGTTGTTCGCTTGCACACCTGCGGATCCGGCCGTCCGCGAGCGAGCCTACCGTCGGCTCACCGCCCGCCCTGCCGACTTGGAAGTGGAAGCTCGCGGCTGCGGGCCGGCATGTCGGCGAGCAGGTCGCCGTACCGCTTGATGCGGTCGAGGACTTCACTGCTGCGGAACACCAGGTGGTTGGCTGTCCGCGCGTCGGCTATCTCGTCCCACGTGAGGGGGGTGGACACCGTCGGCGCGGTGATGCCACGCAACGAGTACGGCGCGATGGTGGTCTTGGCGGCGTTGTTCTGGCTCCAGTCGATGAAGACCTTCGATCGGCGCAGACTCTTGTCCATCGATGCGACGACCAGATCGGGGAGCGCCTGCTCCAACCGCTCAGCCAGGCGCCGAGCGTACGCGGAGGTGTCCTTTGCACTCGTGGGTACGACCGGCACGTACAGTTGCGCGCCCTTGTTGCCTGAGGTCTTCGCGAAGGCGGTGAGGCCGTCGTGCTCGAGCAGCTGCTGTAGCGCAAGCGCAACGTTGCAGCAGTCGATGATGTTGGCGGGTGGACCAGGGTCGAGATCGAAGACCAGGAGATCGGCCTCGAGCGATCGCCCTTGACCGTCCACTTTCCACTGCGGGACATGGAGCTCGAGCGCCGCGAGGTTGGCAAGCCAGACCAGGGTGGCGAGCGAGTCCGCGATCACGTACTCGACCCCCTCGTCGCCGTGCTCGGCGATGAAGACCGTTCGTACGAAGCTGGGGGTGCCGCGGGGCTTGTTCTTTTCGAAGAAGAACCCCGCGGCAGTGCCGTTGGGCCAGCGTTTGCGAGTCAGTGGCCGATCAGCGAGGTGGGGGAGTAGCACGTCGGCCAAGCTGACGTAGAAGTCGATCACCTCACCCTTCGTGAAGCCGGTCTCGGGATAGAGCACCTTGTCGAGATTGGTCAGTGACAGCGTCTGCCCATCGATCTCTACAGTCACTTTCTCTGCCATGCGCTCAGCGTGTCATGCCGAGACCCCGGTGCCGGGCTGCTGCAGCGTTAGACCTACTGGACCTGTGATCGTGATGTCGACGGGAACATACAGCGAAGATCAAGAGTTATCTCTGGATGCCACGTAGAGAACGCCGCCGTAGGAGAAGGAACGTGTCATTGCCACCGCTGGTGGAGCCGGCCGCCGAGCTCACGGCTGAGGAGGTGCGCCGCTACAGCCGCCACCTGATCATTCCCGACGTCGGAATGCAGGGTCAGAAGCGGCTAAAGAACTCCAAGGTCCTCGTGATCGGCGCCGGCGGCCTCGGTAGCCCCGCTCTGCTCTACCTGGCCGCCGCGGGGGTCGGTACCCTCGGAGTCGTCGACTTCGACACGGTCGATGAGTCCAATCTGCAGCGCCAGATCATCCATGGGCACAGTGACATCGGCAGCCCGAAGGCGCAATCAGCCAAGAGATCCATCGCTGAGGTGAACCCGTTGGCCGACGTCGTTGTTCACGAAGCCCGACTCGACAACGACAACGTGCTCGACATCTTCTCCTCGTACGACCTCATCGTCGACGGAACCGATAACTTCGCAACGCGCTACCTGGTCAACGACGCGGCGGTCTTGCTTGGCAAGCCCTACGTGTGGGGATCCATCTACCGATTCGACGGCCAAGCGTCGGTGTTCTGGGCTGAGCACGGACCCTGTTACCGCTGCCTGTACCCGGAACCGCCCCCACCGGGCATGGTCCCTTCCTGCGCTGAAGGAGGCGTACTCGGCGTACTGTGCGCGTCGATCGGAGCCATTCAGGTGACAGAGGCCATCAAGCTGCTCACCGGCATCGGCGAGCCGCTGCTCGGCACCCTGATGATCTACGACGCGCTGGAGATGGACTACCGCAGGCTTCCGGTCCGCAAGGATCCGAGCTGCGCCATCTGCGGCGAACATCCCACGGTCACCGAGCTGCTCAACTACGAGGACTTCTGTGGCACGGTCAGCGCGGAGGCAGCCGACGCGGCAGTCGACGCCACGATCAGCGCCGCAACACTCGAGCTGTGGCTGAAAGAGCGGGACAGCGGTGAGCGCAACTTCGTGCTGGTCGACGTCCGCGAGCCCAACGAGTACGAGATCAACCGCATTCCCGGCTCGGTTTTGATCCCGAAGAACGAGTTCCTCACCGGCGCCGCGCTTGAGCAGCTGCCACAGGACCAATCGGTGGTACTGCACTGCAAGACCGGCGTACGCTCAGCAGAGGCGCTGGCGGTCCTCAAGGGAGCCGGATTCGCCGACGCCGTGCACGTGGGCGGCGGCGTAGTCGCCTGGGTTAACCAGATCGACCCCTCGCAGCCGTCGTACTGACCTCGACTCCGTCAGCAGCACATCAGGCGCGCGGCACAATCTGCCGATGTGACCGGTGATGGTGACGACCATGAGAAATACGTCGAAGCCGTCCTGAGCTGCGTCGAGCAGATACCGCCGGGTTACGCCACGACGTACTCGCGTATCGCGGAGACTGTGGGTCGGGGCGGTCCACGGCAGGTGGGGCGAGTGCTCGCACTGTACGGCGCCGCGGTGCCGTGGTGGCGAGTCGTCAGAGCCGACGGAACGCTTCCACCGTCCCATGGGCCGGCTGCCCTTGAGCATTACGTTCGCGAGCGAACTCCGCTGACGAGCTCGGCCGCCGGCCCAAGGCGCGTCGACCTGGGCGCAGCGTTGTGGAGGCTCCAGGACGGCTGAGGGCTGTCGGTGGGCGATGCTGCAATGGCGTCATGCCGGTCAGCTATCGCTTCGACGCAGCAGCACCTCCGCTACCGAGCGCGCCGCAGCTCGACGCGAGCCAGCGGTCTGTGGTCACCCACCCAGGAGGTCCACTGCTGGTGCTCGCCGGTCCCGGCACGGGCAAGACCACCACGCTTGTCGAGGCTGTGGTCGACCGGGTTCAGCGACGCGGCCTGCGCCTGGACGAGGTGCTTGTGCTCACGTTCAGCCGTCCCGCGGCTCAGGAGCTCCGTGACCGCATCACGGCGCGCATCGGCCGCACCAGCGCCGCTCCCACCAGCTCGACGTTCCACGCGTTCTGCTATGGGTTGGTCCGTCGGTTCCAGCCCGCAGATCTCTACGCCGCCCCGCTGCGGCTGCTGAGTGCACCCGAACACGACGCCACGCTGCGCGAGCTGATGCTGCAGCCTCGCGAGGGGCGTCCGAACCCCTGGCCGGACGCCCTCGCGTCCGCACTGCGCACCCGCGGTTTCGTCCAGGAGTTGCACGCGGTGCTGGCCAAGGCCCGAGAGCTGGAGCTTGACCCGCAGGACCTTGCCGCAACCGGGGAGTCGACGGGCCGACCTGAATGGGTCGCGGCTGCCCAGTTCATGCATGACTACCTCGACGTACTTGACTCCAGCAGTGCTTTGGACTACACCGAACTCGTCCACCGGGCCGTCCTGCTCGGCGGCGACGAAGCCGTGCGTCGGGAGCTCCGCGCCAGCTACAAAGCCGTGTTCGTGGACGAATACCAAGACACCGATCCGGCCCAGTTGCGGCTGCTTCAGGCGCTGGCCGGTGACGGTCGAGATCTGGTCGTTGTAGGTGACCCTGACCAGAGCATCTATGGCTTCCGTGGCGCTGACGTCGGCGGAATTCTCACCTTCCCCGCACAGTTTCGGCACCGGAACGGGCGGCCCGCCGACGTCGTGGCCCTGCGGGTGACCCGTCGGTTCGGCGCGCACGTCCTTGCGGCTTCGAGGTCGGTCGCCGCCGGCATCGGAGTCCGTGGCGGAATCCGACGTGAGGTCTTCGAACAATTCCGTACTCCGCTGCCCTCCGGCGACTCCCCTCAGGGGTCGGTCGAGGTCGTGACCTTCAGCTCAGCTGGCTACGAGGCTGCGGCGATCGCCGACCTGGCCCGACGGGCGCATTTGGAAGATGGTGTTCCTTGGTCGCAGATCGCGGTGCTGGTGCGGTCTGGCGTTGCGGCTCTGCCGCTTCTCCGTCGCACTCTCGTCGCCGCCGGTGTGCCGGTGAAAGTCGCCAGTGATGAGATTCCGCTGCGTCTAGAGCCCGCTGTCGCACCGTTGCTGACCGCGTTGCGCTGCGCCGCAGACCCCGACGCCCTGACGCCGGAGAGCGCCAGGGCATTGCTCCTGGGTCCGCTGTGTGACATCGACGCATCCCGGCTGCGTCAGTTCGCCAGGCAGTTGCGCGAGCAGCAACGACGAATCTTCCCCGAGCGGCTTCCCCTTCCGTCTGATCAGCTGGTTCGGGAGGCGCTGGCCGACCCCGACCTCATCCAGGAAGTGCCCGGGTCGTCCGCCGCCGGCGTGCGACGACTTGGCGGACTGCTGAGGTCAGCCTCGGCGCACCTGGCTGCTGGTGCAGCGGCAGAAGATGCGCTCTGGACGTTGTGGAACGGCACGCCCTGGCCACGGCGGCTGCGCTCTGCGGTCGAGCGTGGCGGCGCCTACGCACGCTCCGCCGACCGAGACCTCGATGCAGTCTGTGCCCTCTTCGATCTGGCGGCTCGCGCGGAGCAACGGCGTGCCAGAGCCGGTGCTCAGGTCTTCTTGAACGAGGTCGAGGCTCAACAACTACCCGGCGACGCGCGCGCCGACCATGCGCTGCGCAGCGATGGAGTCAGGTTGCTGACCGCCCACCGCGCCAAGGGTCTGGAGTGGCAGGTCGTCGTGGTAGCTGGTGTGCAGGAGGGCAGCTGGCCCGACCTGCGGCAGCGCACCTCATTGCTGCAGGCGGAGCGGCTAGGCGACTGCGAAACCGCGCTTCCACCGACGACTGCCACAGCCCTGCTGGCAGAAGAGCGTCGGCTCTTCTACGTCGCCGTGACCCGTGCGCGATCTCGGGTGGTGGTGACGGCCGTGGCTTCGCCAGAACCCGAGGGTGAGCAGCCGTCGCGCTTCCTGGCCACTCTTGGGGTGCCGACACAGCATCGAGCCGGGAGCGCCAACCGGGCGCTTTCAGTCCCCGGACTTGTGGGAGAGCTGCGCCGTGTGGCTAGCGATCCCACGGTGAGCGACGGGCTTCGTGAGGCAGCAGCTGCACGACTCGCACGGCTGTCTGACGCCTCCGTGGCAGGTGAGGCAGTGGCTCCCTTGGCTGACCCGACACGCTGGTGGGGATTGCGGGCACCCAGTCACAGCGAAGTCCCCCTACGACCCGCAGACGTGCCGCTTCGACTCACCGCTAGCACGCTTTCCGCCATCCACGAGTGCCCTTTGCGCTGGTTCCTCGGCCGCCAGGCCGCGGGGCAGGCGACCCGCTCGTCAGCGCTGGGCTTCGGGAGCGTCGTTCACGTATTGGCGGAGCACTTGAGTTCCGGCCGCTCCGCGGACGCCGACGTGCTCGATCGCGAGCTCGACAGGGTCTGGGACCATCTGCACTTTCCGGCTCCCTGGATAGCTCGCCGTGAGCGCACCGCAGCCGATGACATGCTGCGCCGATTCGCTCGCTGGCACAACGCGCCTCGAGCACGCACCTTCGTCGGGGCAGAGGTGCCGTTCGAAATCTCGTCGACGACCGCCGCCGGACACGAAGTGGTTCTCACCGGCAAGGTTGACCGGCTCGAACGCGACACCAGAGGCCGTGCCGTCGTTGTTGACTTCAAAACGGGTAGGCACGCACCCAGCCGAGAGCAGGTCGAAGACGACCTACAGCTCGGCTTTTACCAGCTGGCCACCTCAGCCGGAGCCTTTGACCGGATCTGTGGCGCCGCGGAGTCCGGGGGAGCGGAGTTGGTGCACCTTCGATCAGACATCGCTGGCCTGCCAAAGGTGCAGGCTCAAAGCCCGCAGTCTCCTCAGGGGGGGCCCAGCGTTCCCGAGGCGCTCACCACAGCGGTACGCGTCCTTCGGCACGAGGAGTTGACGGCGACCGGCAACGCTCGCTGCGACCGCTGCGAGTTTGCTCCACAGTGCCCCGTGGGCTCCAGAGGCGGTGACCTGCTCGAATGACTACTCAATTCGCCGGAGGCAAGCTCCGACCGCGCGTTGGGCGGCGTGCGGAGTCTAAGCCGTCCGTCGGCGTACCGGGTTCGGTTCTCTCGACGGTCACACCGAAGCCGCTCACCCGAGATGCGCTCTGCCAGCTGATGCGTGTGCCCTTCAGCTCCCAGCAGCTCGATGCGATCACGGCGCCACTTGAGCCCGCAGTCGTCGTTGCCGGCGCTGGTTCTGGCAAGACGACGGTGATGGCAGCACGGGTCGTGTGGCTGGTCGCCGCCGGTCAGGTGAGTCCAGAAGCGGTACTCGGCCTGACCTTTACGAACAAGGCCGCGGCCGAGCTACGCCACCGCGTGGCGGGCGCCCTATCGGCCGCAGCACTCGGTGGCGCTCTTGCCGGTTCGGAGGCGCGGAGTGACCAAGAGCCTTCGGTGCTCACCTATCACGCGTATGCCGGCCAACTCCTGTGTGAGCACGGGTTGCGGATCGGCCATGAGCCAGACACGGTGATCTTGACCGACGCGTCAAAGTTTCAACTCGCCGAGCAGGCGGTCCGACGACACCGCGCTGCGATACACCACCTGACCACCTCACTCAGCTCGGTGGTTCGCTACGTGCTTCAGCTCGACGCGCAGCTGGCCGACAATCTCCTCACCCCTGACGACGTCCGCACCTGGCAAGAAGCGCAGCGTCCGCGCTGGCACGAAGCCAAGCAGACGGCGGTCGTTCGCAATGTGCTGACCACGTTTGCCTGCAGGGAAGAGCTCCTGGACCTCGTCGAGGACTACCGGGCCCTCAAAGCCGAACGCGGAGTCATGGACTTCTCGGACGCGTTGGCCAGGAGCGCGACTCTCGCCGAAGCCTGCCCAGAGGTGGCGAAGAGCGAGCGCGACCGTTTCCGAGTCGTTCTTCTCGACGAGTATCAAGACACTTCGGTGACGCAGACCCGACTGCTGTATGCCCTCTTCGGCGCAGGGCACCCGGTCACGGCCGTCGGCGACCCGTGCCAGGCGATCTATGGGTGGCGTGGAGCCTCGGCAAGTAACCTCGACGCTTTTCCGCATCAGTTCGCTGTGCACCGGCGATCAAAGTTTGAGCCGGCTATCCGCTATCCGCTCAACATCAACCGCCGCTCCTGCCGCACGGTTCTCGACATCGCCAACTTCCTCGCTCAGCCGCTGTACGCCGAGCACCCCGGGTCCCGGGCACTGCAAGCACCTGACGGTGCTCAGCCTGGTGCCGTGCGTGCCGGACTCTTTGAGACCTTCGACGACGAGCTGGATTTCCTGGCATCCGAGATCTCCAGCGAACGCAACGAACGCTCGGGCCGACGGTGGTCCGACATCGCGGTCCTTGTCCGCGACAACACCATGGGCGCGAACGTGCATGACCGCCTCGTCGACGCAGACATCCCGGTGGAGGTTGTGGGTCTCAGTGGCCTTCTCGACCTGCCGGAGGTCCGCGACGTGGTGGCGACGCTTGAGCTGCTGCATGACGTCACGGCCAATGCCGCGCTTCTGCAGCTGCTCACTGGCCCCCGGTGGAACGTCGGACCTCGTGACGTCGCGTTGCTCGGCCGACGCGCGCGCGAACTCGCCGCGGCGCATCAGTTTCCGCCCGCCTCACTTCACGAAGCTCTGGACATGGCGGTGGAGGGCACCGACCCGGCCGACGCTCCCTCCCTACTCGAGGCGCTGCTCGACTCTGGTGAGCGACGTTATTCCCCCGCGGCCCGGCAGCGGTTCGCCGAGCTCGGAGCGGAGCTTCGCACCCTGCTGCGCTGCGTCGGCGATCCGTTGCTCGACCTCGTTCGCCGCGTGATCGAGACGATCGGCGTCGACGTTGAGCTTGCGGCCTGTCGCTCCAGGCGCGCCGAAGCCCGACGCCACAACCTCGCCACGTTCGTCGACGCGGTCGCGGCGTTCGCGGGCACTGGGAGCGACGCGTCCCTGGCGGGCCTGCTGGCGTACCTCCGCGCTGAGGACGAGTACGGCGATGGGTTGCCGCTGGCGTTGCCGAGCCAGACCGACTCGGTCAAGGTGATGACGGTGCACAAGGCCAAGGGGTTGGAGTGGGAGATGGTGTTCGTACCCGGGCTGACAAAAGACGTCTTCCCGACACGACGTTCCCGCCCCCGATGGACGACGGTGGCCTGCGAGGTGCCATGGCCGCTGCGCGGAGACGCAGCCGATCTACCGGAGGTGCCGGAGCCGTCTCGCGCTGGTCTGGAGAAGTTCACGAAAGCATGTGCTGAGCACCAACGGCAGGAGGAGCGTCGGCTCGCCTACGTCGCCTTCACCCGGGCCCGGCAGACCGTCGTCGCGAGTGGTTCCTGGTGGGGCCCACGTCAGATCCGGTCGCGCGGTCCGTCGGACTTCCTCAAGGAGGTGTTCACCGGCCTGCGACTTCGCGGCCAGACCCCCGACTTGGTCGCGCCCGAGCCGGAGGCAGGCGCCGCAAATCCCGTTGACCGACGGCAGCGTTCGAGCGTGTGGCCGGCGGACGGCAGCAGCGCTGAGCGGGTACGACGCCAAGCCTCAGCCGAGCTCGTGGCGAACGCCCGCACTAGCGGGTGGCAGGCTGCGGCTGACAGCGCCGACCAGCGCCTGGAGCGGCAGGAGCGCGCTCGAGTCGACCAGTGGGACACCGAGATCGCACGGCTGCTCGAAGAAGCCTCGGCCAGTGCCACGTCGGAGGTCGTGGTGGCGATGCCGCGGTCTCTTTCCGCGACGACTGCGCTGCGGCTCCGCCGCGATCCTGCCGGACTCGCTCGCGAGCTCGCTCGACCGATGCCACGTCAACCGTCGGCTGCCGAGCGCTTCGGCACCCGGTTTCACGCCTGGGTCGAGGCGCACGTCGGTCAGCAGCAGCTGCTTGCGTTGGACGACGTGCCGGGCCGGGCTGACGAAGCGCTTGTTGGTGATGCCGAGCTCCGAGAGCTCGCCGATGCTTTCGCCGCCGGGCCGTTCGGACAACGGACTCCTCTGCAGGTCGAAGCACCATTCACCACGGTGCTCGGCGTACAGGTAATTCGCGGCCGCATCGACGCCGTCTACCAAACGGCGACCGGCTACCTCGTCGTGGACTGGAAGACGTCGGCCGCCGAAACGGCTGACCCGTTGCAGCTGGCCCTGTACCGGATGGCGTGGGGTGAGCTCACGGGGAGTGCGGAGCAGCAGGTGCAGGCTGCCTTCTATTACGTCCGCTCAGGTCACGTCGTCGAGCCGGACAACCTTCCCGGGCGCGACGAGCTCGAGCGGATGTGGAGTCAGGTGCGGAGTGGAGTCGCGACGAGCGCCTGAAGCGCAAGACCGACCATTTCCTCGAACGTCTCCTGGCGTTCCTGCGCGGTGGCCTCTTCCCCGGTCAGCACATGATCTGACACGGTGCAGATCGTCAGCGCCTGACGGTTGTACTTCGACGCCAGCGTGTAGAGAGCGCTGCACTCCATCTCCACCGCCGCCACGCCGTACTCCGCCATCCGCATCAACAGCTCAGGTCTGTCGGAGTAGAACGCATCGGCGGAGAAAAGTGATGCCACCACAGCTGACACCGACGCAGCCTCGGCCGCGTCATAAGCGGCACGAAGGAGCGAGAAGTCGGCCGTTGCGGCGTAGTCGAGCCCCTCGAAGCGGATGTGGTTCATAGCTGAGTCCGTACTTGCGCTGATCGCCAACACCACGTCACGCACATGCAGCGCCTCGGTGATGGCACCACACGACCCGACCCGCACCAACTGCTGGACGTCGTACTCGCGGATGAGCTCGTTCACGTAGATGGCCGCCGACGGTTGGCCCATACCGGTGCCTTGCACGGAGAAACGCTCGTCGGCGAACGTGCCGGTGAAACCGAGCATGCCGCGCACCGACGAGTAACAGCGGGCTTCCTCCAGGAAGTTCTCCGCGATCCACTGTGCCCGCAACGGGTCACCGGGAAGCAACACACGGGGGGCCACGTCACCCGGGTCGGCGTCGATGTGAGTGCTCATGACCGGGGATCCTGCCAGACGGTCACGGGCGTACTGTCGCTGCGTGACCCCTGGGCCGCTGCCGGACTATCCCTTCCGGCGTGCGGCGCACGACCGGCTGGCCGAGCGTCGAACCGACCATAAGTTCCTCGATCGAACCTGGCGGGACGCTGCGACCAGAGTGCTCGTCGTGCGCGACGGCGAGCTGGCCTGCAACCAGAGCGCTGATCAGCTGCGGTTCGTTTCGCCGGCCGAGGCGCCGTCGGGCGAACGAGTTCTGCTCGGCCGAGCAAGGGACACCGTGTGCTTCGCCATGATCAGCGCGAACGATCTGGAGGTAGGCTTTCACTCCCAGGCCGGGAGCTTCGCGACACTGCGCCGGCTGGCCACTCGGCTCGACGACGAGGCGGCTTCGCTGGCGGTGCATGCGGTCGCAGTCGCAGGCTGGCATCGCCGGCATCAGCGCTGCGCTCAGTGTGGATCTCTCACAACAGTCGCCGACGCAGGCGCCTTCCGCAGGTGTCATACGTGCTCCACAGAGCACTACCCGCGCACCGATCCCGCAGTCATCATGCTGGTCACCGACGCCGCCGACCGGTGCCTTCTCGGTCACAATGCGGCCAGGCCTGCTGGCTGGTTCTCCACGCTGGCTGGATTCGTTGAACCGGGGGAGACGCCAGAGCAGGCGGTGGCGCGCGAGGTCCGCGAGGAGGTCGGTGTGGAAGTGGGGGATGTCTGGTACGCCGGCAGCCAGCCGTGGCCCTTTCCGTCTAGCCTGATGCTCGGCTACTTCGCGCAGGCGAAGACCACCTCGGTGACTGTCGACGGAACCGAAATCAGCGCGGCGCGCTGGTTCGGCCGGGACGAGCTCGCGCGTGCCGTCCGGTCGGGGGACGTGGGGCTACCCACGACCCTCTCGATAGCTGGCGCCTTGTTGACGGCCTGGTACGGCGCGGAGCTGCCGGCCAACGTGTTGGAGATGTGACCGTCCACGAACACCGCCGGTCAGGGCAGCGGTCGAGACGTCGTACCTCTGCGCCACAGAGCAGCCGCCACGATGCCCACTCCGACCACGAACTCCATAACGTACGGTCTCCAGTCCCCAAGACCCCAAACCAGATACAGCGGCGGCGGCAGCAGCTGGTGTCCTTGCACCAACGCCACAACGACAATCTCACCTGCCAACAGCGCACCAACCGCAGTCCAGACCCACTCGCCGTGTCGCTGCCTCATCCAGACGGACAGCGCCGAGCAGCGGGCCCGTGACCAGACCGGTAAAGAAGTAGATACGGTTGGCGTTTGCCTCGAAGAGGTAGCGACTGAGGAAATCGTCACCAATGAGGCGATCACCCAAGATGATTGAGACGGCAGCGTAGAAACCGGCCAGCGCCGCGACGGTGCAACTTAGCCCCACGGCGGCCCCGTTGACGATCCTGCTGCACCGCAACGCCGGTATTGCTGCGATGAACAGCCACGGAGCGCTGAGGTTCCCGAGTCCTCCTCTGAGGCCGGTGTCGTCTCCCTTGAAGACGCCGAGGGCGAACCCGACGGCCGCTGTTACCAGTAGGACGCCAACTGTCCGCCGGACTGTGAGCATTGCAGCATCCTAGGCCCGGGCGGGTTCTCGGCTTCGGCGCCGGAAGCCAACCTCAGACGGCCAGCTTCTGCTTCACCTGGGCCAAACTGGGGTTGGTCAGCGCACTGCCGTCACCGAATACCAGGGTCGGAACCGTGCGGTTTCCGCCGTTGACGCGTTCGACGAAGTGCGCTGCGTCTGGCTGGGCTTCGATGTCCACCTCGGTGAAGTTGATGCCTTCACGCTCCAACTGGCCCTTGAGCCGGTGGCAGTAGCCGCACCATGGCGTGGAGTAGATCGTGAACTCGCTGGGCATCCGTTTCTTGTCCCTTCCCGCGTCTAATGTTCGACATTAACAACGCGCCTAGTCCGTCGTCCCTTCCCGAAGTACGAGGAGTCTCGCGTATGCCCGTTGCCGAGCAACTGCTCGAAGCGCTGGACCCTGAGCAGCGCGAGGTGGCAACCACGTTGCATGGGCCACTCCGGGTACTCGCCGGCGCGGGCACCGGTAAGACGCGGGCGATCACCCATCGCATCGCCTACGGCGTCGCGACCGGCGCCTACTGCGCTCCGGAGATCTTGGCCGTCACATTCACGACACGTGCTGCCGGTGAGCTCCGCACGCGGCTGGCGGCGTTGGGCGCGGCGGGGGTGCAGGGGCGCACGTTCCATTCAGCAGCGTTGCGGCAGGCGCGCTACTTCTGGCCACAGGTGTACGACGGTGAGCTTCCCGCACTGCAGGCATCGAAGCTGCCGCTGGTCGCGGAGGCGGCGCGGCGCCAACGCCGGCGCCCCGCTCGCGACGAGCTGCGAGACCTCACCAGCGAGATCGAGTGGGCGAAGGTGAGCAATGTTTCACCTCCCGACTATGCGCGCCTCGCCACCCTGGCCGGTCGCAGTGTCGCCGGGTTCGATGAGCCCACCGTGGCGGCAATTTACGCCGGCTACGAAGACGTCAAGCGTGAACACCACCGCATCGATATGGAGGACGTCTTGCTGTGCGCCGCGGCTGTGCTTAGCGACGACGAACAGGTGGCGGTAGCTGTGCGGCGCCAGTACCGGCATCTCGTGGTCGATGAGTTCCAAGACGTCAGTCCTGTGCAGGCAGCGCTCCTCGACCTGTGGCTGGGGGAGCGAGAAGACGTTTGTGTCGTCGGCGACCCTGCGCAGACGATCTACTCCTTCGCCGGCGCATCACCTGACTACCTAGTCAAGTTCCAAGCCAAGCACCCCACCGCTCGAGAGGTCCAGCTGGTCCGCAACTACCGTTCGACGCCGCAGATCGTCGAGGTTGCCAACACGGTGATGGCTAACCGGCTCGGCGTCGACGTAGTCCGGCTACGAGCAGTGCGGCCGTCCGGTCCGGCCGTCACGTTGGGAGGCCACTGCGACGAAGTCGCCGAAGCGAAGGCGGTCGCCGAGGCGATAGCAGCTCTGGTCGTAGGTGGCACCGATCCCGCTGACATCGCCGTGCTGTACCGCATGCATGCGGCTTCGGAGAACTTCGAAGCCGCGCTCGCTGATCGAACGGTTCCATTCACCGTCCGCGGCAGCGAACGCTTCTTCGAGCGGCGGGAGGTCCGTCAAGCCGTCGTGCTTCTGCGTGGCGCCGCCCGGTCCGCTTCAACGTCCGCCCACATGCTCGTCGACGAAGCAACTGCCGTTCTCAGCACCATGGGGTGGTCCTCAGCGCCACCGAAAGGCGGCGGCAGCGGCCGAGATCGGTGGGAGTCGCTCCGAGCGCTGTTGACCGTCGCCGAGGAGCTCGTCGCATCAGATCCCACCGCCAGCCTCGCTGACCTGGTTGCGGACCTGCAGCGTCGTGCCGCCGCTCAAGACGCACCTCTCGGAGCCGGCGTCACGCTCGCGACACTGCACGCCGCCAAGGGGCTCGAGTGGCCGGTGGTCTTCCTGGTGGGCATGCATGAAGGCGCCATGCCGCTCGTCTACGCCGGAAGTCCAGCGGAGGTCGAGGAGGAGCGTCGGCTGATGTACGTCGGTGTGACCCGGGCGCGCGACGCCCTTCACGTGTCGTGGGCGGCGGCGCGGTCGCCAGGTGGGCGATCCACCAGGCGGCCAAGCAGGTTCTTGGCCAAGTTGTTGGGCGGGGAGGCTGAACGCGGCTCGAGGCGCGGGTCGGCACGCCCGACAAAATCTCGCATCGCCTCCTGCCGGGTCTGTTCTCGGCCGCTCACCGATACCCGCGAGCGCAAGCTCGGGCATTGCCTGCGTTGCGCCACCAGTTATGACGAGAAGCTGTTCTCGGCGTTGCGCGAGTGGCGCAAGCAGCAGGCGGCGACCGAGAAGGTTCCCGCCTACTGCGTGTTCACCGACACCACACTGTTGGCGCTGTCGGAGATGGTGCCTTCGAATGTGACGGATCTGGTGCGCGTTCCGGGCATTGGTCGGGTCAAAGCGGAGAAGTACGGCGCGGACCTCGTCTCTCTTTGCCAGTCGGCCCGTTGACAAGGCGATCAGATCGTTATCCAGCCGTACCGGTATTTCGATTGCGTGATTATTCGACCGGCGCGTAGGCTGCTTCCGCCGTACCAGATGTGCGTGATTAAGGTCCGTGCCCAAGCACGAACTGCAGGAAGGAGGCGCCGACGATGTCGATAACTTACGCAAGCTCCGCGACGACGTGGTCGATGCGCTTTGCCTGGTCTGCAGTTGCTGCGGGCGCACCTTGGGCCTCGCTCACCGACAACCGTTTCGGAGTGACCGGCACTGCTCTGCCCATTTACGGCGTCCGCGTGCCGGCATTCCCCAAGGGTGACGCCGTTCCCGGCGTCCGTGCTTGGAGCCCTCCGGTCTGACACTTCTCTGACCGGCACCTCCAAGCCGCGGACCCCGACCGGGATCCGCGGCTTTTCTCTTGCCCCGACCATCCGACGAAGGTCACAAGGAGGTGACATTCATGACACTCAGCGTCCTCGACGCATTCGCCGCGACGGGAACGGCGTCCACGCAGGAACTGCCATGCCGGGTCAACGACCCAGAGTTGTTCTTCGCGGAGTCGCCCGCCGACGTCGAGCTGGCGAAGTCGCTGTGCCGCACATGTCCAGTCCGCGCTGAGTGCCTCGCCGGGGCACTTGACCGTCGGGAACCTTGGGGAGTGTGGGGTGGCGAGCTGCTAGTCGCCGGTGCCGTCGTACCGCGGAAACGTCCGCGTGGGCGGCCACCGAAATGCTCGTCAGCGGCCTGAAACGAATGTTCGTCTGACCGATTCACAAGGAGTAGCTGATGCATCTCATGCACGAGGACTTGGCCCGCGCCCACATGGACGCCCGCCTCAAGTCCGCGCGCGCGACTCGTCGTGGTCACCACGTGGCTCGCGCGGCGCGGCTCACCCGCCGTGCCGAACGAGCCCGAGAGCGCGCCGCTCTGCAGCTCGCCCGTGGCATGTAACGGCTGTCACAGGCCGATATCGGCGAGCAGTCCTGAGCGCCCGGACACTTCCACGACGGAGGCGTCCGGGCGCTCGTCTTTGTGTCGGGACCGACCGGCTCAGCGGTGAACGGTGAAGCCCGGCAGCGAGTCAGCCAGAATGTCCGCAAAGGGTGCCTCGGCTCCCAGCTGCGACAGTACGCCGACGCCGCCCAGCCACACTCGGTGAATCAATAGGTACCCCGGTGGCAGATTGAGCTTCAGCATTGTCGTGTAACCGGGCTGGCGCGGGTCGTTGATGCGAGCGAACTGGTCGCGCATCCATGCCCGTGAGAACTGGAAACGCTCGGTGGTCGCCGGCTCGAGGAACGGCGACAAGTAGTCCCGCAGCTCCGCCGGCGTTATCGCGACTACGTCCTTGACGAAGCCCTGCTCGCGCAGCCCCTCGAGCACGGCGTCGTAGTCGTCGGCGACCGCGGAGCTCACCAGTGCACCGATGATGTCAGGGAGGCCCTGCGGCAGACGAGCGACCGCTCCGTAGTCGACGACCCCGATGCGACCGTCCGGCAGCAGGCGGAAGTTTCCAGGATGCGGGTCGGCATGCAGCAGTCCTGCTCGAGCGGGTCCGGAGAACAAGAACCGTACGTAGATTTCGCCGTAATGGTCGCGGTCGGCCTGTGTGCCGTCAGCGATCAGCCGAGCCAGGGATCGTCCAGACTCTAACCACTCCGATACAAGGACTCCCTTGGTGTGGGTGACGATCTGCGGCACGACGATGTGCGGGTCGTCGGCAAAAGCCTCAGCGAAGCGGGACTGGGACTGCGCCTCCAGCTTGTAGTCGAGCTCCTCGGAGACACGAGCCTGCAGCTCCTCGACCAAAGGCTTGATGTCGAGCCCGGGAATCCAGCTGCCAACCAACCTGGCGGCCCTGCCGATCTGCCTGAAGTCGCTGATCAGCGCATCCCCGGCACCGGGGTACTGCACCTTGACCGCGACCTCTCGGCCGTCATGCCAGACGGCTCGGTGCACCTGACCGATCGATGCAGCGGCTGCCGGGTCGTCTCCGAACTCCCGGAAGTTCTCCCGCCAGGTCGGGCCGAACTCGCGCGCCAAAACCTGGTGCACCATCGAGGGGGGCATCGGGGGAGCAGCGTCTTGCAGTCGCGTCAGCGTCGCCCGGTACGGCGCAACGAGTGTCTCCGGCAGCGCCGACTCAAATATGGACAGAGCCTGACCGAACTTCATCGCGCCGCCCTTGAGGTCTCCCAGCACCCGGAACAACTGCTCTGCCGTGCGTTGCTGCACTTGGGCGGCGACTGCCTCAGCGGAAGCGCCGCCGATGCGTTTGCCGAGTCCCCAGGTGGCGCGCCCGGCGTACCCCAGTGGAAGCGTTGCCAGCCGAACGGTGCGCGCGGCTGCCTTCCGCGGGAGTTCGGTCATGCCCCCATTGTGTCTCGGCATTACGGCCAACCGCAGCCGCAGGAAGGGTGCATCTGGACTTCGAATCTGTCGACGGCACCGAACCCTTGGGGCATCTCGAGAAGGGCGTTGAGGGTTTGCGGACGGAGACCGCTGGCCCATACCGCCACCTCACTGGCTGCCCAGGCGGCGACGAGCGCAGCGACAAGTGGATCGGCAGGGGTGTGCGGAGGCTGGCGCACCCTCGCTGACTCGAGCAGGGTGGGCCAGGAGGAGTCTGTCTCGGTCCGGATGAGGTCGGCGCAGCGCAGACAGCCGGTGACGCCGGGGAGGACGAAGGGGCCGACGATTCCCACGATATCGCGGACCGAAGCCCACAGATGCGGTGTGCCGTCGCGCAGGTAGCGATCGGCGAGTGACCGGTCCGGCTCCTCGTCGCCTGTGAGGAGTACAAGATCGACGGCGGAGGTTCGACGCAGGTTGCCCCCCGCTGCCGGATTGTCCTCAGCTGACCAAGCGATGTGAGCAGCGTTCAGCAAGAGGCCGATGCGCTCGGCGATCTGACCGGAGCCGCAGACGCGTACGTGACGCCGTGAGCGTTCGGCGGCGATGTCTTGGGCGGAGCGCCCAGGACCGGCCAGCAGCCACCAGGCAGTCCACGTGGTCTCATCGACGTCACGTGGACGGCGCGACGCCTGGTCGACCACGGCACCACAGTCCAGCAAGACCTCCAGCGCCTGTCGCACGTCGTGGTATGCGACTCCGCCGTCGGCCGCGGCGAGGAGGACACCGTGCAGATCACGGAAGCCATCGATCGCGGCGAGCACTGCACGAACGGCGGCGTTGTCGGGCAGAGTGCATAGTCCCGGCCAGTCCAGCCCCAGCTGGAGAGTCCGCACATCGCGACGCAAAACCCGGAGCCCGGGTCGCAGAACAGGTCGCACGGCAGACCTCCTGGCCAATTGGTGACCTTGTCACCTTGCCAAAAGTCCGGTCGATGCGGTGGACGGTTTCCACAGGTGCCGGCTGGCCGCCGGTCAGCACGGCTGCGAACTGCGAAAGCCCGAAAGCTTCAGTCGTTCAGCAGCGGATCAGGCTCTTCCCAGAATGCGGTTGAGGTTGGTGCCGCACACCGGACACGTGGCCTTGGCCATCCGGGTGCCTTTGTCGTTGACGTGCACCTCACCGCTCGCTTCCCGCTTGGCTTTGCACTTCACGCAGTAGAACTCACCACTCCACGTCTCAGCCATCACGACCTCCTCTTTCTGCGGATCGGCGGCGCCGGCTGGCCCGGACCGCGGTGTCTCGTCGTCGCGAGGCGTCCACCGGACTTCGCCCGGCTCCGACCCTGCGCTGCTCGCGTACCCTACGGCAGCCGATCGATGCGGGGAAGCACGGGACGCCGTTTCGGAACATCCCCTGCGACGGGGGACTTGGTAGCCGGACTTTTCTCTGTCCACATCCGGTGGACAAAAGTTGAGTGGAACAGCCAGGAACGACGTCTTGGTGTACTGACCAGCGTCCACAACTTCGCCGGTCTTTTCCACCGCGCTTCCACACGCAACCGGGGTCTCCACACAGGGGGTCCACACCGTTGTCCACAGAGCTGGACGTGCCCCGGTTGACTGCCAGCGGAACCGCCACCTACGGTCGGGGATATCGATGAGGCCCTCGGGATAACGGGAGGCGTTCGCAAGGGGAAGGCGAGCGCCATCCGCGCCCCGGGGGCCTCGTTGTACTCGACGTGATGTTGTCGGCCCCGAGTATGGGTGTCAAGAATCCGCGCTATGCGTCCCCGTCGTCGGGCGGTACGCCGCCCGAGTCCGCGCCGTCTGTCTGCGAGTCGTCGGAGGCAGAGCCGGTGTCTTTTGATGCCGAGCCCGTGTCGTCGCGGCCAGCGCCTGGAGCGTCGAGCAGCGCCGTG
>JBBSHN010000043.1:0-18866 GCA_038252945.1 Propionibacteriales bacterium | reverse complement strand
CGATCTGGATGGCCAGCACGCCGGTCATGAGCATCCGAAGCATGGCGATCACCTTCCTCCACGCGAGACTCGTTCGTCTAGTGGCCGTGCAGACGACGGCGACCCCTGAGGTGGCCGTCGCCACTCGGCAGGTGGCTAGAGGCGAGGTCGCCTTGGTGACATCGACGTGCCTAGTGGTATGTCTGACTGGTGCTGTCGCCACTGTGGTCAATTTGGCGTCACCATGAACGCCCACCGGGACTTGCATGTACGGCACAATCCGAATTTGAGCCCACACATGCTCGCGGCTGGGGCGCTCGGCTCGTGACGAAGCCATCGGGGGCAGTGGTGGGCGTCCTGCTTCTGTCCGGGTGCTCACTTGCCCCTGGGAGTGGGCAGCCAAGTGTTGGAGCACTTGGCGACGTGCCCAACGACTCCCGACTGTGCACTCCGCTGACCCGACACGGGAACACCTACTCGCATGTGCTGAATGGGTCGGTGGCGTTGCACAACCCCGATGACACGCCTTTCACAATCCGCAAGGTGACGATGGCTCACCCGCAAGGGTTCAAGGTCACCGGGGCGCGGGTAACTCCGGTGCTCAAAGACAGCCGGGGGTACACCACCCTGATTGGCGTCGTGCCTGGCCCGAGGGATGAGTGGAGCCGCCATGTGATGGCTCATGCACGTCCGGCGATCGGTGCATCTGTCGCTCCCCACTCAACGGTGTTTCTGATCGTGGACCTGGTCTTCCAGCCAGGCCAAGGCGGTAGCAGTGGGCCCGAGCGGGTGCTCTACACCGACAGCCAGGGCACCGAGCACCTGTGGACCGGCGGCACTCACTACGACTTCACCACCAAGGAGGACTGCCCCCGATACCGCTAGCCCTTCCCCAAAAGGTCTAGCCAGGTTCACTGGCCCACACAGTGCCATCAGCCGCTTCCCGGAGCGACCCGTCGGAGCGTTGGCCGCCGAGCGGATCACTGTGGTGGTTCCCCGTGGAGGTGACGGGTTCAGCAGCAGGCAGCGGCACGTCCAGCGTCATCCGTCGCGCAGCAGGTGCCGTCTCCGGCTACTGCGGATCGAGCCAGGTCGCCTTCTCCTTCGAGATCGGCGCGGTGGTTATACCGGCCTGCGGTGGGGTGAGGCGCGTGCTTTGCGAGCAACTCGAACTGGCGTCGTCAAGTGTTCGATCCCGCTGTCCGCAACCTCGGACTGACACCGTATTGCGCATGATCTGCGGCATACGGCAGCCAGCCTGGCGGTGGCGGCTGGTGCCAACGTCAAGGGCGTACAGAAGATGCTCGGCCACTCAGCTGCCGCCATGACCCTTGACATCTACGCCAACTTGTTTGATGGCGATCTCGACGAAGTTGCTGACCGACTCGATGTGGCGGCTTTCACCTGGCCTTTTACCAGAGCCGGCGGCGGGGCTCGAACCCGCAACCTTCCGATTACAAGTCGGATGCGCTCCCAGTTGCGCCACGCCGGCGTGCGGGTTGCTCATCGTAGTCCGAGTGACTAACAACTACAGCGTGCAAGAGGCCGCCCCTGCGGGGAACAAGCCCGCGCAGCAGCTCGTTCACAGTGCGAAAGTTTCGTAGCTGAGAACCCGGAGGTGGCGCGATGTCGAACAAGGTCAGCCTGGTCCTCGGCGCAGGTCCCGGGATCGGCGTCGCGGTGGCGCGACGACTAGGCAGCGCGGGCTACGACGTAGCCCTTGTGGCCCGCACTGAGTCGACTCTGGAAGAGCTCGGACAGCAGCTCCAAGAAGAAGGCATAACTGCGGGCTGGTCGGCTGTAGACCTGACCGACGAGGAACAGCTCACTGCCTCCATTCAGCGTTTTGGACAGCACTCCGGCCATATCGATCATCTGCACTTCAACCCCAGCGCCTACCGCGCCAAGAGCCCGACTCAGCTAACCGCCGGCGAGCTCCTGAGCGACGTGAATCTGGGGGTCGCCAGTCTGCTGACCACTGTGCGGGCAGCTCAGCCATTTCTGTCCCTCGGGGCCCGCATTACTGCCACCGGTGGAGCCACTGCCGACCGGCCCTGGCGGTCTGCAGCCTCCCTCGGCGTGCAGAAGGCTGCGCTGCGAAACCTCGTCACGGCTCTCGACGCGGAGCTGAAGATCGACGGCGTCCGAGCCATGTCCCTAACCGTGGCAGGGACAGTTGAGGAAGGCACCGCATTCGCTCCAGACCGCATCGCCGACGCCATCTACACGGCCGCCACGACGCCGGACGACGAGTGGCGCAGCGAGGTCCGCTTCACCGGATGAGCCGCCGGACCCGTTGGGTAGGAGACCCACGCGGGTACGGTTGTAGGGTCCGAAGACTAACGACACCAGGAGTGGATATGGGTCTCGACGACAAGATGAAGAACACGGCAGAGAGCATGCAGGGGCAGGCGAAGGAGAAGGTCGGCGACGCCACTGGCGACTCGGAGATGCAGGCCGAAGGCCAGACCGATCAGACGAAGGCCGACTTGAAGCAGGCGGGCGAGAAGGTCAAGGACGCCTTCAAGAGCTAGCGGCGCTCCGCAGCACGTCGCGAGCGATCACCAACCGCTGGATTTGATTGGTGCCCTCGAAGATCTGCGTGACTTTTGCCTCGCGCATGTAGCGCTCGGCAGGGAAGTCTCGTGTGTATCCGTAGCCGCCGAGCACCTGCACCGCGTCAGTCGTGACCTTCATAGCCGCGTCGGTTGCCACCAGCTTGGCCACGGAAGCCTGTCGGCTGAAGGGCCGGCCAGCGTCTCGCAAACGAGCGGCATAGACGTACGTCGCCCGCGCCGACTCGACGGCTGCCGCCATGTCGGCCAGGAGGAACTGCAGGCCCTGAAACTCCCCGATCGGGCGGCCGAACTGCCGGCGCTCGGTGGCGTATCGCGACGCCAGGTCCAGCGCTGCTTGCGCCAGCCCGGTGGCACAGGCTGCGATGCCGAGCCGGCCGGAGTCCAGCGCTGACAACGCGATTGGCATGCCTTGGCCTTCAGCACTGAGAAGATGGTCAGCGGACAGGCGCACGTCCTCGAGAATTACCTGGGTCGTCGTCGAGGCAGTCATGCCCATCTTGTTCTCCGGCGCTCCAAAGCTGACTCCCGGCGTACCCGCCGGTAGATGGAAAGCCGAGAGGCCGCGCTTGGGGTCGGGCGATGTGCGAGCGAAGAGCAGCCAGAAGTCGGCGTGCGGTCCATGACTGACCCAGGACTTGACACCGTCGATGACGTACTCGTCGCCGCTCAGCACGGCCTTGGTGGCGATCGCCGAGACGTCCGAGCCGGCCTGCGGTTCAGACAAGGCATACGCGCCAAGCTGCTCGCCACCCAACATGCCTGGCAACCATCGGTTGCGCTGCGCCGGCGTACCGAACCCAACCATGGCTGAGGAGGACAGCGTGTGGACCGACATGTCCACCGCCACACTCACCCATGCGGTCGCGACCTCTTCCAGCACCTGCAGATAGACCTCATACACCTGGCCGCCGCCGCCGTCGAACTCGTCAAACGGCAAGGACAGGAGCCCCACCTTCCCGAGCAGGGTAAAGACGTCGCGAGGGAACTCCGCGGCAGCCTCCGCCCGGTCGACCCTTGGCAGCAACTGCTCGGCTGCGATCTCGCGGACCACGGCAATGAGGTCTCGGGCGTCATCGGAGGGAAGCAGTCGTTCGACAGGCATGCTGCTATTCTCCCCGCTCAGCCGCGTACGGCGCTGCGCCGCAGCCGGTCAATCTGATACAGCGCGATTCCGGCCGCCACTGCAGCGTTGAGCGACTCCTGCGCCGGAGCCATCGGAATTCTAACCAGCAGGTCACACGTCTCCGCCACCAGCCGGGAGAGTCCCCTCCCCTCGCTGCCCAGCACCAGAGCAAGCGGATCTGTCGCCACCTCGAGCTGATCCACCGTGGTGGCTCCGTCGGCCGACAGTCCCACCACCGCAAGCCCTGCGTCGCGATAGTCGCGCAGCTGCCGGGTGAGGTTCGTAGCCCTGGCGACGGGGAGACGGGCAGCCGCTCCCGCCGACACCTTCCAGGCGCTTGCGGTCACTCCGGCGGCGCGTCGCTCCGGTACCACGACGCCGTGCGCACCGAATGCCGCTGCTGACCGGATGACCGCCCCGAGATTGCGCGGGTCGGTCACAGAGTCAAGCGCCACGACGAGAGGCGGCTGCCCTCTGGTGGCGGCAGCGTCCAGCAGGTCAGCAGGGTGCACGTAGGCGTACGCCGGGACCTTGAGCGCAACGCCCTGATGCACCGCACCGGATGTGAGCCGGTCTAGCTCAGCCCGAGACACCTCCAGCACCGACACTCGACGCTCAGCGCAGCTCGCCAGAACTCGCCCCACACGATCGTCGCGCTCCAGCCGATCAGCGATGTACGCCGTAGTCACCGGCACGCCACCCTGCAGAGCCTCAAGCACGGCGTTACGCCCGACCACCCACTCCGCGTCCGAAGAGCTTGGACGCTGCCGTCGCGATTGCGTTCGCCGACCGGTCGAGGCACCCGCTCGTCGGTGAGCCTTGTGCCCCTCCCGATCTGCCGCCCGAGGCGTCGGTCCCTTCCCTACCAACGCCTTGCGGCGACGACCGCCAGACCCAGCAGGGGGATTGCCACTGGCTTTCTTGCGTACGGCACCCTGGCGCTTGCTGTTGCCGGCCCCCATCTAGCGGCTCACCGGATCAGTGTCCAGCGGGGCCCCTGCGCGGTGTCTTCGACGGCGATGCCGGCCTGCCGCAGCCGGTCGCGGATGGCGTCCGCCGCAGCGTAGTCCCGGCGACTGCGTGCGCTCTCTCGTTGCTCCAGAAGCGCCTGCGCCAGGCGCCCGATCACGTCGGACGCCGGCTGATCGATCTGGTCGGCGCCCGAGCGCCACTGCTCGGAGAGAGGATCCAGCCCCAAGATGCCGAGCATCGCGCGGACCGAGCCAGCCAAGGAATCCACGAGCTCACGGTCGTTCTCACTCAGCGCCTTGTTGCCAGCTGTGACGGTTTCGTGGACGACGGCCAGCGCCGCCGGAGTGGACAGGTCGGCGTCCATGGCGTCTGCGAAGTCTTCGCGAAGCGCTGCGGGCTGTGGTGTGTCCTCCAGTAGGCCCACTCCGCGTTCGAGAAAGGCCTCGATTCGCCGGAACCCAGCGGCGGTCTCTTCCAGGGCCTCGAACGTGAACTCGATTTGCGATCGATGATGTGCGGCGATCAGGTAGTACCGCAGCTCGATCGGCCGCACCCGCTTGACCACCTCACTGACCAGCATGAGGTTGCCGACCGACTTGCTCATCTTTTCGCCGGCGAGATTCACCATGGCGTTGTGGACCCAGAGCCGGGCGAACGCCCGACCTGCAGCCCGCGACTGAGCCAACTCGTTCTCGTGGTGCGGAAATCGCAGATCCAGACCACCGCCGTGGATGTCAAACTCGTCTCCCAGGTACTTCCCAGCCATCGCCGAGCATTCCAGGTGCCAGCCGGGGCGGCCGAGTCCCCACGGGGCAGGCCACGCGGCCGTGGCCGGCTCCTCCGCCTTCTTAAAGCCTTTCCACAGCGCGAAGTCGCGCGGATCACGCTTGCCCCGGGGGTCCGCGTCCGACGCCGCTTCCATGTCGTCGACCCGCTGGTTCGACAGCTCGCCGTACGCCGGCCAGGACCGAACGTCGAAGTAGACATCTCCCGAACCGTCGGGCGCGACGTACGCGTGGCCCTTGACGAGCAGCTCGGAAGTCAGCTCGATCATCTCGGGGATGTGGCCGGTTGCCCTCGGCTCGTACGTCGGCGGCAGGCAACCGAGCACCGAGTACGCCGCATGCAGTTCACGCTCGTTCGCGTAGGCGATCGCCCACCAGGGCTCTCCTTGCTCCCGCCCCTTGGCGAGCACCCGGTCATCGATGTCGGTCACGTTTGCCACCAGGGTGACGTCGTACCCGCTGTGCTCCAGCCAGCGGCGAAGCACGTCGAAGACCACCTCTTTGCGGATGTGACCGACGTGCGGCGGCCCCTGAACGGTGAGGCCGCAGTGGTAGATGCTGACGCGGCCCGGCACCAGCGGCACGAACTCGCGCACCTCGCGCGTGGCCGTGTCGTGCAGGTGCAGCGCCATTCGGCCAGCGTATCCAGGCAACGCCCTCTCCCACTTGTCAGACGCTCTTTTCCGCTTGGGTCGAGCGCCTACCGTTTGAAAGGCTCCTTGCCAGGGTGTCTGCCTTGCGGACTTGTGCCGTGGGGCAGGAGCTTCCCACCATCCTTCTCACTGCGGTTCTTGCCCCTGTCCGTCACTTCGGTCACTGTTGTTACATGCGCGCACGTCAGCGACTCCTGCCCAGCGTTGCGACCGGCGCCTGCGCGGTACTGGTCGCCGCGGCGCTGTCCCTGCCAGCTTCGGCGGAGCGCACTGCGCCCGGGCGTGCCGCTGGGCCGAGCAACGCGATAGCCGGGAAGGCGGGGGCGAGGCATATCGCGTTCACGAGGTGGACGGGCCGCTCGTTGCGCCATGGGAGGTTCGAGCACACTCGTTACGATCGCGGGGTGGTCATCGGCCGACACCCGGTGCGTACGTCGTACGACGACCCGTACGGCTCCAGCGGCCCGTTGCCCTATTCCAGAGGGCGCTGGTACTCGCGGTGGGTCGGCACGCCGTTCGGTCTTACCTCGCTGATCGCCTCGTACGACGCCAGGACGCCGCACGGCACGTTCCTCGAGATCACCGCTCGTGGACGCACGGGCAGGCGCACCTCGAGCTGGGACAGCCTCGGCCGGTGGGCGAGCCACGATGCGAAGTTCCATCGCATGTCGCTTGGGTCCCAGCGCGACGACGTGGGCCACGTGTCTGTCGACACCTTGCGCCCCGACTCGGGGGTCCGGTTCACCAGCTGGCAGCTGCGCGTCAGCCTGTACCGCCGTACCGGCACAGCCAAGACTCCGACCGTGACGAGCGTCGGCGCTGTCGCCGCACGTCTCCCCCATACCTCACCAACGAGCACCCTGCGCTCTGCCTCCGAGAGGTCTTTGCCGGTTCCCCAGTACTCGCAGATGATCCACACGGGTGAGTACCCGCGGTGGGACGGTGGCGGTGAGGCATGGTGTAGTCCCACGTCGACATCGATGGTGCTCGGTTTCTGGGGCCGGCTGCCCAAGCCTCAGCAGTACGCCTGGGTGAAGCGCTCCTACCGTCAACCGTGGGTGGACTACGCGGCGCGCTACACGTTCGCGTGGAACTTCGACGGGACCGGTGACTGGCCCTTCAACACCGCGTACGCCGGCCGCTTCGGGCTGGACTCCTTCGTGACACGACTGCGTTCGCTGCGCGACGCGGAGCTCTTCGTCAGAGCGGGCATTCCGTTGGTCGCAGCCATCGCGTTCGGCACCGGCCAGCTCGACGGCGCTCCCCTCTCGTCCACCAGCGGCCACCTGCTGGTCATCCGGGGCTTCACCGCGAGCGGGAACGTCATAGTCAACGATCCGGCCGCTCACACAGCTTCGACGGTGCGACGGGTCTACAAGCGCGGCCAGTTCGAGAACGCCTGGGTCGATAACGGAGGTGGAGTGGTCTACGTGATCCACCCACCCCACGTACGGCTGCCCAACGCTGCGGCCCACAGCAACTGGTGACCGGTGATCGAAGGCACATCGCCTACCGACAGTGGAGTTGCGCCGTTTGGTCCGAAGGGCGATTGGCGGGGACGGTGGTCAGCGGCCAAGGGCTGACAATTCAGCGACCCACCCACACCTACTCTTACACCGACCCTCACGGCGACGGCTCGACCCGCAGCTACGACGTCGCGACCTGGTCCTCCTCCGAAGTCACACCCGGCTTCGACTTCACCGAGCTTGTGCCGTCCTGGAACGCGCGCACCCCCGCCGGCACCTGGATGGAGATTTCCGTCGCCGTCCGGTCGGGCAACGTGTGGTCACAGAGCCACGTCCTTGGTCGGTGGGCGGAGGACACCACCTCCATTCACCGCACGTCGGTGCCGAACCAGAAGGACGACCTGGCCACCGTCGACGTCGACACGCTCGTTGCGAATCCTGAGCACCCCTGTGCGGCATGGCGCCTCACTGTGTCGCTGCACCGGCCCAGTGGGTCGAGCGCGACGCCATGCGTTCGGCTGGTCGGCGCGATGGTCTCAGCACCACCGAAGGAGGTCGCCTGCAGCCCGCCCGGTCACAGTTGCGGCACGACGCTCGACGTGCCGGCGTACTCCCAGGAGATCCACGTCGGCGAGTACCCCCAGTACAACGGCGGCGGTGAGGCTTGGTGCAGTCCCGCCTCGACCGCGATGGTGCTGGCTTACTGGCAGCAGACGACAGGCAATCCGTCGTACGGCCCCTCCGCGGTGGATTACAGCTGGGTCGACCCCTCGTACGCCGATCCGCAGGTCGACTACGCCGCCGCGAACAGCTACGACTGGAGTTACGACGGCACCGGCAACTGGCCCTTCAACACCGCCTACGCCAGTCGATTCGGGCTGCTCACCGCATTCGTCACTCGGCTACGGTCCCTGCGCGAGGCGGAGCAGTTCATCGGCGCCGGCGTTCCGCTGATCGCCTCCGTGACGTTCACCGCGACCGAGCTGCCGGGCGCCGGCTATGCGACGAGGGGACATCTCCTCGTTCTCGCAGGGTTCACCGATGCAGGCGACGTCGTCGCCAACGACCCCGCGTCCCACCTGGTGCCGAGCAACGATGACGTCCGCACGGTGTTTGCGCGGGCCGACTTTGAGAGAGTCTGGCTGGGACGGTCAGGAGGCATCGTGTACATCATTGCCCCTGCCTCACACCGACTGCCCGCTGCTCCCAACTCCGCCGAGCGTAACTGGTGAATCTCAATGAGCGGCTACAAGCGCCGTTCCCGCTGGCACAATTCCACCGTGCCTGACAACCGGGAGCCACGCGTAGGCATTGGCGTCGACGTTCACCGTTTGGAGACCGGTCGCCCACTGTGGGTCGCCGGACTGGAGTGGCCTGACCAGCCAGCCGGCCTCGCCGGCCACTCAGACGGTGATGTGGTGGCCCATGCCATGTGCGACGCCTTGCTTTCTGCGGCCGGGTTGGGCGATCTCGGCAGCCAGTTCGGAACGTCGGACCCGGCGTGGGCAGGAGCCAGTGGGGGGGCTCTGCTTGCCGAGACGAGGAAGCGGTTGTCCAAGGCGGGTGCCACCATTGGAAACATCGCCGTACAGCTGATTGGTCCGGTCCCCCGGCTCGGCGAGCGTCGTCTCGTCGCGGAGCAGGTGTTGAGCGACGCGTGCGAGGCTCCGGTCGGCCTGTCGGCGACGACGACGGACGGTCTCGGGCTCACCGGAAGGGGAGAGGGTCTGGCAGCCTTCGCAACGGCGTTCGTCTACCGCTGAAAGTCTCCGTCCGCGGTCCGGATCACGGCTTCGGCCAGCTCGAGGTCCAGGGGAGAGGTGATCTTGAACGACAACTCCGAACCTTCGACGAGCACCACCGGTAATCCACACCGCTCGACGAGTACGGCGTCGTCTGCAGCGCACAGGTCCTCGGCGGCGCGATGTGCCTGAAGCAGCACATCGGCGCGAAAGCCTTGTGGAGTCTGCACCGCCCGCAGTCGGGTCCGTTCCAGACTGACGCTGTCGCTATCACTGCCGACCTGACGTAGCGCGTCGGCCAGCGGCACCGCAGGTACGACCGCCACCGCTCCTCCGCGCAGCGCGTCAAGCACCCGCACGATCACCGCCGCCGGCACCAGAGGGCGAGCTGCATCGTGGACGAGAACAAGTTCGGTGTCGGCGGGAAGCGCCGCCAACCCCCGTCTCACCGACTCCTGACGGGTAGCGCCGCCGGCGACGACGGTGACAGGGCCGTCGAAGCGCCCGGCGGTCCCCTGCAGGTCGCCCAGGACGGCGGGCGGGACAGCAACAACGATGTGGTCGACCAGCGGCGACAGCGCGGCCACCGCCCAGTCCAGAAGGGAGCGACCTGCCAGGCTCCGTAGCGCCTTCGGGTGGGGGTTTTCCGTGGAGCTCAGCCGCGTGCCGGCACCGGCAGCGGCGATGACCGCGGCGACGCGCATAGCCATCGCGCCGGCCCTTAAGAGGCGAGTACCTCGTCGAGGATGGTCTCTGCCTTGTCCTCGTTCGTGTGCTCAGCCAAAGCCAGCTCAGACACGAGGATCTGACGGGCTTTGGCCAACATCCGCTTCTCGCCCGCTGAAAGCCCACGCTCCCGCTCACGCCGCCACAGGTCCCGAACCACCTCGGCGACCTTCATGACGTCACCGGAATGCAGCTTCTCCAGATTTGCCTTGTAACGGCGCGACCAATTGGTCGGCTCCTCCGTGTGCTCGGCTCGCAGCACCCCAAAGACACGCTCGAGGCCGGCCTGGTCGACGACGTCGCGTACGCCGACGAGGTCGAGATTGCAGGCGGGCACTCGTACGACGAGGTCGTTTTGCGCCACAATGCGTAAGACGAGATAGAGCCGATCCTCGCCCTTGATCTTCCGGGTCTCAATATCTTCGATGACCGCGGCCCCATGATTGGGATACACCACCGTCTCGCCGACCGTAAACGTCATGTGTCAGCTACCCCTTTCCAGGTCCCCAGGATACCACGGTTGTGGCGGCGCCTGAATGCGTTTGCGCAGGTCAGCGGCCGGATTGGGGGTTGACAAATGCTGCCGGGCATGCATGGCAGCGGCATCGGTGAGGGCCTGCTTGCTGGTTCGCTACGCTGAGCAGGCATTCCGAAGGGATGGGGCGAATTCTCGGCGTCCAGCGACGAGCACATGCGGACCAGGAGGAACAATCGTGAGGTGGCCGCAGCCGCCCAGGTCGTGGCGCGGGGTGCAGGACTGGGCCACCGTCGTCACTGCCGCGCTCTTGCTGAGTGGGTGCGCCGCTGGCTTCAGCGCCCAAACTCTCCAGCCTTACCAACCCGGAGAAGGCATCAGCAGCCGCTCGGGCCAGGTGTACGCGATCAACACGCTGGTGGTCACCGACGGTAAAGGCAACGGCACTGTGGTAGCGGCCCTGATCAATCAGAAAAGCAAGCAAGACGCTCTCATGTCCGTAGCCGCGACCGACACCCGGGGCTCGACACTAAAGGTGCAGGCGCTGCCTCGGGGAGGGATTTCGCTTCCGTACGGTCAGTCGGTTCAGCTGGCCGATTCAGGAGCCGTGCGGATCTCCGGCACGGGCCTAGAGGCCGGCATGTTCATCACTTTGACGTTCGCGTTCAGTCAGGCAGCACCCGTCAAGATCATGGTGCCCGTGGTCAACCGCGGCTCCATCTACGCAAAGGTGCCGATCGGTTCGACTGGAAGGGGCTCCCCACCCATCCCGAGCGCCACGCAGCCGACCACTCCGTGAGCAGGAGCACGCAATGCAGTCCTGCCGCGTCACTCTTCCCCGCGCGGCTCCATTGAGCCCGACACTTGCAACTTGTACCCCAGCCCCCGCACGGTCACCAGGAGCCGTGGATGGGCGGGGTCCGGTTCGATCTTGGTGCGCAGCCGTTTGACGTGCACGTCGAGCGTCTTGGTGTCCCCGAAGTAGTCAGATCCCCACACGCGTTCGATGAGTTGGCCGCGAGTCAGCACTCGTCCGGTGTTTCGCAGGAAGAACTCGAGCAGTTCGAACTCTTTCAGCGGCAACCGGACTTCTTCGCCCCGGACTGTGACAATGTGGCGCTCGACGTCCATGCGAATGTCACCGAGGTCGAGACTGGCGGGCACCAGTTGATCGCTCTCGGCACCCCTGCGCAGAACCGCGCGGATGCGAGCGATCAGTTCGCGCGGACTGTAGGGCTTGGTGACGTAGTCGTCGGCGCCTATCTCGAGTCCGACCACCTTGTCGATCTCGTCGTCCTTCGCACTGACGATGATCACTGGCACTGACGACATTTGTCGCAGCCTTCGACAGACCTCGGTGCCCGGCAAACCTGGCAGCATCAGATCGAGCAAGACGATGTCTGCACCGGTTTGCTCGAACGTCGTCAAAGCCTCCGGTCCCGAGGACGCCACGGCGACGTCGAAACCCTCCTTGCCCAGAACGTACGACAGCGCCTCGCGGTAGCTCTCCTCGTCTTCGACGACCAGCACGCGCGTCACGACAGCTGAGGCACCGTACTGCCCAGCGCTGGGTCAGCGGCACGAGAGCCATGCGTCTGCTGTGGCTCGGCACGCGGCAGCGTCAGGGTGAATGTGGAGCCTTGACCTTCCGCGCTCCAGACAGAAACGTCGCCGCCATGCGTTGCGGCGATGTGCTTGACGATCGACAGGCCGAGGCCCGTGCCACCGGTTGTCCGCGCACGAGCCGGGTCGACCCGATAGAACCGTTCGAAGATGCGGTCGAGTTCTGCTAGCGGAATGCCGGAGCCTTGATCGGTGACGCTCATCTCGACCTGGGCGTCTCTGACCTTCGCTGCGATCGTCACCCGCGTGCCACCGGCACTGTAGGCGACGGCGTTGTCAACAAGGTTGCCCAACGCCGCCTCGAGCTGATCTGCGTCACCAGAGACGTAGAGGCCGGAATTCCCCGCAAACGCCAGCTGGATCGACTTGTTCGCAGCGTCGACACGCACGCGGTCCAGCGCTCGTTCGGCCAGCGCGTCGACAGACACGACCTCCACCTCTTCGAGCGGATCATCGCCTTGCACGCGCGACAAGTCGACGATGCGCTGCACAAGTACCGACAGACGCTCGCCTTCGGTGCGCATCCGGGCGGCGAACCGTCGCACCGCTTCGGGGTCGTCGGCGGCCTCACCCACGGCCTCCGACAGCAAAGCTATGGCGCCCACTGGGGTCTTGAGCTCATGACTGACGTTGACGGCGAAGTCGCGCCGGACCTCCTCGACGCGGCGTTCTCGGGTGCGATCGTCTACCAGCAGCAATGTGAGCCGGCTGCTCAGCGGAGCTATCCGGGCGACAACGTATCGAGGACCGCTTTGGCCCGAGCGAAGCTCAAGGTCAGTTTCGCGGATCTGTCCGTCGCGACGGACGGCACGAACGAGCTCGGTGAGCTCGTCGGAGGCGAGGCGCGAACCGCTGACAAGGCCCATCAGATGCGCCGGCGCACTGGCCTTCAGCACATCGTCATCGGCACCGACGATGAGAGCCGACGAGCGCAATACCGACAGCACGTCCGCTGCACCGACCGGCACGACGGGCTCTGGTGACGGCGGGACGCGGCGCTGGTGAGTCTCGCTGACCCGCCAGGCCACCGCACTCGCGATGCTCACTGCGGCGCCGACTCCACCACCGAGGACCGCCGCCGCAAAGGGATCCATGCGCGAAAGCCTACGCAGGAAGCAAGGTGTGACGCGTTGTCACGGTTCTTCCAACTGTGAGGTTGCCCGGAAGTTCACGCGCCGTTCACCGCGCCGCCCGGGCGCGTTACCGCCACCGACTACGGTGAAATCGTGCGCAATCAGTACCAGCAGCGACTGTCCGAGGTTGTGTCGGACATGGTCGAGATGACCGGCCAGGTGCGCACAGCTTTGAACTTGGCCACGCGGGCACTCCTGAGTGCGGACGCTTCCGCGGCTGAGCGCGTGATCAGCGGCGACGCTGCGATCGACGCGGCTCGCGAACGGATCGAGGACGAGAGCTTTGAGATCCTGGCCCGGCAACAACCTGTGGCCGGCGACCTGCGCACACTCATAGCCTCACTGCGTATGGTCGCGGACCTGGAGCGGATGGGTGACCTCGCCGTACACGTCGCAGAGGTCGCGAGACTCCGCTTCCCAGCGCAGGCTGTCCCCGCTGTACTGGTGCCGACGATGGAGGCGATGGCCCACCGCGCGGACCTGATGATCGCCGCCACGGCCGACATCGTCGCCACCTCAGACGTCACGGCGGCCTTGGCACTGGAAGCGGCTGATGATGACATGGACCGCTTGCATCGTCTGATGTTCCGCACGCTGCTCAGTGACACCTGGGTCGCCGGTGTCGAGCCCGCCATCGACGCGGCTTTGCTGGGGCGCTACTACGAGCGCATCGGAGATCACGCCGTCTCGATGGCTCGTCGCATCGTCTACCTGGTCACCGGTACCCGGCCGCAGGCGGTCTAGGCCGTACGCCGTCAGTCGGCGGCGGCACGCGTCGCCACCTCATTAAGGTGGCGGCCATGACGACAACATCGACTCTGGGCCGACATCCGCTGGTCCTGCTGCGCCACGGGGAGAGCGAATGGAACGCGAAGAACCTCTTCACGGGTTGGGTCGATGTCCCTCTCAGTGAGCGAGGACGGCAGGAGGCGGTTCGAGCGGGTGAACTGCTCAGCGACCGCCGTCTGCTCCCTGACGTCGTACACACCTCGGTGTTGCGCCGCGCGATTCAAACGGCTGGGCTTTGTCTCGACGTCACAGAGCGGACGTGGATTCCGGTACGGCGGTCGTGGCGGCTGAACGAGCGTCACTATGGCGCCTTGCAAGGGAAGGACAAGAAGGCGACACTCGAGCAGTTCGGAGCAGAGCAGTTCATGGTGTGGCGCCGTTCCTACGACACACCTCCTCCTCGACTTGCCGACGACAGCGAGTTCAGCCAACTCGGCGACCCTCGGTACGCGAAACTGCCCCCGGAGCTCGTCCCCCGCACCGAATGCCTGGCCGACGTTGTGGCACGGATGCTTCCGTACTGGTACGACGCGATCGTCCCCGACGTGCGTAACAAGCCGTGCGTGCTTGTGGCCGCTCACGGAAACTCTTTGCGAGCACTGGTCAAGCATCTAGACGGGCTTTCGGCCGAGGCGGTCGTGAACCTCAACATCCCGACCGGCATTCCCCTGCTCTACGAGCTAGACGACGATATGCGCCCGTCGACGCCCGGTGGGGAGTATCTGGACCCCGACGGTGCTGCTGAGGTGATCGCGGCCGTCGCCGCTCAGGGCCGCTGATTCAAGCCGTTCAATGAAAACGAGCCGGCCCCGTTGGGGAGCCGGCTCGTAGTTGGCGCTTGTAAGGCGAGGACCAGTCCTCGCCACTTGCGGTGGGAAGGTCGCTCAGACGTCTATCGACTGTCCCGCGATCTGCTCGTCCAGGCGCTGAAGCCGACGACTGAGGCGTCGCTCCCGCCGAGCCAGCCGGGCAGCGGCGGAAAGAACTGACTTCCGCGCGTCCGCTCGCCGTTCCACGCCAATCTCGCGTGCAACGTCCGGGGCGGTAATCATGTCTTCCTTCACTTTCTGCGCGGTGGTCGCCGCGCATTGCAGACTCCCAGCAAGCGTGTTGCCGCGAGAGGTGACGTAATGGATTTTGTACTCACTGACCATTACAGCGTACAAGCGAGCTGACATATTCCTGCAGGATTCGGCGTCACCGACAGGAGTGCATCAGTTTTCGGCACCAGAGTCGTCGTCCGGACGCTCGAGCCAGCTCCGGAACGCCTCGAGATTGCGGGTCGACTCGCCTCGGCTGACTCGCCAACGCCATTCTCGTCGGATCGAGGTAGCGAACCCCATCTCCAGAAGAGAGTTGAACGACTCATCTGCGTAGGTGAGCACTGCGCCGAGCAGGAAATCCACCGCCGCCGTTGTCACCGACGCCAGAGGCAGTCGACCAGTGAGATAGATGTCGCCGCTGGCGTCGACGGCGAAGGCGACGCCGTAGACCCTGAGGTTGCGGTTGAGCAGCCACCGGTAGACGACCTCGTGGTTCTCGTCGGGATTCCTGCAGACGAAGGCATGTGCGGCAAGCGTGTGGTCTCCGACGACCAAGCGGCAAGGTGTCGCCAGCTTGTGCTCACCGGGCAGGTCGAAGACAAACGTTCCCGGCTGCGGCTCCGTTGCAGACACACCGACCGATCTCAGCGCCGCATGAACAATCGTCCGCACTTCGCAGGCATCTGGTGAGCCAGCGTCGCGACCATCACCACCCGGAGCAGCATCGGAGGGGTCTGCCGCCGGGCTCGTCATGTCGCAACGGCGAGTGCGTCCGTCCGGAGCAGGGTGGCCGCCTCGGCATAGGCGTTCAGCATGCTCCGCGCAGTGTCCGGCCAACCGAACGTCGAGGCGTACCGAGCGCCCGCAGCGCCCAGCCGCGCAGCATCTTCCGGCTGCGTGAGCAAACGGCGGATTGCACCCGCATACAAAACGGGGTCATGCCCCTTCACCAATACGCCGGTGCGTCCGTCGAGCACGGCTGTCGAGAGTCCACCGACGTCCGCGGCAACGACCGGAGTGCCACAGGCTTGCGCCTCGATGGCGACGAGCCCGAACGACTCGTTGTACGACGGCACACAGACGACGGCTGCCGCCCGGTAGTAGTCGGCAAGTACGTGCTGTGACACCGGGTCCGAGAAGCGGACGACATCGGCCACACCGAGCCGGGCCGCGAGTTCGGCGAGATGACGTGGGCTTTCCTGGCCGGTGCCAGACGGTCCACCCACGACCTGCACCACCAGGCGTTTCCGCAGGTCCGGTTGAGCCGCCAGCAAGTGGGCCGCGGCCTCGATGACCACGTCCGGGGCCTTCAGAGGCTGGATCCGACCAACGAAGAGGAGCACGAGCGCGTCCGAAGACAGTCCTATCCGACGCCTCGCAGCCGCCTTGTCGCCCTGGGAGAACACTGCGAGATCGACGCCCGGGCTGATCACTCGTACGCGTTCAGGATCGGCTCCATAGAGGTCGATCAGCTGTCGGCGTTCAGCTCCGGTGTTCGCCACCAACAGGTCGGCTGCGTCGACCACCTGCTCCTCCCCGATGACACGAGCTGTCGGCTCAGCGTCGTCGCCGGTGGCCAGCGCGGCGTTTTTCACCTTCGCCATCGTGTGCATCGAGTGCACCAGCGGCACTTTCCACCGATCACGCGCCAACGCCCCCACCTGGCCGGACAACCAGTAGTGGGAGTGGATGAGGTCGTAGTAGCCAGGTTCATACGAGGCCTCCGTGCGCAAAACGCCGCGGGCGAAGCTACAGAGCTGAGCTGGCAGCTCGCTTTTGGTCAGGCCTTCGAACGGGCCGGCGGTGACGTGGCGCACCGTCACACCAGGCGCCAGCGCAGTCGCCGCGGACAAGTTTCGCGAGGTTGTGCGCGTGAAGATGTCGACCTCAACGCCTGCAGCCGCCAGGCAGCGGGACAACTCCACGACGTAGACGTTCATGCCGCCGGCATCGCCGGTACCTGGTTGGTCGAGCGGCGATGTGTGCACGCTCAGCATGGCCACGCGCCGAGGACTGTGCAGCCGTCGCGCGGGGCTCCGATCACCGCTGTTGCTCCGGCGAGTCGCCACGCCCTATACCTCCTCGACCTCTCAACCGATGACCAGTGTTGCGTATGGTGACCACCATGTCGCAGGCCAACTACCCGCCACCGCCGTCGTATCCGCCTGGGCCGAACACTCCCCTGCAGAACACCAGCAATTTGTTCTCCATCCTGGCCATCGTGTTCGGGGTTGTTGCGATCATCTTCTTTCCGATCCTCTTCGGCGTTGCGGCTATCGTGCTTGCCGTGGTCGCCCGTTCCAAGGGTGAGCGGCTTTCGATCATCGCTCTTGTCGTTGCAATCGTCGGCACCCTTGCTGGCTTCCTTATCGGTTACCTCGTCTACACGTCGGCGGGTGCCTAGTCCTTCCGCCTCGCACCGTGGCACCGGACCACAGTCGTAAGGCGACTCGCGAAGATCTTCGCAACGTCGCCATTGTGGCTCATGTTGATCACGGTAAGACGACGCTTGTGGACGCGATGCTGTGGCAGTCCGGCGCGTTTCGGGTGGGCGCCGACGTCAATGATCGGGTACTCGACTCCGGCGACTTAGAGCGCGAGAAGGGCATCACCATCCTCGCCAAGAACACAGCCGTCCGCTACGACGGACCCGCCGCGACCAATGGGCCCGTCACCATCAACATCGTGGACACCCCTGGCCATTCCGACTTCGGTGGGGAGGTCGAACGGGGCCTCTCCATGGTTGATGGAGTTCTTCTTCTGGTGGACGCGTCGGAAGGTCCGTTGCCGCAGACCCGCTTCGTGCTGCGCAAGACACTCGCCCGGCACCTTCCGGTGGTGCTCGTCGTCAACAAGGTGGACCGTCCAGACGCCCGCATCGGCGAGGTTGTCGACGAAACCTATGAGCTGTTCCTCGATGTCCTCGAGGCAGACGCTGCACAGGACGCCCTCGACTTCCCGGTGGTCTACGCGTCGGCGCGAGCTGGCCGTTCCAGTCTCGACCAGCCGAAGAACGGAGAGATGCCGGCCGCTCCGGACCTCGAAGCGCTGTTCGCCACGATGCTGCGAGCAGTGCCTCCGCCGGAGTACACCGCCGGCGCTCCGCTGCAGGCACAAGTGACGAACCTTGACGCCTCGCCGTTTCTCGGCCGTCTCGCATTGTGCCGCATTCGCGAGGGGAGCCTGCACAAAGGGCAGCAGGTGGCCTGGCTGCGGCACGACGGCAGCCGACGCGACGTCCGGATCAGCTCGCTGTTCATCACGTCGGCGCTGGAGCGAGTACCCGCCGACGTTGCCGGCCCCGGAGACATCGTCGCGGTCGCCGGCATCCCGGACATCACCATTGGGGAAACTTTGGCCGACCCTGAGGCACCGGTCGCCCTGCCGCTCATCACGGTCGACGAGCCGGCGATCGCCATGACCATCGGCACAAACACGTCTCCGTTGGCCGGCCACGGCAGCAGCGGTGGTGGCGGCGGCGGCAAGACGACAAAGGTCACCGCGAGGTTGGTGAAGGAGCGGCTCGACCGCGAGTTGGTAGGCAACGTATCGATCCGAGTCCTGCCTACAGAGCGCCCAGACGCGTGGGAGGTACAAGGCCGCGGTGAGCTCGCGCTCGCCATCCTGGTGGAGCAGATGCGCCGAGAAGGCTACGAGCTCACAGTCGGCAAGCCGCAGGTCGTCACCCGAAGCGTCGACGGCAGAACGCACGAACCGGTCGAGCGGCTGACCGTGGACTGCCCGGAGGAGTACCTCGGCGCCGTCACCTCGCTGGTTG
>JBBSHN010000042.1:0-19503 GCA_038252945.1 Propionibacteriales bacterium | reverse complement strand
GCCGGTACCGAGTCGGCCACCTGCCCGGCATTTTGGTGGCATGGGAAGCGCTCATGAGGTGGTTGCGGCCTCGACGGATCTGCTCCTCGGCGGTGCTTGCGTCCACTGCATGCGGCCGGGACACGCACTGTGTTTGCGATGCGCGGACGCACTGAACGGACTTCCGTTCGAAGTCCGCCCGCGCCCAGCGCCGAAGGGCATGCCCGCGGTGTTCGCGGTCGCGGATTACGGGGGGGTCGCCAAGGAAGCCCTGCTTGCGCACAAGGAGCAGGGTCGATTGACTCTCTCGAAACCCCTCGGCCGGGCGCTGGCGATCAGCGTCTTCGGGGTGCTCGCTCGCGCCAGCGCAGGGTCGGTACGGGTGGTTGCTCTCGTGCCCGTGCCGTCGTCGTCGCGTGCGGTCCGCGAACGCGGACACGACGCGTCGCTGCGCATCGCTCGTGAATGCGGCCGTTCGCTCCGGCGTACGGGCCTGCCGGCGGTCGTCGACCCCGCCTTGACGCTCGCTCGCAGAGTCACAGACCAGGCGGGGCTGACCGCGCAGGAGCGCGCCGCCAACGTGCATGAAGCTTTCGCGGTCAAAGGCAGGCGCGACCTCAGCGGCCGTACGGTGGTGGTGGTCGACGACATCTGCACCACGGGAGCGACGGCCGCAGAAGCTGCTCGGGCTGCGTCCGCTGCCGGCGCGGAGGTCGCCGGTGTGGCCGTGATCGCAGCGACCCGACGCCGCCAGGTACTCCCACCTGGAGGCTTGCTGCAGCGGCCGTGACGTCCGGTGGGTATCGGTTAGTGACTCAACTAGGGTTGCCGGACGCCGACCAGCATGGTGTAAACCTGGGTCAAGTCACGGGATCGAGGAGGCGCAGTGGACGTCATTGTCAACAGCCGCAACTGTGAGGTGTCGGATCGCTTCCGGACTGTGCTGGACGAAAAGCTCGCCAAGCTGGAGAAGTACAACCACCGCATCCTGCGGGTCGACGTCGAGCTCTCCAAGGAGCACAACCCCCGCCTGGCTGACCACTCAACTCGAGTGCAGGTCACGATTCACAGCAATGGCCCGGTCGTGCGTGCCGAGGCGGCTGCGGCCGACAAGTTGAGCGCTCTCGACAAGGCCGTGGATCGGATCAGCGCCCAACTGCGCAAGGCTGCCGACCGTCGACGCGTTCACCACGGCTCGCGCACGCCCCCACCGTTGGCGCAGGTCCTCGAAGGCACGCCTGTTGCGCAGGAGCCGAAACCGGCTGACGACAGCGGCGGAGAGCACAAGGTTGGGCCGTTGACCGTCCTGGGTGACGGACCTCCTGTCGTGCGGGAGAAGACTCACCTCGCCGCTGCGATGACGCTCGACCAGGCGCTGTACGAGATGGAACTGGTGGGGCACGACTTCTACTTGTTCCTGGACAAAGAGCACGACGATGAAGCAGCGGTCGTCTACCGACGCCGGGGATACGACTACGGCGTGATCCGCTTGTCCTCCACTCCAGACAGTTCGTGAGCGAGAACCGCAACTCCGGCGTAGACGGGTGCGGGTGACCCGCGAGACGCTCAGCCGCGACGAGGCTCGCCGCATCGTTCTCAGCGCGCAAGGATTCCTCGACCCGCCGCATGCTCCTCCCACGATGCGGACGCTGTTGCGAACAGTGAGCCGCACCGGTGTCCTCCAGATCGATTCGGTGAACGTGCTGCGGCGGGCGCACTACATGCCGCTGTTCAGTCGCATGGGTCCCTACGACATCGAGCTGCTCCACCGCGCGGCAGAGAGCAGGCCGCGCCGGCTGGTGGAGTACTGGGCGCACATGGCCGCTTACATGCCCGTGGGTCTGTGGCCGTACATGCGGCACCGAATGGCTCGGGCTCACACCGAAGCCTGGGGTGGCCCGCGCAGCATCTACGTGCGGAAGCCCGGACTGGTCGCCAGTGTGTTGAACGATGTCTCGCAGCGGGGTCCGGTCACAGCCCGCACCATCGACGACGATCTACCCAAGAACAGGCTGCACTGGGGTTGGAACTGGTCGGAGGTCAAGCAGGCGCTGGAGTTCCTCTTCTACGCCGGAGACGTCACCGCCGCGGGGCGCACACCGTCGTTCGAACGGCTCTACGACCTGCCCGAGCGCGTCCTTCCGGCGTCTGTACTGCGCCGGCCCGATCCCACGCCTCAGGAGGCGCACCGCGAACTGATCCGGAGAGCGGCCATCAGCGCGGGAGTGGCCACGCAGTCCTACCTTCGTGACTACTACCGGATGCGAGCGGTGGACACCGGGCCAGCGGTCAGTGCACTCGTCGAGGACGGCGAACTGATCCAGGTCTCGGTCGAGGGGTGGAGACAACCGGCGTACCTCCATCGCGATGCTCGGGTGCCTCGCCGGGTGCACGCGGCCACTCTGCTGAGCCCGTTCGACCCCGTGGTACGGGAGCGGAACCGTACCGAGGAGGTCTTCGGGTTCCATTACCGCATCGAGATCTACGTTCCCGAGCCCCGCCGACAGTTCGGCTACTACGTACTACCGTTTCTCCTCGGTGACCAGCTCGTAGGGCGCGTCGATTTGAAGGCCGACCACAAAGCCGGCGTCCTAGAAGTCAAAGCGGCGCATGCCGAACCGGTGGCGCCGCATGAGACGGCTGGGCTTCTCGCGGTCGTGCTGGGTCGACTGCGTGGGTGGCTGGGCTTGTCCGATGTCGTCGTGCACCGACGCGGCGACCTGTCCGGTCCGGTCTCAGCCGCTCTGCGCGCAGGATGACCAAGAGCGGTTCACCTAGTATGGGAAGGTCAAGCGTGTGAGCTGACCTGCTGGCTCGCAGAGTCGGCGCACTCCGCTCGACAGGTAACCACGCGACGAGGGAGCTCCACCCGGATGCCCACAGTGCTCGACCGAGTTCTCCGTATGGGGGAGGGCAAGCAGCTTCGCAAACTCGAGGCGGTCGCCCGCCAGGTCAACGCGATCGAAGCGGACTTCGTCGCGATGACCGACGCGGAGCTGCGCGCGCAGACCGACGAGTTCAAAGCCCGGCTGGCGAACGGAGCGACGCTCGCCGAGCTGCTCCCCGAAGCGTTCGCCACAGTCCGTGAGGTGGCGAAGCGGGTGCTCGGGCAGCGTCACTTCGACGTGCAGATCATGGGCGGTGCTGCGTTGCACAACGGCAACATCGCCGAAATGAAGACCGGCGAGGGCAAGACGTTGGTGGCCACGTTGCCGGCGTACCTCAACGCTCTTGCCGGCGAAGGCGTTCACGTCATCACGGTCAACGACTACCTGGCGAAGTATCACGCGGAGTGGATGGGCCGCATCTACCACTTCCTCGGGCTTTCGGTTGGAGTGGTCCTGCCGGAGATCTCACCAGCCGACCGTCGCTCCGCTTACGACGCCGACGTCACCTACGGCACCAACAACGAGTTCGGCTTTGACTACCTGCGCGACAACATGGCCAGCTCGCTGGATGAGTGCGTCCAGCGAGGCCACGACTACGCAATCGTCGACGAGGTCGACTCCATTCTCATCGACGAGGCGCGCACCCCGTTGATCATCTCCGGCCCGGCGGAGGAGTCGGTGAAGTGGTACGACGAGTTCGCCGCGCTGGTCAAGCGGCTCCGCAAGGACGTCGACTACGAGGTCGACGAGAAGAAGAAGACCGTGGCGGTGCTCGAGGACGGCATCGAGCGGGTCGAGGACCATCTCGGCATCAACAACCTGTACGACGCGGTCAACACGCCCCTGATCTCCTTCCTCAACAACGCGATCAAAGCCGAGGAGCTGTTTCGTAAGGACCGCGACTACGTCGTCTTGGACGGTGAGGTGCTGATCGTCGACGAGCACACCGGTCGCATCTTGCACGGACGGCGCTACAACGAGGGTCTGCACCAGGCGATCGAGGCCAAGGAAGGCGTGCAGATCCGCGAGGAGTACCAGACTCTCGCGACGATCACGCTGCAGAACTACTTCCGCCTCTACAGCAAGCTTGCCGGCATGACGGGTACGGCGATGACGGAGGCCTCGGAGTTCGACAAGATCTACCGGCTCGGGGTGATCCAGATCCCCACGAACATGCCGATGATTCGTGCCGACCAGCCTGACCTCGTCTACCGAACCGAGGAGTCAAAGTACGCAGCGATCACCGACGACATCGCCGAACGGCACGCCGAAGGCCAGCCAATGTTGGTCGGCACAACCTCGGTGGAGAAGTCCGAGCACCTTTCCGGGCTGCTCAAGCGGCTCGGGGTCCCGCACACCGTGCTCAACGCCAAGGCGCACGCCAACGAGGCGCACATTGTCGCTCAGGCGGGACGCAAGGGAGCTGTCACCGTCGCGACCAACATGGCTGGCCGCGGCACCGACATCATGCTCGGCGGATCGGTGGAGTTCCTCGCCGACGAGGAGCTGCGCCGCCAGGGACTCGACCCCGTCGAGCACTCTGAGGAGTACGAAGCCGTCTGGGCGTCGACACTCGAGCGGATGAAGAAGCAGGTCCAAGCAGAACACGACGAGGTCAACGACGTCGGTGGGCTCTATGTGATCGGCACCGAACGGCACGAGTCACGGCGCATCGACAACCAGCTACGCGGTCGGTCCGGACGCCAAGGCGACCCAGGTGAGTCACGGTTCTACCTTTCGCTGCAAGACGACCTGATGCGGCTGTTCAAGTCCGACTGGGTCGACTGGGTGCTCACCACTATGAAGATCCCCGACGATGTCCCGATCGAGAACAAGCGGGTCACGGGAGCGATCGCGTCGGCTCAGGGACAGGTGGAGAGCCAGAACTTCGAGACCCGCAAGAGCATCCTCAAGTACGACGACGTGATGAGCCGTCAGCGCGAGGTGATCTACACCGAGCGCAGGCGGGTGCTGGCGGGTGCAGACCTGCACGAGCAGATCAGCAGCATGATCGACGACACGATCACCGGCTATGTCAACGGAGCGACGGAGGGTTTCCCCGAAGAGTGGGACCTCGACAAGTTGTGGGCGGCTCTCAAGACGCTCTACCCGGTGACGGTGACTCAGGAGCAGCTGGCGGATGAGGTCGGGGGAGTCGAGGGGCTCACCCGGGAGTTCCTCCTCGAGGAGCTGCTCGCTGACGCTCACCGGGCGTACGCAGAGCGTGAGCAGGACCTCGGCAGCGAGGTGATGCGCGAGCTGGAGCGGCAGGTTCTCCTGGCGGTGCTCGACCGTAAGTGGCGTGAGCACCTGTACGAGATGGACTACCTGCGCGAGGGCATCGGGCTGCGGGCCTACTCCCAACGAGATCCGCTTGTGGAGTACCAGCGCGAGGGCTTTGAGCTGTTCTCGGCGATGATGGATTCCATCATGGAGGAGTCGGTCGGCTTCCTGTTCAACGTCGAAGTTCAGGTCGCCGAGCCGGAGCTCGAGGCGGAGGCTGCCCCGGGCGATGAGGCTCTCGACGCGGAATCGCTGGGGCGGAGCGTTCCAGCTCCCCTCTCCGGGGCTCCGCGACCGCCTCGAGTCGCTCCGGCGCCACCGTCACCAGAGGCGAACTTCGACCCTGAGCT
Source organism: Propionibacteriales bacterium (assembly GCA_038252945.1). Taxonomy (GTDB): domain Bacteria; phylum Actinomycetota; class Actinomycetes; order Propionibacteriales; family Nocardioidaceae; genus JAUJOE01. The sequence continues at coordinate 14,003 of JBBSHN010000042.1, read as the reverse complement.
CGTCGCGTCGAGCGGTGCTGCGGAGCAGCGGCCGCACGTCATGGCGAAGGGGCTGGAGCGGCAGCAGAAACGGCAGACGCTCGCGTACACCGCTCCGACGGTCGACGGTGACGCCGCCCCTGACGTACAGGTGGAGGATGTCGACGACACGGAATTCGCCGGCGCCGGCGGCGACAAGATCTCGCGCAACGCTCCCTGCCCTTGTGGGTCGGGCCGTAAGTACAAGCGCTGTCACGGCGATCCGACCCGCCGCAACGTCTAGGGGCACGTCAGCCGAACTGGATGGCGGTGCAAAGCCACCGCTCGTTGCGCCGGTCGAGCCTCGCCGCGACGGCGCGGGACCGGCCACCCATCGTCACACGAGCAGCTATCTCAGCCGTGGAGTCTGTGGGGTGGCACACGTGGACAGTAGCGACATGCGGACGTCCCGCCCTGGAGGCCGGAGCTGCGCGCTGGGCCAACCGCTGTCGACGCTTTCCGATGTCGGCGTACACCACTGAGTCAGTCCACCGCACTAGTTGAGTGAGCGGGCGGTCGCTCGACAGCACTTCGACAACGGCCTGCAGGAATCGCGCCGCCCACACTTGTGACTCGCTCGGATCCGCGCTTCGCCACGACCCCTGCTGCACCAGCGTGAGAGCGGTACTCCTCGGCTCACAATCCAGCCCACTCGGTAGTGGAAACGTCAACGCCAGGGCGCCTTGGCTATACGGCGTCACCTCCTCCGCCACGGGGAGGCGTCGATCGCCCGTCCAGCGTGCCGCACTGTGGGCCGGCGGAGGTGCGGGTCGTAGATACATCGTCGAGCTCATGAGACTCCTCTGGGCAGGAGAAGGGTTTGGCCGGGGAAGATCAGATCGGGATCGGGGCCGAGAATTCGGCGGTTGTCGGCGTACAGCCGTGCCACCCGGCGTGACACGACCGCGTCGGAGGCTGAGCTCGGCAGAGTCCGGCGGGCTATCGACCACAGGCTGTCCCCGGGGTGCACCACGACGACCGTCCTTACCGGAGCGATCGGCAGATCAGGTAATGGAAGGCCGGAGATGCGGCTGGGGGACAGGCTCGGATGCGGGGGTGAGCTGGGATCCGCAGCGGCGGCCCCGGAAGCCGCTGACGTGGCCAGCGCTATCCCGCAGAGCCCGAGAACGTAGCGCCGAAGGGCCGCCGGGGTGATGCTTCTCGCCAACGTGTCGAGCTGTGGCATTCGGCCGGCCAGGCAAGCGCCGAGGGAGTTGAGCGCAACCAACCCCAGCAGAATGACGGCCACTCCGAGCGCTGCCGGAAGAGCGAGATCTGCTACTGCCCGGTCGAGCGTCAGGCCACCTGCGGGCGGCGTACCGGCGAAGAGACCGAGCCGCAACTTCACCAACGAAGGGACGCTGGCCTCTTCCGCGAGCCGCACGAGCAGGTACACGGAGACAGTGCACATGGCGAGTGCCCGCCATCTGTCGCCACCACGCTTGAAACGCCAGAGGAAGCCCAATTCGCACATTTGCTTCTGTTTGCTGCCCACAGCACTTGTCTAGCGCCCCTGCATGGGCTGGTCAAGCAGGTGTCCACAACGTCTCCGCGCCAGGTGGGCGGAATCCGCCTCAGGGTCTGACAACTGGGGGGTTGGAGGTCTAGCGTCGCCGCCATGCGCTGGGACCGCCTGTTCGCGGACCTGGAAAGCCAGGCACAGACGATGGTGGAGGCCGACGCTGATGCAGAGATCGCCGATCAGGTGCGCTTCGAACTCGGCCGCATCAGCTTGCTCAGCCGTCTACGCGCCGCAGAAGGCGCCGCCGTCTCGTTGTCGGTCGAGGGCGTCGGAACAGTGCGTGGCGCGCTGCTCCAGGTCGGAGCGGACTGGCTGCTGTTGCAAGCGGCGGACGAGGTTTTGATTCCGTTGACAGCGGTGCTGGCCATCTCCGACCTGCCGACGGCAGCCACTAGCCCGAGTGGGGGCAGCCCCGTTTCGAGTCGCCTGCGTCTCACCGCAGCGTTGCGAGCTGTGGTGCTCGAACGGTCCGCCGTCATGGTGACGCTGCGCACCGGGACGTCGCTCACGGGAACGCCGGAGCGCGTGGGAGCGGACTATGTCGATCTGGCGCTTCACGAGATCGGCGAAGCGCCGCGGCGCTCGTCGGTGCGTGGCAGATCTACTGTGCCGTTCGCCGCTCTCGGGCAGGTACGGCGTGCCAGCGCGACCAGGACCTAGTCGCCGAGAGCGGGCTTCGCTGCATTGCTCCGATCAGCGTCGAGCTTCTCTCCAGCCTCGTCCGCGGTGAACGGGTGATCGTGGATGTACTGGCGGGTGCTTTGATACGCGTCCTTGATGTAGCTCTCGAGCGCAGTATGTTCGACCCGCCACTGGCCTCGGCCACCGATCTTGATCGCGGGAAGATCTCCGCGGCGCACAAGCGCGTATGTCTGCTTGACTGAGATGTTCAAAACCTCGGCCACGTCTGCGAGGCTGTAGAAACGGGTCGAGGGATCGGCCATACCGAAATTCTGGCACGGCTTCTACGCCGATTTCGGGGATTTCGCGCCAGAGCTGTGCACAACCCTTCCGCCGAGTGCACCACCCCGGCACAATGTCGGCCGTGTCCTTGTTGCAACGTGGGGTCGCTCATCCGGCCGACACTGCGGATGCCGGAGAGGTGGCTGCCTCACCGCCGGCACGCCGTACGGGCACCGCTCGGTGGCGCGATCCGCGGCTGTGGCTGGGAGCCCTCCTCGTCCTGGCTTCGGTCGTCATCGGTGCGCGAGTGTTGGCGGCGGCCGACAACACCGTGCCAGTGTGGACACTGGATCACGCCGTCAGCGCTGGGATGGCTGTCGACACCTCGGATCTAGGTGTCACTCGTGTGCACTTCGGTGACCTTGCCGACCAGAGCCGATACTGGTTGGCCGACGAGTCGATACCCCAGAACGCGCATACCACCCACGATCTCGGCGCCGGCGAGATGCTGCCTCGATCCGCCGTGTCCACCGACGGCGCGTCGCTGCCGGCTCAACTGCCTCTCGGCGTCACCGCTGCCGGTTTACCCACCGACCTTGTTGCCGGTGACCATGTCCAGGTGTGGGCGGTGCCCAAGCCTGAGGATCGTCGGCGCCACTCCGAGTTAGTACTGAACGATGCCGCCGTGTTGTCAGTCGCGGAGGTCAGCGTGACGGGGCTGGGTGGTGACCGGCAGGTCGTCGTGGCGCTGTCGCAGGGCACCGCCACGTCCGCGGTGCTCGACGCTCTCAACGGAGCCACCGTGGTGCTGATTCGGATCAGCGGCTGAGATGTCGACGGGGATCCTTGTCGCAGTCGGTGGTGCCGACTTCGAGGCGACTCTGCTCAAGGCCTTGAACGACCCGCTATTCCACGTCGTACGCCGGTGCGTCGACGTCCCTGACCTGCTGGCTGCCGCTGCCCTTCAGCAGGCCAAAGTGGCCTTGGTCTCCGCGCAACTTCGAGGCATCGACCGCACCGTTGTCGCTCGCCTGCGCGACCACGGCGTGGAGGTCGTCGGCTGGACAGCGGAGACCTCGAGTGCCGACGAGGCAGCTCTGCGTCGACTCGGCGTCACCCTGTTCGCCGCTGCGGACGACGTGATCTCTGTCCCTGAGGTGGTGACGGTGGCTGGCGCGGGCCCGCTGGACGTCGGCGAGCCCCAAAATGGCGAGCCTGCTGAAACCCCGGTTGCGAAAAATTCCGGCAGCGTGCTGGCAGTGTGGGGACCCACGGGAGCTCCAGGCCGGTCGGTGACGGCACTTGGCCTGGGCGCTGAGTTGGCGCGGCTTGGAGCCGACACGCTAGTGGTCGACGCTGACGTCTACGGTGGCGCGTGCGCACCTCTGCTCGGCCTTCTCGACGAGTCTTCAGGCCTGTTGGCGGCCGCCCGCGCCGCAAACTCCGGAGCGTTGACGCCGCAGACCTTGGCCCAGCTCGCGCGGCGGGTTAGCCCCCGGCTGCGAGTGCTCACCGGGCTGCCGCGTGCCGACCGCTGGACGGAGGTCAAGCCGCCGCTTCTCCGCGACGTCTTCGACGCCGCTCGTGCGCTGTGCACCTTCACTGTGGTCGACTGCGGCTTCGCTGTGGAGACCGACGAAGAGGTCAGCTACGACCTTGCGGTGCCGCGCCGCAACGGCGCGACGATCGAGGCCCTGACTGCGGCCGACCTCGTCGTCGTGGTGGGTAGCGCGGACCCACTCGGTCTCAGCCGTCTGATCCGAGCCGTGCACGAACTGTCGGTCGTGCTTCCCGGGACGTCCCCGTACCTCGTCGTCAACCGGGTGCGCGACAGTCTCGGTTGGTCGACCGATGAGATGCTCGAGCTCGTCGCTCGGGCCACCGGGGCGAGCCAGCTGCGGACGCTTCCAGAGGACCGGCCCGCGTGTGACAAGGCGATGGTGCACGGACGCACGCTGACCGAGGCCGCGCCTGAATCCCCGCTGACGAAGGCCCTCGGTCGACTTGCTGCCGAGTTCGTCGGCGTACCAGACGTCGTCCTGGTTGCAGCCCCTGGGTCAGGCCAGGCGCCGCAGCAGCCGAGCCGCCGCTTCTCCCGCCGCTAGCCCCTCCGCCGACACGCCACCGAAGGCCCGAGTCTGTCGGCATTGGCGGCCACCAATTTCCGTCTCGGTGTAGTTTCCGCGAGCGACGGGATGAGGTGTTTTTACGGCCGGGCACCATCGGGAATGTCGGTTCCTCGAGGGCCCCGGCCGCCGCTTGCTAGCGTTATCGCAGGTAAACGGATAGGGAGGCGCCATGCAGGCGATCTGGAAGGGCACGATTTCGTTCGGCCTGGTGACGATCCCAATCAAGGTCTATTCGGCGACCGAGGAACGCAATGTGTCGTTTCGACAGGTGCACGAAGCCGACGGTGGTCGAATCCGCTATAAGCGAGTGTGCGAGATCGACGGCTCCGAGGTGCCGTACTCCGACATCGGGAAGGCGTATGAGCTGCCGGATGGACGGCTCGTCGTCTTGACGGACGACGACTTCGGCGATCTGCCGCTGCCCACCGCCAAGTCGATCGAGGTGCTGGAGTTCGTACCGGCGGAACAAGTCGATCCGCTGTACTTCTCCAAGGCCTACTACCTGGCCGCCGATGGTGTGGGGCTCAAGCCCTACGTGCTGCTGCGGGATGCTCTGACGACCACAGGACAGTGCGCGTTGGTCAAGGTGGCGATCCGCACCCGCGAGACGCTGGCCCTGCTCCGTGAGAAGGATGGTGCGCTGGTCCTTCAGACGATGTTGTGGCCAGATGAGGTGCGTGACAGCGGTTTCGCCGTTCCGGACGACTCGGTGAACATTCGTAAGCAAGAGGTGGGGATGGCCGAGTCCTACATCTCCACGCTGTCGGGAGAGTTCGACCCGTCGAAGTACTCCAGCGACTACCGCAGAGCGCTCGAGGAGCTCGTACAGGCCAAAGCCTCCGGACTCCCGCTGCCCGAGGCCGACTCTCAGGAAGCCCAGACGGCTGACGTCGTCGACCTAGTGGCTGCGCTGCGTGCCAGTGTCGAGGCGGCGAAGCAGCGCCGGGAAGCGGTTGCGAGCGACATCGTCGCCGCCACCGGTACTGAAGGGGCTGCGGCGCCTGCGCCGACCAAGAGTCGCCGTACGTCGAAGCCGACGTCCCAGGCCGAGGCCACGTCATCCACCGGCAAGGCGGCGACGAAGTCGGCCACCAAGACCAAGACAAAACCGACAGCCAGTGCCAAGACGACGCCGAAGAAGGCGACGACAAAGAAGTCCGCCTAGCCTCTTCACGCTCGGCCAAGTGGCCGGAAGCGGCCGAGGCGCAGCGGCCGATCGGCGAGGAATCGGCGTCTCGCACCGGTTGTGCTCCGCGTGGCAAGATCGGCAGCATGGATGCCTACCCCACCGTTCCCGCTCCAACGAACGAACCCAACCTCGACTACGCCCCGGGCAGCCCCGAACGCGAAGCTTTGACGCAAAAGCTTGTCGAACTGCAGAAGTCCGAGGCTGAGCTGACCGCGACGATCGGCGGGGAGCAGCGGTGGGGCGGTGGCGAGGAGTTCAAGGTCGTCCAGCCGCACCATCACCAGCACGTGCTCGGCGTGACCCGAGGCGCCAACCGACAAGACGCAGAAGCGGCGATCCGGGCTGCCGCTGAGGCAGCTCCGGGGTGGCGGGCGATGCCGTTCGAGGATCGCGCGTCCGTCCTGCTGAAGGCCGCAGATCTGGCATCCGGCCCGTGGCGGCAGACGCTCAATGCGGCCACGATGCTCGGCCAGTCAAAGACGGCCTGGCAGGCGGAGATCGATGCGGCCTGCGAGCTCATCGACTTCTGGCGCTTCAACGTGTACTACGCCGATCAGATTTTGCGCGACCAACCTGTCGCCAACTCCAAGGGCGTCTGGAACCGGATGGATCACCGCCCGCTGGAAGGGTTCGTCTACGCCATCACGCCATTCAACTTCACCGCGATCGCGGGCAACCTGCCGACCGCTCCAGCCTTGATGGGCAACACGGTGCTGTGGAAGCCCTCGATCACCCAGCAGTTCGCCGCATCGGTGACGATGCGGCTGCTTGAGGAGGCGGGGCTTCCGCCGGGGGTCATCAACGTGCTGCCCGGTGATGGGATGGCGGTGTCGGAGGTCGCCCTGAACTCCCCCGATCTCGCCGGCATCCACTTCACCGGCTCGACAGCGACGTTCCAGTCTCTCTGGCGCACGGTCGGGCAGAACATCACGACGTACCGGTCCTACCCGAGGATCGTCGGAGAGACCGGGGGCAAGGACTTCATCGTCGCGCACCCCTCGGCCGATCCGGACGTGCTTCGTACGGCGCTCATCCGCGGCGCCTTCGAATACCAGGGGCAGAAGTGCTCGGCTGCCTCACGTGCCTACATTGCGCGGTCGGCGTGGGAGGGCATCCGCGACGACCTGGTCGCTGAGACCGAGTCGCTCAAGGTGGGGGATGTCAGCGACTTCTCCAACTTCATGGGTGCCGTCATCGACGCGCGTGCGTTCGGCAAGCACCGTGCGGCGATTTCGCGGGCCGCGGACTCCGACTCCTTGGAGATCATCGCCGGAGGTCGGGTCGACGACGCGGTGGGCTGGTTCGTCCGACCGACAATTATCCTCGCCGACGATCCGACCGATGAGATCTTCGCCAATGAGTACTTCGGGCCGATTCTCTCCGTGCTCGTCTATGAGGACGACCGCTTTGAGGAAGCGGTGCACCAGATGGAGTCGATCGCCACCTATGCGCTAACCGGCGCCGTCATAGCCCAGGACCGCCGTGCGATCAGCTGGGCGATGGAGACCCTGCGCTTCGCCGCCGGCAACTTCTACATCAACGACAAGCCGACTGGTGCGGTTGTCGGTCAGCAACCGTTCGGCGGGGCCCGCGCCTCCGGTACCAACGACAAGGCCGGTGCGCCGCAGAACCTGCTGCGCTGGACGTCGCCGCGGTCGATCAAGGAGACGTTCGCCCCCCCGACGTCGTACCACTACCCGCACATGGGCTGAGCCGGAGGCCACTGGGGCGGAGTGAGCGCGCTCGGCGCGCTTAGGCGCTGGCGGCCTCCGATCCGGCGCCTCGAGTAGCGAGCACTGCGTAGTCGCAGATCGGATCGATAAGCACAGCGGCGCCGCAAGTGGTGCAGCAGTAGTCACAGCCGTCGGCGTCGCAGTCATCCACCAGAACGAGAATGCGTTCGTCGCGGCAGTCAGGACACTCCCGCACGATGCCGGTGAGCATGAGGCTGTCGGCTGGAGTGTTCATGGCTTCGCATGCTGCCAGACCGCACCGACACAATTACGGCGACGCGCCTAGCCACTTGTCGACAATCCTCTGCTCCGCTGCCACGGCGCCGAGTATCGCCTCGGCAATCACCGGCTCGAGCTTCTTGCCGACGAACGGAATTGAGACCTTAAGGTTTCCGCGGATCGACGTAAGGCTTCCGTTCGCCGCCGCCCGCGTGCTGGCCGTGGCGATCATCGTGGCTGGCTGGCCTATAACCTGCAGCGTCATTTCGGCTGTGCGTTCACCCTGCGGATTAGCCGCGCTCCACTGCTCGCGCTGCACTATGTCGACGGTCTCGCCGACGTAGTGCTTGACGAAGCCCGGTACTTCGGAAGGTATCGTCCGTCGGACGGTAATTGTGGCAGTGCCGTCCCCGCGGTTGTCGATGTCGACGTCGAACCGTTGAGCGTGCGTTGCTCGGCACACCTCCTTGCGGAACTCAAGGTCGACGATCAGCGCAAACGCCTGCTCCGGTGTCGTGTCGGGGTAGTGGATGTCCGCGCTCACTTGCATGCCCGGAGATTGTGTCACCGGCGTAGCCGACGCTCTGGGACGGGTTCGTCACGCTGTTGGCCGCGCGAGGGTTCACAGTCGACACCGATCCCCAGGTGAGCAAATCGCTCTCAAAAGTGGCCCGCAACCGTGACGCCTACGCGGACGTCTGGGAGGTGGCCGAGGCGCTGATCCAGCACGACGCGATGGCCATCGGCTGGCGTACCCGCCACGTCAGCATGGTCGACCGGGTGATTGGCACGAAGCCGGGCACCGGCGGTTCGGCTGGCGCCGCCAATCTGCGCAGCCGCTTGCCGCTGCGTTACTACCCGCAGTTGTGGGCCCTGCGGTCCGATCTTTGATCGCTTGCAGTTCGTCGACCGTTCACAGGCTCGACCGATCGTGGCAAAGACATCGCCTCCCAGCCTCCTGGTCCGCGAAGGGGTGCACGACACAGTGGCGGGGGTTAGGGTCGGAAGTGTCATACAGCCCCGTGTGGCCGCGGCGTTAAGCAGGGGAACAGGCTTTCCACCATGCCCAGCAGGTCTTCGGATGCCAAGCAGGACCTTCTCACCCAGGCGGCAAAGCTAGCCACCACACACAACGGCGGCGTCGGTCTCGATCCCGCGGACACCCTCGGGTTCCTCCAGCTGTACTACCGGCACGCGGCTCCAGACGACCTGCTGGACCGCAGTCCGGATGACGTGCTCGGGGCGGCGATGAGCCACTACCGACTCGGCCTGCATCGTCCCGAGGGCACTGCCGCGGTCCGTGTCTTCACACCGACCGTCCAAGATCACGAGTGGACAGCAAGCGGACACACCGTGGTGGAGATCGTGACCGACGACATGCCGTTTCTTGTCGACTCGTTGACGATGTCCCTCACCGAGGAGAACCGCGGGATTCATCTCGTCATCCACCCTCAGATTCTCGTACGGCGGGACGTCACCGGCCGCCTGTCGCGGGTCTGCGACGCGGAGAGCGCCTCGATTGCCGACGAACCGTGTGAGCTCAACGAGTCGTGGATGCACATCGAGATCGACCGGGAGAGTGATTCTGCTGAGTTCCGCCACATCGAACAGCGGTTGTGGCGGACGCTCAGCGATGTGCGTGTGGCAGTCGAGGACTGGCCGAGGATGCGCGACCAGGCCAAGTCGATCGTCGCCGAGCTGAAGACGAGTCCGCCGCCGCTGCCAGAAGTAGACATCGATGAAGGCCGGGCTTTTCTTGCCTGGCTCGCTGACGACCACTTCACGTTCGTGGGGTACCGGGAGTACCAGCTCGGGTACGTCGACGACGAGGTCGTGCTGCGTGCACGGCCCGGCACGGGCCTCGGCGTCCTGCGGTTCGACCAGGATATGTCGCATGCGTCGGGTCGGCTGCCGCCCGCGGTCGCGGCGAAGGCACATGAGAAGCAGCTGCTGATCATCACCAAAGCCAACTCGCGCTCCACCGTGCACCGGCCGGCGTACCTGGACTACGTCGGGGTCAAGACGTTCGACGAGAACGGTGAAGTCACCGGAGAGCGCCGTTTCCTTGGGCTGTTCAGTTCAGCTGCCTACACCGAGAGCCTCACCCGCATCCCGGTGCTCCGCGTCAAGGCGCAGCAGGTGCTCGACGCGGCCGGCTTCACCGCCCGTAGCCACAGCGGCGGCACGCTCATGGACATTCTGGAGACATATCCGCGAGACGAGCTCTTTCAGACCACCGTCGAGGGACTCGTGCCGGTGGCTTCGGCGGTGCTCCACCTGCGCGAACGCCGCCAGCTGCGGTTCTTCACTCGCCGCGACGCCTACGGGCGCTACCTGTCCTGCCTCGTCTATCTGCCCAGGGACAGGTACACCACCCAGATCCGCGAGCGAATGCAAGAGCTCTTGACCTCGACCCTCGGGGCCGATTCCATCGACTTCACCGCCCGCGTCAGCGAGTCCGTGCTGGCGCGGCTGCACTTCGTTGTGCGGGCCGCTCCGGGCCAGACTCTGAGTAACTTCGACGAGGCAGCACTGGAGCGGCAGCTCGCCGACGCAACACGGTCGTGGACAGACGACCTCGTCGAAGCGCTCACTGAGCAGTACGGCGAGGAGCTCGGCACCAAGCTGGCTCGTACGTACGTACACGCGTTTCCCGAGGCGTACAAGGAGGACTTCGGCCCGAGCGCGGGCGCCATCGATGTGGAGCAGCTTGAACAGGTCGGCTCGGACTCGATCGGCCTTTCGCTCTACTCACCGGTTGATGCCGGGGAGACTCAAGCCCGCTTCAAGGTGTTTCGCACCGGCTCGCCGCTCAGCCTCTCGATGGTGCTGCCCACTCTCTCCGCCATGGGCGTTGAGGTGGTCGACGAGCGCCCCTACGAGCTAGAGCGTCCCACCGGACGAGCCTGGATCTACGACTTTGGCCTTCGTCGTGCCACGGGCATCCCCGACGGCGTACGCGAGCGGTTCCAGGACAGCTTCCTTGCTGTCTGGAAGGGTCTCGTCGAGAGCGACGGTTTCTCTGCGCTGGTGCTGGCGGCGGGTTTGCACTGGCGTCAGGTCGCGATACTCCGCGCGTACGCCAAATACTTCCGTCAAGGTGGCTCCCCGTTCAGCCAGGAGTACATCGAGGCGGCACTGGTCTCCAACGTGCCGATCACCCGGCTCCTCGTCACCTTGTTCGAGCAGCGCTTCGACCCCGATGCCGGGCTCGACCTTGCCAAAGGTGAGGCGGACCGGCTGGCTGAGCGGCAGCGGCTGGCGGACGAGACCGAGCAGCAAGTACGCAGCGCTCTGGACGGCGTCGAAAGCCTGGACGAGGACCGCATCCTCCGCAGTTATCTGAAAGCCATTCAAGCGACGCTGCGCACCAACTTCTACCAGGCTGGCGCCGACAACCAGCCGCTCGCGAGCATCGCCCTCAAGATCGACTCACAGCGCTTGCCGGACCTGCCTGAGCCGCGCCCATGCTATGAGATCTTCGCGTACTCGCCGCGAGTCGAAGGAGTGCATCTGCGGTTCGGGCCGGTGGCCAGAGGTGGGCTGCGGTGGTCTGACCGCCGCGAAGACTTCCGCACCGAGGTGCTGGGGCTCGTGAAGGCGCAGACGGTGAAGAACGCCGTCATCGTGCCGGTGGGGGCCAAGGGCGGCTTCTACTGCAAACAACTGCCCGACCCGGCTGAGAAACGCGAGGCATGGCTGGCCGAGGGGATCGAGTGCTACAAGACATTCATTCGCGGCTTGCTCGACGTGACCGACAACCTTGTGGACGGCAGAAGTGTTCCGCCGCCTCGGGTGGTCCGCCACGACGGCGACGACAGCTACCTGGTGGTCGCCGCTGACAAGGGCACCGCGTCCTTCTCCGACATCGCCAACAAGGTCGCGGCCGAGTACGACTTCTGGCTGGGTGACGCATTCGCGTCGGGCGGCTCGGTGGGCTATGACCACAAGGCCATGGCCATCACCGCCCGGGGTGCCTGGGAGTCGGTACGTCGGCACTTCCGCGAGCTCGGTGTGGACACCCAGATTCAGGACTTCACCTGCGTCGGCATCGGGGACATGAGCGGCGACGTCTTCGGCAACGGAATGCTGCTCAGCCGGCACCTCAGACTGTTGGCAGCCTTCGACCACCGCGACATCTTTCTCGACCCAAATCCGGACCCCGAGACGTCATACGCCGAGCGACACCGCCTTTTCGACCAACCCCGATCAAGCTGGGCCGACTACGACGGCGAGCTCATCTCCCCCGGAGGCGGCGTGTTCTCTCGGTCCCTGAAGTCGGTGCCGATCTCGCCGGAGGTCGCGAAGGCTCTCGCACTTGCCCCAGAAGTCACGGCGCTTGCTCCCGCTGAGTTGATGCGGGCGATTCTCCTGGCGCCGGTCGACCTGCTGTGGAACGGCGGCATCGGCACTTATGTCAAGTCGGCCGCGGAGACCAACGCCGACGTCGGTGACCGCGCCAACGACGCGGTCCGGGTGGACGGCGAACAGTTGCGCTGCAAAGTCGTGGGGGAGGGGGGAAATCTCGGTTTGACGCAGCGGGGACGCATTGAGTTCGCCCTCGCCGGTGGTCGCATCTGCACCGACTTCATCGACAACTCGGCAGGCGTCGACACCTCCGATCATGAGGTCAACATCAAGATCCTGCTCGACCGAGTTGTCGACTCCGGAGACCTGACCGTCAAGCAGCGCAACGAACTTCTCGCGTCGATGACCGATGAGGTCGCTGCGCTCGTTCTCGCCGACAACTACGGGCAGAACCAGGCGCTGGCAAGCGGGTTCCGGGTTGCCCTCGGCCTGATGCACGTCCACGCCGCCTGGGTTCGGCGCCTGGAAAAGCACGGGTTGCTGGACCGGGAGCTGGAGTTTTTGCCCTCGGTCAAGGAGTTTGAGTCCCGTGGTGCCGCGGGAGTGCCGCTCACAGAGCCCGAGCTCGCCGTACTGCTCGCCTACACAAAAATCGCTCTTGCCGCGGAGCTACTCAGCGGTGACCTGCCAGATGACCCACTTCTGCGGTCGAAGCTGTTCGGGTACTTCCCGACGCCGATGCGTCAGCGCTTCCGCACTCAGATGGAGGCTCACCCACTGCGGCGGGAGATCATTGTCACCCAGATCGTGAACGAGCTGGTCAACTTCGCCGGCATCACGTTCTTTCACCGGCTGAGCCAGGAGACCGGGGCGACGGTGGAGGACCTTGCCCGTGCAAATCTAGTCTGCCGGGAAATCTACGGTGCCGACTTCCTGGTCTCGCAGATCAACGCGCTCGACACTCGGATCGACGCGACCGTCCAGACCGACATGCGGCTCGCCGTACGAACGCTGGTCGAGCGCGCCACTCGATGGATGGTCAACAACCGACGTGTCCCACTGGACTCCGAAGCGACCGTCGACTACTTCGAAACCGATCTCCAGCAGCTGGTCAAGGCACTTCCGGAGATCCTGATCGGGGTCGAGGCCGCAGAGTTCAGCAAGCGTCAAGCGGAGCTGACCGACCAGGCAGTCCCGGCCGATATGGCCACCGCGGTGGCTGCCCTTCCTCCGGCGTACGAAGCCCTGGAGGTCATCGAGATTGCCAAGCGCGAACACGTCGACCCGCTCGAAGTGGCACGGGTACACGGCAGTCTTGCCGAAAGGTTGGGTCTGACCGCGCTGTCAGGGCACATCTCTGCGCTACCGAGAAACGATCGCTGGCAGACGATGGCCCGCGCTGCGCTTCGAGACGACTTGTACGCGGTGCACGCCGCCTTGACCGCCCAGGTGCTCGGGTCGACTGATGCTTCGCTGAGCGCAGAGGAACGGGTCGCGGCCTGGGAGTGCCGGGACGAAGCCGCGGTGAAGCGGGCGGCTGAGACGTTGACCGAGATCACGTCCTGCGAGACCGCTGATCTGGCGCGCATGTCTGTAGGGCTCGGCGTCGTACGGATGCTTCTGTCGGCCGCCTAGCCGCCGCGCCGTCAGCTGCTCGGCGGAGACCAATTCGGGTCGCGGCCCGACAAGCCGACCAACCGGTCAAGCGGCGGCGCGTCGTCGGGTACATCGACCGGCGGCCCGAACGACTTGCCCTCGCCCTGGTAGTCGTCGGTGAGCATCCCGGGGGCGAACTGCAGCGACTGCTCAAGCCCTTCGGTCGGTGGCGACCAGTCCTGCCCGGTTGCTCGCGCCAGGTCCCAGCCATGCACCTGGTATTCCCACAGCATCATGCTCAGCGACAGGTCGCCCGGCATCTCCGATTCGCCGAGTCGCAGGGGGCGGGTCCCTGCGCCCTTGCGGATTGCCTCGTCGAGCGTTCG
>JBBSHN010000041.1:0-19712 GCA_038252945.1 Propionibacteriales bacterium | reverse complement strand
TGCCTAGTCCAGGTAGTCGCGGAGAACCTGTGACCGGGACGGGTGGCGCAACTTGCTCATCGTCTTGGACTCGATCTGACGGATGCGCTCGCGGGTGACGCCATACACTTTGCCGATCTCGTCCAGAGTCTTGGGTTGGCCGTCGGTCAGTCCGAAGCGCATCGAGACCACGCCGGCCTCCCGCTCCGACAGCGTGTCGAGAACGGCGTGCAACTGCTCTTGCAGCAGCGTGAACGAGACAGCGTCGGCTGGAACGATTGCCTCAGAGTCCTCGATCAGGTCTCCGAACTCGGAGTCGCCGTCCTCGCCCAGCGGAGTGTGCAACGAAATCGGCTCGCGTCCATACTTCTGCACCTCGACGACCTTCTCCGGGGTCATGTCGAGTTCTTTGGCGAGCTCCTCAGGGGTTGGTTCGCGACCCAGATCCTGCAGCATCTGCCGCTGCACGCGAGCCAGCTTGTTGATGACCTCCACCATGTGCACGGGAATACGGATGGTGCGGGCCTGATCGGCCATGGCACGCGTGATCGCCTGCCGAATCCACCAGGTCGCGTACGTCGAGAACTTGTAGCCTTTGGTGTAGTCGAACTTCTCGACCGCGCGGATGAGGCCGAGATTGCCTTCCTGAATCAGATCGAGGAACAGCATGCCCCGACCGGTGTAGCGCTTCGCCAACGACACGACTAGGCGCAGGTTCGCCTCGAGAAGGTGGTTCTTGGCCCGGCGACCGTCTTCTGCGATCCACTCGAGCTCTTCCAGCAGTTTGGCGGACAGCTTGTTCCGGCGGGCCAGCTGCTCCTCGGCGAACAGCCCGGCCTCGATCCGCTTGGCGAGCTCGACCTCCATCTCGGCGTTGAGCAGCGGCACCTTGCCGATCTGCTTCAAGTAGTCCTTGACCGGATCTGCGGTCGCGCCGGCGACTGTGACAGTCTGCTCCGGCTCGTCGGCTTCGTCAGCCTCGGACAGCACAAAGCCTGCCCGTTCGTCCTCACGCAGGGAGGGGTCGGTGGCCAGGTCGGTCTCGAAGACAGCGTCGTCAATGTCGTCGAGCTTCTTCTTGCCCGCATCGACTGGATCAGCAGCAAGAATGGCGGTCGGGTCCGGCTCCAGCAGCGCTTCGCTCAGCACCGACACGGGTGCGTCGGCTGATGCGGTGTTGGTGGGATCCGATGACGACGTGCGCTTGGTGCGTGCGCTGCGTCTCTTCGATGGAGCGGCTTCGGCCGGTGCCAGCTGCACTGCCGTCTTACGCCGCGTCGGGCGAGCGCCGCTTGAAGCGCTTGCACGGCTTTGTGGCGGGCCGGCGACGCGCGCGGAAGGCATGGAGTCGTCGGGAGAAACGGTTGCGGGTGATTTACGGGGTGTGCTCGGCGACACGAACAACCTCTCGTCGTCGGATCTGGGCGCGGCAGAGCCGGGTCATGTCAAGACACCGCTTGTTTCATTGTGACACGCATACTGCACACCACAAACCGTTCAGGAGCCGTGCGCCGACTTCTGGGCCTTCTTGAACGCCCGTACGCGCTCCAACGACGACCCGTCACGTACGTCGGCCACGGAACGGAAGGAGTTCAGCTCCGCGTAAGCCCCGGCTGCCTCCTCCCATCCCGGCGGGCGGACGTCTAGCTGCTTACCCAGGAGCGCCACAAAGATCTGGGCTTTCTGATTGCCGAAGCCCGGAAGCTCCCGCAGGCGGCGCATAAGCTCCTCCCCGTCGCTCGCGGTCTGCCAGAGCGCCGCTGTTTCTCCGTCGTACCGTTCCACCACCACCGTGGCGAGCTTCTGAATGCGTTTGGCCATCGAGCCAGGGAACCGGTGTACGACGGGAGGTGTGGAGCACAAGGCAGCGAACTCCTCCGGTGGAGCCGCAGCAATGCTTGCCGGATCGAGACTGCCGAAGCGCTGCAATATCTTGGCTGGCCCTGCGAAGGCCCGTTCCATCGGGAACTGCTGATCGAGCATCATGCCCGCCAGCAGCGCGAACGACGACTCATCCAGCACCTGGTCGGCAGCACGGTCACCTGTGATGTTGAAGCCCATGTGCTCAGTATCCCGTCATAGAGTTCGGGAGCGACGCGCGGAACGCGGCGTGAGCGGATGGAGGTGTCTCGCCGGTGACATGATGAGCGTTCGAGCCAGCCGAGTGTTCCTTCGTCCTCCAAGGTAGTCGCTTCATGTCAGAGACACGGAACGCCCAGGGTCAGTGCTTGTGCGGCGGCATCAGGTACACCGTTCGCGGCACATTGCGAGACGTGATCGACTGCCACTGCACAAGGTGCCGCCGGTTCACAGGGCACTACATGGCAGCCACATCGGCACGGCTCGCAGACATCAGCATCGACGATGTTGGCTCGCTACTCCGGTGGTTCTGGCCTGTTCCCGATGCGGGTTACGCCTTCTGCTCCCGGTGCGGATCATCACTGTTCTGGCAGTCCGCGGCTGATCCGGGGCTGCGGTCGCTCTGTGCGGGCACATTAGACCCCCCGACCGGGCTGAGGACGACTCATGCGTTGTGGACAAGCCGGGCCGGTGACTACTACCGCCGACCCGACCTGACCGAAATCGCCACCCAATGATCCTGTTTCCTCCGAGGCGGTTACGCCCGTTCTTCGGCAGATAAGTGCATTTTAGAACTCGTTCTGGTCGCGCGAATTGGAGCGGAACATTCCCCACGCATGAAGACTAGATATCCCGGTTCAGCCGGATTTGAGGCCCATGGCTAACGGATGTACTGGTCGAGCATCATGCCCGTCAGCAGCGCGAACGACGACTCATCCAGCACCTGGTCGGCGACCGCATCGCCCGTGAGGTGGATGGCCATGACCCCATCCTGCCGCAGGCGCAGAGTTGGGAGCGCACTCAAGGCGGGACGTCAGTGAACGGCTGTCGGCACGGCCGTCTACCGGAGGCATCACAATCAGCAAAATCAACTCTCCGGCCACTCGTGCACCGGAAGGTTGGCGTGCATGTGCTCGGAGTAGCGCCGCACCACCTCTCGAAGCGCGTCCAAACGGTCCATGGCACCAGAGTCGAACAGCCGATGGAACGTCTGCGTCTGCCACGTCGCGCCGTTGCGTCCGGTGAGACATCGCTTCTCGATGATGCCCAGCAGGCGGTCTCGTTCCTGTGGGTCCATGCCCCACTTGTCGAGCCCCTCGTACGCCTTCGGGAGCAGCCGCCGAAGCACCAGCTCAGTAGCCGGCACGCCGCCCATCCCCGGCCAGTACACCTGACATTCGACTCCGTCACGGGCGCCGGCGTGAAAGTTCTCCTCTGCTGCGCTGAACGACATCTGGGACCAGATCGGCCGATCCTCTTCCGCAAGCGCCCGCACCACACCGAAGTAGAACGCCGCGTTGGCCATCATGTCCACCACGGAGGGGCCGGCTGGCAACGTGCGGTTCTCGACTCGAAGGTGGGGTACACCCCGGACCACGTCGTAGACCGGGCGGTTCCACCGGTAGATAGTGCCGTTGTGCAGCCGCAGTTCAGCCAGCGCGGGAGTGTCTCCCCCGTCGAGGACCTCGACTGGGTTTTCCTCCTCGCAGATGGGCAGCAGCGCCGGAAAGTAGCGCACGTTCTCCTCGAACAGGTCGAAGATCGAGGTGATCCAGCGCTCACCGAACCACACCCGCGGTCTGACCCCCTGGGCCTTCAGCTCCTCGCTTCGGGTGTCGGTGGCCTGCTCGAAAAGTACGATGCGTGTCTCGCGCCATAGCTCCTTGCCGAACAGGAAAGGCGAGTTGGCTCCGATCGCTAGCTGGACGCCGGCGATGGACTCTGAGGCGTTCCAGTAGCGCGCGAAATCCTGTGGGCTCACCTGAAGATGCAGCTGCATCGACGTGCAGGCCGCCTCCGGCATGATGCTGTCCGCGGTGACCCGCAGCCGCTCGGCGCCGCGGATCGAGATTTCTATGTCCTCACCGCGGGCGGCGAAGATCTGGTCGTTGAGCAGCCGGTACCGCGGATTCGCCGACAGCGTCTCGGTGTGCATGTGCCGGGTTTGCAGAGTCGGCAAAATCCCCACGAGCACCATGTGGGCACCGACCTCTGACGCCTTCGCCTCAGCAGCGTTCAGGCTGGCGCGGACGTCGTGCTCGAACGACGCCAGCCCTCCGTCGCCCAGGCGTCTCGGCGGCACGTTGATCTCAAGGTTGAACTGACCGAGCTCCGTCACGAACTGAGGGTCGGCGATGGCGTCAAGCACCTCAGCGTTCTTCATTGCCGGGTCGCAGGCCGGGTCGACAAGGTTCAGCTCCACCTCGAGTCCGGTCATCGGCCGATCGAAGTCGAACCTGGACTCTCGCAGCATGCGCGCGAACACATCGAGGCATTGGCGGACCTTCTCCCGGTATCGCCGTCGGTCCTCGCGGCTGAACTCCTGGCGGTCGACCTGCTGACCCATGCGGCTCTCCTCGCGCGTCGTACGAGCACTGAGGATCAAGCCTGCCTTGACTTGCGCTGTGTCGCTACCTCCTTGACCGCGGCCACTGGGCCGGAAGCTTCACGGCGGACCAGCTATCGGGGTGAACACATGACTCCAGCGCCGAGATCACGAGCCGAGCCATCGAGTACGTCGGGTCAACCGCCAGCACCCGCTCCGCGGCATGCGAGGCCAAGACTCCGTTGCCGTTCAGCCATGCGGCGAAAGCGGCCAGCGACCCCACCGGACTCAACAGGTCGTCCGGAACCGACTGCATCACCACGCGCCACAGGTCGAAGTGCCTACGCGACGTCTGCCGCGACATCAGTGCCCACGCAACATCACGAGCCGGTATGGACTGAACCGCCACAGCCATTGCTGCAATGTCTTCGACGCTGAGACTGTCGGAGCAGTCGAGCCTCGCCTCCACAAACGCCGCAACGTCAACGGGTGGGCAAGAGTGCTGCGCCGCTGCAGCGACTGCCGCACGCCGACCGTCGTCGCCAGCAGCCACCTGTGCCCGAAGCGACTCCCGATCCGGAGCTCGCGGCATCCCGGCGAGCACCGCCTCAGCCGCAGCCGACGACGTGTCGACGTCGTACGGATTTCCCTCCGGCCCGCAACAGTCCCGGTTTGAGCAGAGAAGTGACCACCATCGAGACCCGTCGGCGCGGATGGCGTCGGTAACGTCCACGCCTTGAGCAGCAAGTTTGCGATTCACGTGCTCCACGACGGTGCGCCCCGGCTCGAGAGAGCAGCTGAAGCAGAAGACGATCACTTTCTTGAAGCGGTGCTGCCGCACCAGCGCCGCCACGTAGGTCGCCTCCTCGTCAGCTTCTGCCACATCGGAAACCAGATCGAGCCGGAAACAAGGGCCGAACCGTTGGCGCGGACCCTCAAGCACAACGACCACGAGACTCTCAGTGGGCGTGAAACCGAAGAGGTACGGAATCATCGCGATCGCGTCCGCGGGTCCGGAAAGCTTGGTGACCCGCCCGCGGCCAGCGTTGAGCTCTTCTCGGGCGGCGGCCCGCAGGGTACGGCTTCTTTTCGACATGCACGGCAGGCTGACGGATCACCGCCTCGTGTCGTAGCCGCCGACTGCATCATTGTGGACAAGTCCGAAGGGACAATGCACCTGTGCGCAACCAGGCGTCGATACTGCACCTGGACCTCGACGCGTTCTACGCCGCGGTGGAGCAACGGGACAAGCCGTCGCTGCGTGGGAAGCCAGTGGTCGTCGGTGGCGTCGGTCCGCGGGGAGTTGTGGCCACGGCGTCGTACGAAGCCCGTCGGTACGGCGTGCACTCGGCGATGCCGACTCTGCAGGCGCGCGCCCGCTGTCCGCAGGCGGCGTTCCTGAGCGGCCGTTTCGACGCCTACCGGGCAACCAGCGCACAGATCATGGCGGTACTTCGGCAGCTTTCCCCGCTCGTCGAGCCGCTGTCGCTCGACGAGGCCTTCGTCGACCTTGCGATGGCGCACTGCCCGCTCGACCTCTCCGGGCAAGCGCTCGTGGATGTCGGTGAACGGCTTCGACGGGAAGTGGAGGAGGTGACGGGTGGGCTGACCGCCTCGGTCGGCGTCGGAAGCTCAAAGCTCGTGGCCAAGATTGCCAGCGAACTCGCGAAGCCAGACGGCTTACTGGTCGTGGCAGTCGGTGAGGAGCGGGAGCTGCTGCGGCCCCTCCAGGTGAGTGCTTTACCAGGTGTGGGCCCAGCGACGATGGAGCGGCTGCGCGACATCGGTGTCCACACTGTGGCGGAGCTGGAGCAGGTGAGCCGCGATGAGCTCGTCCGTCTGCTGGGCGCCGCTTCCGGGTCAGCGGTGTTCGCCTACTCGCGAGCCGAGGATCAGCGGCCGGTCCGGTCCGAGCGAGAGACGAAGTCGATCTCGGTCGAGGACACCTTCGAGCGGGATCTCGTCGATCCGGCGCTGCTGGCGTCGATCGTGGAACGGCACGCTCGGAACGTGTGCAGCCGACTGAAGGCTGCCAAGCTGTCCGGCCGGACAGTCACCGTCAAGGTGCGTCTCTACGACTTCAGCATTCTGACGCGCACGGCGTCTCTACTCGGACCCACCGACAGCTCAGCCGTTGTCAGTCGCGCCGCCCGCCGCCTCCTGGCCGACGTCGACACCTCAGGAGGCGTTCGGCTTCTGGGCGTCGGTGTCTCCGGCCTGGCTGACTGGGTCCAAGACGACCTCTTCGATCTGGACTCCGCCGCAGAGCTCGGTGCTGCCGCAGATGACGCAACCTTGGCGGGGCCTGCAAGCGCGAGGCCGGAGCTCACCGGCTCCCGACGATGGGTGCCGGGTATGGACGTCCAGCACCCCGCGCACGGGGAAGGTTGGGTGTGGGGATCTGGCCTCGGCCGGGTGACAGTGCGCTTTGAGACCCAGGCGACGGCCAACGGCCCAGTACGTACCTTCGCGGTCGACGACCCCGACCTGCGCCCTGCGAGCCCAACTTGTTTGGCGGACCCTCAAGGGACCTGATCGGCGCCTATAGGGTCGAGCCGATGACTCGTTCCGCACCTTCCCATACCCCGTCCGCGAGCACTCCTCCCGCCGCTCCTCAGCGCCCGGTGAAACGCACGCACCACGGCGACACCTTCGTCGACGACTACGAGTGGCTGCGGGACCCGTCCGACCCCGAAACGCTCGCCTATCTGGAGGCCGAGAACGCCTACACGAAGGCGAGCACTGCTCATCTGGCGTCGCTTCGTGAGCAGATCTTCACCGAGATCAAGACTCGCACGCAAGAGACCGATCTCTCCGTCCCAAGCCGCACGGGAGACCACTGGTACTACCGGCGGAGCATCGAAGGTCAGCAGTACCCACTGCTGTGCCGGGTGAAGGCGGTCGGCGACGACTGGACGCCTCCGGTTCTAGCGCCAGGCGTCGACGTACCCGGTGAGCAGCTGATCCTGGACTGCAACGCGCTGGCCGCGCACACGTCCTTCTTCGCGCTCGGCGCCATGGACGTCTCGGTGGACGAGCACCTGTTCGCGTACGCCGTCGACGTAAGCGGCAGTGAGCGCTACACGATCAGTGTCCTCGACCTCCGCACCGGTGAGCATCTCCCAGACGTCATGGACAACACCATGGGTGACATCGTCTGGTCCGCCGACGCGTCGTACCTTTTCTACGCAACAGTCAACGTTGCCTGGCGGTCGGACCGCATCTGGCGGCACCAGCTCGGCACCGATCCGCGCAGCGATGCGGTGATCTACTCCGAGGACGACGAGCGCTTCGGGACGTGGATCTCCCGCACAACGTCGAACCGCTATCTACTGATCGCCTCCGCGTCAAAGATCACCAGCGAGGCGCGGCTGCTGGATGCCGCGAACCCCACCAGCGACTTCGAAGTGGTGGTGCCGCGGGAGCAGGGAGTCGAGTACTCCGTCGATCACGCGGTCATCGACGGAGACGACCGCCTGCTGGTTCTCCACAACAAAGGCGCCCGCAGCTTTACGTTGGGCGTCGGTCCGGTCAGTGTGCGC
This sequence comes from Propionibacteriales bacterium, assembly GCA_038252945.1. GTDB lineage: Bacteria > Actinomycetota > Actinomycetes > Propionibacteriales > Nocardioidaceae > JAUJOE01. The sequence continues at coordinate 11,786 of JBBSHN010000041.1, read as the reverse complement.
AGACTCGACGATCTCGAGCCTGTGATACCGCCCAGCGAAGACGAACGGCTCACCGACATGGCCGTGTCGGCCACGACATTGGCGGTGAATCTCCGCTCGGGTGGACTGCCGACGGTACGGATCTTCGATCTCCGATCGGGTCTCGCCGCTGGGGAGACGCTGCGCTTCGACGAGCCGCTTTTCAACGCGGCGGCACAGGGGTTCTCCGACTGGCGGCAGCCGTTGGTGCGCCTCAGCTACTCCTCGTGGGTTACGCCTGCCACCGTTTTCGAGCACGACCCGACCACCGGTGAACGGCACCTGCGAAAGCAGCAACCCGTGCTCGACGGATACCGCCCCGACGACTACGTCCAGAGTCGAGAATGGGTCACCACGAGAGACGGCACCTCAGTGCCTGTCTCCCTGGTGCACGCCAAGTCGGTTGATTCACACAGCGACTGCCCGCTGCTGCTCTACGGATACGGCTCCTACGAGATTCCCATCGACCCGGTGTTGAGCGTCCCGCGCCTCTCGCTTCTCGATCGAGGCGTCGTCTTCGCGGTTGCACACGTACGCGGTGGTGGCGAGTGCGGACGCGGATGGTACGAAGACGGCAAGCTGCTGCGAAAGAAAAACACCTTCACCGACTTCGTCGACTGCGCTCAACACCTCGTCGACACCGGCTGGACGAGCCCGGACAAGCTTGTAGCGCAGGGGGGAAGCGCCGGGGGTCTGCTGATGGGAGCTGTCGCCAACGCAGCGCCGGACCTGTTCGCCGGGATTGTCGCTCAAGTGCCGTTCGTCGACGCGCTGACCACGATCTTGAACCCGTCGCTGCCTCTGACGGTGGTCGAGTGGGACGAGTGGGGCGACCCCTTGCACGACCCCGAGGTGTACGCCTACATGAAGTCGTACTCGCCGTACGAGAACGTTGAAGCCCGAGACTATCCGGCCATCTACGCGATCACGTCCCTGCAAGACACCCGCGTCCTCTTCGTCGAGCCCGCCAAGTGGACGGCGAAACTGCGCGACACTGTGACCGGTTCGCAGCGGATTCTGCTGAAATGCCAGATGTCGGCCGGGCACGGCGGCGTGAGCGGTCGGTACGACGCCTGGCGGGAGTCCGCTGACTACCTCGCGTGGATCGTCGATGTTGCCGGAGCCCCACACGAGCCGGTTATGCGCAAGTTAAGGCTTTCCTGAACCGGTGTGTAAGACGGTGCATATCCGGGCAACGCTTTGGAATATTTCCTCGCTCCGCCCCGTTGACACCGGTAGCCAGAGGCGGAGCATCTCAAGGAGTAACACGCCGTGACCGTACGTCGCACCACCACGCAGGAGTCGAAGGACGGCTCGATCGAGGGCCGTGACAGCGTTGGGCTGTACCTCGACGAGATCGCCCGTACGCCGTTGCTGGATGCCGCCACCGAGGTGGAGTTGGCAAAGGCTATCGAGGCCGGGCTGTTTGCTCAGCAGCTGATCGACACCAGGCGCATCGGCACCGGCAAAGGCGGCGCACCGGTCGGGGCCACCCGCGAGGAGCTCGAGTGGCTGGTGGCCGAGGGAGAGCTTGCCACCCAGCACTTCATCAGGGCAAACCTGCGGCTCGTCGTCTCCATCGCACGCAAGTATGGCCGCTCCGCCATGCCGATGCTTGATCTGGTGCAAGAGGGCAACACCGGTCTCATTCGAGCCGTCGAGAAGTTCGACTACGCCAAAGGCTTTAAGTTCTCCACCTACGCGACATGGTGGGTGCGCCAAGCAATTACCCGGGGCATCGCCCAGCAGGCCCGCGTCGTACGCCTGCCAGTTCACGTGGTCGAAGAGCTCAACCAGATCGGGTCGGCGCGCCGAACCCTCGAACGTCAGCTCGGCCGCGACCCTGAGCCAGACGAGATTGCCGGTGAGCTCGATATGACGCTCGAGCGGGTGCTCGACTTGATGAGCTGGGGCCGCGACCACGTCAGTCTGGACACGCCCGTCGACGACGAAGGCGACACCTCCCTCGGCGATCTGGTGGCGCGCGAGACCACTCCCGGCCCCGACTCCGCCTTCCTCGACGTGGAGTCCCGGCAGCGCCTCGACGATCTTGTCGAGCTGCTCGACGAACGGTCCGCCGACGTGATCCGGTCGCGTTACGGCCTGGTCGACGGACGCCAGGAGAAGCTCGCCGACATCGGAGCTCGTCACGGTGTCTCCGCGGAGCGCGTACGCCAGCTCGAGCGAGAGGCTTTGGCTCAGCTGCGCAAGCTTGCCGACCCCGACCTCGCTGCCTGAGTTACTGCAGCTGCGTGAGCTCACGCCACAACTGGTCTACCGCAGTTCGCAGTTCTGCGACCGAGCCAGTGTTGTCCAGCACGTAGTCGGCGACTGTCAGCCGCTCTTGCCTGCTTGCCTGCGCTGCTATCCGTGACCGCGCCTCGCCCTCATGCATGCCGCGCAGACGCACCAGCCGCTCCAGCTGTGCGGAGGGCGGGCAGTCGACCACCACCACCTTGTCGAACGTTGCGGCTTGTCCGGTCTCCACGAGCAGCGGGATGTCGTGGATCACGACGGCGTCCGCCGGAGCCGCCGCCTCCAGCTGCGCCGCGCGATCCCGAACCCGCGGATGGAGAATCGACTCCAGCCGCCGGCGCGCCTCCAGGTCAGTAAAGACCCGTTTGCCCAAAGCGGTGCGGTCCAGCCGGCCGGAGCCGTCGACCATCTCGGGGCCGAACGCAATTACCACCTCTGCCAGCGCTGGTGTTTCGGGGGCGACAGCCTCCCGAGCCAACGCGTCGGCATCGATGACCACCCCGCCAAGATCACGAAGTCGGGCGCTCACTTCTGATTTGCCTGAGGCGATCCCTCCGGTGAGACCCACACGCAGCACCATGTCCGACATCTTCGCGTCCGGTTGGCGCAAGAGCCACGACGGGCCACATTTGCGCCGTGAGCGCATTCCAAAGCATCGTCGTCGTCGCTCTTCGGTGGCTACTGACCTCCGGTCAGCTTTTCGCGCAGGGCCTGCAGCGCCGCATCGGAGGCGAGTGAGCCGTCCGTGGTCGGCGCTGCAGCTGCAGGTGTTGGAGTCGTCTCCGCGTCGTCCTCTGGACCCTCGGAGGAGTAGCTTGAGATCTCCCCCTCCTCGGCGTCGGCTTTGTTCGCCTCGTCGATCTGACGCTTGTGCGCCTCCCAACGGGTGTGCGCCTCGGCGTACTGCCGCTCCCACGCCGCCTTCTGGTCCTCGTAACCCTCGAGCCACTCGCCGGTCTCAGAGTCGAAGCCTTCGGGGTAGAGGTAGTTGCCGGCATCGTCGTAGTTGGCGGCCATGCCGTAAAGAGTGGGATCAAAGTCGTCCGATACCGTGTCGACACCCTCGTTCGCCTGCTTCAGCGACAACGAGATGCGCCGGCGCTCCAGATCGATGTCGATGATCTTGACCATGACGTCGTCGCCGACCTGCACGACCTGCTCGGGGATCTCCACGTGCCGTTCGGCAAGCTCGGAAATGTGCACAAGTCCCTCGATGCCCTCCTCGACGCGCACGAAGGCGCCGAACGGTACGAGCTTGGTGGCCTTTCCGGGCACCAGCTGTCCCATCTGGTGCGTGCGCGCGAACAGCTGCCAGGGGTCTTCCTGCGTCGCTTTGAGCGAAAGGGAGACCCGCTCGCGGTCCAGATCGACGTCGAGCACCTCTATGGTGACCTCTTGACCTACCTCCACGACTTCACTCGGATGGTCGATGTGCTTCCATGACAACTCAGAGACGTGCACCAGGCCGTCGACTCCGCCGAGGTCGACGAAAGCACCGAAGTTGACGATGGACGACACCACACCAGGCCGGATCTGGCCCTTCTGCAGCTGAGTCAGGAAGCTTTGGCGGACCTCGGACTGGGTCTGCTCCAACCAGGCACGCCGTGAAAGCACCACGTTGTTGCGGTTCTTGTCCAACTCGATGATCTTCGCCTCGAGCTCGCGGCCGACGTAAGGCTGGAGGTCACGAACTCGGCGCATTTCGACAAGAGAAGCCGGAAGGAAGCCGCGCAGTCCGATGTCGAGGATGAGGCCGCCCTTGACCACCTCGATGACGGTGCCCGTGACAACGCCCTCCTCTTCCTTGATCTTCTCGATCGTGCCCCAGGCACGCTCGTACTGCGCGCGCTTCTTGGACAAGATGAGGCGGCCCTCTTTGTCCTCCTTTTGCAGCACCAGCGCCTCGACCTTGTCACCGACGCTCACCACGTCATGCGGGTCGACGTCGTGCTTGATCGAGAGTTCGCGGGACGGAATCACGCCCTCGGTCTTGTAGCCGATGTCCAGCAGCACTTCGTCACGGTCGACCTTCACGATGGTGCCTTCGACGATGTCACCGTCGTTGAAGTACTTGATGGTGGCGTCGATCGCGGCGAGGAAGTCGTCGGCTGAGCCAATGTCGTTGATAGCGACTTGCGGGGTTTCGGCTTGTGCGGGAGGTGCTTGGACGCTACTCGTCATAGAGGTGGGGAACTCCGTCGGTGGAGAAATGCTCGTGCGTGCACGCCAAAGGCCTTTTGATCGTGGTCCCACCGAGATTCCGGGCTAGAAGTGGCCTCGCGATGAGTACGAGCACGAGCCTGCTCGGTCTGAGGTCGCGCAGGCCCAAAGCGCACCATCTAGGGTACGGCGTCCGTCCAAGGAGGGTCAACGCGACGAACGGGCCAGGGCCATGCCGAGAGGTCTCGTTCGCGAGCCTGCGCGAGCAGCAGCGTGTTGGCCAGCTCACACACCGGGTTCGGCGCAGAGCGCCCCGCGAGTTCGATCAGCGCCCACAAGTCGATGGCGCGGCCATGGGTGAACGGGTCGCGGATGTGGCCGGGTGCCCAGTCGACGAATCCCTCGATCATCGGCTCCTCGAGGCGAGAATCACGCTCGAACCGGGTGAAGTTGCCGAAGTCCGTGTGCATTGATCCCGCGTGCGCAAACTCCCAGTCGACTACTCCGACGATTCCACAGTCGCGCGGGTCCACGAGGATGTTCTTGGGGTTGAAGTCGCTGTGGGCAAGCACCACACGATGTGCATTCTGACCGTCGCTGAGGCAGTCCTCCGCGTCGTCGACCAATGTCAGCAGGTCTTTCCAGTCCTTCTCCTGCCAAGCAGCGAGCAGGCCGCCAAGGCCGCGGAACCGCTGCGCCCACTCGGCGAGATCGGCCGGCATAGGTTGCCTGCTCAAGCTCAGGTCGGAATCGACGAACGAACCTGACCGCAGGAACGGGATGCCGGACAAGGAACCAAGCACCCAGCCGAGGTTGTACCCAAGGGTCTCCCAGTCGAGGGCGTCAGGGTCATTGCGCAGCAGCTGGTCGAGCGGAACACCGCGGAGGTAGTCCGTCACGAGGATCGCCGGCTGACTGGGGGTGGCTGGTGACACCTCAAGCACCTCCGGCACGGGAATGATGCCTCGCAGCAAGCGCAGCAGGCTGGCGTCGATCGGGGCTCGCTTCGGCTCGCGGCGGTAGATGCGCACGACCACGCGTTCGCCGGCGACCTCAGTGCTGAATGTCTCACCGGCGTATCCGCCGGGAAGAGGGGTCAGTGACGCGCCGAACCAGCAGGGCTTCACCGTGCCCATCGTTCTTGGTCGTTGAGGGTTCTGTCGAGCGTGCGCTTGGCAGGAGTGCTTCTCACCAGCACAATGCGGCACAGTGCCCAAGCGGGCGGGAACGCTGACTGATGGAGGAAGCATGAGTGTTCGCTGGTACACAGTCGTCGTGGACTGCATCGACATCAAGGGGCAGGCATCGTGGTGGGCGGAAGTGCTGGGATGGAAAGTCGTCTTCGAAGCTGACAACGAGATGGTGATCGTGCCGCCGCATGCCCTCGATGACTCCAGAGGCGTTCCGGTCGAAGAACGCGGTCCCGGCCTCGTGTTCGTGCCTGTATCAGAGGGCAAACAGGTCAAGAATCGGCTGCACATCGATCTTGCGCCACGCGCGAGCGACGACCAGGCCGCGGAGGTGGCACGGCTCGAGCGACTTGGCGCCAGCCGTGTCGACGTCGGACAAGGCGACGTGCCGTGGGTAGTACTCGCAGATCCGGAAGGCAACGAGTTTTGCGTCCTCTCGCCGCGAGACTGAACGTTCAGCCGCCCACGCGGTAGTAGCTTCCGCGCCGGTGAAGCAGCGGTGCGGTCTCGTCGAGCACCTCGACCTTCTCGACGAGGCCGTTGACGAGAACCGACCACCCGATCGGTCCCGGATCGCGATCCACCATGCGCACGCCCATCCACGCACTCACGCCGCTGAGCACCGGCCCCCACCCGGACTGGGTCCACTCCCCCAAGCGAAACGGACCACCGGGAGCAGGCGCCGCGCCGGCGAACGCATCGGCCAGCTGCCGGTGCTGCCACTGCAGCAGCTGAACGACGGCCGTGCCGGTCACCACGAGCTGCTGCACCAGATCGGAGTCGGGGTCGAGCAGTCCAAGCACGTGTCCCGGTTCGCCTGCTGCCAAAAGGACGGACGTCACGGTCAGTCCGGCCGCGTCCCCGGTCTGACTCGTTGTGCCGGTGGTCCACAGCGAGACGGCACCCGGCAGACGGCCTCGAAGACGTCGTACTGGATCGCGCTCGGACTCCGCAGGAAGAAACGGGTGCTCGGAGTGAATCGTCACCGAGTCAGCCTGGGAAGGACCTCGCGCCCGAAGACTTCCATCCACTCGACTTGGTTGCGACCCACGTTATGTAGGTACACCCGCGACACTCCCACGTCGAAGAACCGCTGTATCTCGGCACGGTGAGCATCTGGATCTGCGGAGATGACCATGCGACCCTTAAAGTCTTCAGGGCGCACCAGCGCCGCCATGGCGGCGAAGTCATGCGGCGACCGGATGTCTTGCTTGGGAAACTTCATAGCGCCGTTGGGCCACTCCGTTATCGCGTTGGTGAGCGCGTCTTCGTCCGTTGACGCCCAGGACAGGTGAAGCTGCAGGAGCTTGGGCATCGCATCCGGATCGCGTCCAGCCGAGCGCGCACCTTCGTCGAACTTCGCCAGCACTCCTCCGACCTTGTCCACTGTGGCGCCGGGGGTGATGATGCCATCGCAGCGAGCGCCAGTCTTCTTGGCGGTAATCGGCCCAGCGGTGGCGACCAGAATCGGCGGCGGAGTCTCCGGCATCGTCCACAAGCGGCTCGTGTGCAAGGTGAAGTAGTCGCTGGAGTGCTTCACGTCCTTGCCGGTGAAGAGCTTTTGGATGACCTCGATGGCCTCAAACATCCGCGTGATGCGCTGTGGCGCCTCTGGCCAGTAGCCGCCAACGATGTGCTCGTTGAGCGCTTCTCCCGAGCCGAGCCCAAGCCAGGTCCGCCCCGGATACATCGCCTCGAGCGTTGCCGCGGCCTGCGCCACGACCGCCGGATGATTGCGGAACGTGGGACACGTCACTCCGGGTCCGAGGTCGCCCGTGGTCCGCTCGCCCAAGGCACTCAGCACGTTCCAGACGTACGACGCCTGACCCTGTTGCGGCACCCACGGCTGATAGTGGTCGGCGGCCATGACCCCGCTGAATCCGTGCTGCTCAGCTGTCGAACAGAGATCGAGGATCTTGCGGGGCGGAAACTGCTCGAGCGCTGCTGCGTATCCAACATTTGCTTGGCTCATGGGGCTCGTCGGCTCCTCACGCCGCCCTCGTGTGCTTGCTCAGCCGACTTTCCTCGGCTTCTATGGCAGCGTAACGGTCGGCAGGAACGACTATTGACGAGCACCAGCCGCAACCTGGGGCAGTGCTGCGCGTCGGCGACCGGGGTGCTGTACGAGTGGGTGAGTCGAGACGGACGAGGTAGACGCGCTGCGCGACTTCGTACACCGGCATCCGCGCATGTTCGTGCTCACCGGCGCGGGTTGCAGCACGCGATCCGGCATACCCGACTACCGAGACACGGACGGGCTGTGGAAGCGGCAGAAGCCGATCGAGTACCAGCCGTTCGTACGCGACGAGACTGCGCGGGCTCGGTACTGGGCCCGCTCGATGATCGGATGGCGAGCGTTCGGCAGCGCTTCGGCCAACGACGCCCATCATGCGCTGACGGCGCTGGAACGTCGAGGACGCATCGGTTTGCTCGTCACCCAGAATGTCGACGGGCTGCACCAGGCGGCAGGGTCGCGCCGAGTGCTGGACCTGCACGGCCGCCTCGACCGAGTGATCTGTCTGCGCTGTCGCACGACGCAACCCCGCGAGCGATGGCAGGCGGCGTTGGAGGCGCTCAACCCGCAGTGGGTTCACCTGGTCGCCCCAGCGGCTCCGGACGGTGATGCCGACCTCGAGCGCCTCGACTTCACCAGCTTCGCCGTGCCCGCCTGCTATCGCTGCGGCGGTGTCATTAAGCCTGACGTGGTGTTCTTCGGCGAGAACGTGCCTTCTTGGCGCCACACCCAGGCGACCGCAGCTCTTTCCGGCTCGGACGCGCTGCTGGTGGTCGGGTCTTCTCTGATGGTGTACTCCGGCTACCGCTACGCCGTGGCCGCCCATCGCCTGCGAATTCCGATTGCCGCTGTGAATCTGGGTCGGACCCGAGCAGATTCGCTCCTGACGCTGAAGGTCTCCGTCGAGGTCGGCGTGACGTTGACCGCCCTCGCTACGGCCGTGTGACCGCGAGCGAGCAGAACTGGCACCCAGAGGCCGTGCATTACCGTCACCGCGGTGACGGGACCCTCGAGCTCCGGCGACACCCCAATCGTCGAGTACAGGTTCATTCACCCAGAGACGGCAGAGCGCTTGAATCGTCGGGACTGGGACCGGGAGGCCGATTCCTACCAGCGCGAGCACGGCGAGTTCCTGCGCGACGTCGGCTTCGTGTGGTCCCCGGAAGGGCTCGACGAGGGCGAGGTCGGTCTGCTTGGCGACGTCTCTGGCCGCCGTGTGCTGGAGGTGGGCTGCGGCGCAGGTCAGTGCTCCCGTTGGCTGGCGTCGCAGGGAGCCGTCGTGGTGGGTGTCGATGTGTCGTTTCGGCAGCTCCAGCACAGCCGACGCATCGATGCCGACACCTCCATCGGCGTACCCGTGGTCTGTGCCAGCGCCACGGCGCTGCCGATCGCCGACGAGTCGTTCGACCTGACGTGCTCTGCCTTTGGTGCGCTTCCCTTCCTGGTCGACATCGAGCCGGCGCTCGCAGAGGTGCGGCGAGTGCTGGTGCCCGGCGGCGCATTCGTGTTCTCCGTAGTGCATCCGGTACGCCGCATGTTTCCCGACGACCCGACTGAGGTCGGGCTGACAGTGTCTCGGTCGTACTTCGACCGCTCGTCGTACGTCGAACTCGATGAGCGGAGCAAACCTGCCTACGTGGAGCCGCATCACACGCTGGGCGACTGGGTTGACGCGATCACCGGATCCGGTCTGGTCATCGAGCGGCTGGTCGAGCCGGAGTGGCCGCCCAAACACACCCGGGCCTGGGGCGGCTGGGGCCCCGTGCGCGGAACGCTTGTGCCAGGCACAGCGGTGTGGCTGACGCGGCGCACGGCCTAGAGGCCCCTTAGTGCCCGGCTTCGTGCCAGCTGCGCCCCACTCCGACCGACACGTCTAGCGGTACGGCGAGTGAGGCAGCCTGCGCCATCTCGGTGCGCGCGAGCTGCTCCAACGGCGCCAGCTCGTCGGGAGCCGCCTCGAACACCAGCTCGTCGTGCACCTGCAGAAGCATGCGCGACTTGAGCCCCGACTTCCGCAGCGCGCGGTCGACCCGCAGCATCGCTACCTTGATGATGTCTGCTGCCGATCCTTGGATCGGAGCGTTCAGCGCCATCCGCTCAGCCATCTCCCGACGCTGACGGTTGTCGCTGGTCAAGTCCGGCAGATAACGGCGCCGCCCGAGCAGAGTCTCGGTGTAGCCCGTGCGTCGAGCCTCGTGCACAACTCCTCGGAGGTAGTGGCGCACGCCGCCGAAGCGTTCGAAGTACTCGTCCATGAGTTGCCGCGCCTCACCCGGATCGATGCCGAGCTGCTGGCCGAGCCCGTACGCCGACAACCCGTAGGCCAGGCCGTAGTTCATCGCCTTGATCTTCGACCGCTGCGCAGGCGTGATGGCATCGGGCTCGACCTCGAAGACGCGCGCGGCCATGACGGAGTGGAAGTCCTCACCGGACTGGAAGGCGGCGATCAGCCCGGCGTCGTCGGAGACGTGCGCCATGATGCGCATCTCGATCTGGCTGTAGTCGGCGGTGAAAAGCGCCTCGTAACCGCGGCCGACGACGAAAGCCTTCCGGATGCGCCGGCCGTCCTCGGTGCGAATGGGGATGTTCTGCAAGTTGGGATCGGTGGAGCTTAGCCGCCCGGTCGCAGCGATCAACTGATTGAACGTGGTGTGGATCCGGCCGTCGTCGGCGACGGACTTGAGCAGACCTTCGACGGTCTGACGCAACCTGCTGGCGTCACGATGCCGCAGCAGATGCTGCAGGAACGGATGCTCGGTCTTGTCGAAGAGCGCCGCAAGAGAGTCAGCGTCGGTGGTGTAGCCGGTCTTGGTGCGCTTGGTCTTGGGCATGCCGAGCTCGTCGAACAGCACTGCCTGAAGCTGCTTGGGCGAACCCAAGTTGATCTGCTTGCCGATCACCGAATAGGAATCGTCGGCTGCCTGCTTCACCTGAGCGGCGAACTCCGCTTCGAGTGACATCAGGTGGTCGACATCGACACTGACACCGACCTCCTCCATGCCGGCGAGGACGTACTCCAACGGGAGCTCGACGTCCGCCAGCAGCGACGCGCCACCTCGGGTGGTGAGCTCGTCGTTGAGCGCTTCAGCTAGATCGACGACGGCGTGCGCCCGCACCATGGCGTCGTGACCGACGGCGGAGCTCTCGCCGAGGTCGAGGGTCAGCTGGTCAGAATCTGACTCGCCGCTGTGCAGCTCCCTTCGCAGATAGCGCATGGTGAGATCTGCCAGATCGTAGGAGCGCTGGTCGGGATGAGAGAGGTACGCCGACAGTGCGGTGTCGGCCGCCAATCCAGCCAGCTGCCAGCCCCGGGCGTGTAACGCCACCAGAGGCCCCTTGGCGTCGTGCAACGCCTTGCGGCACCCGGGGTCGCTGAGCCAGTTCGCGAGCGCCAGTTCGTCGGCGGGTGCGATATCTGCGGCGTCGACCCAACCCGCAGCGCCGCTGCACACCGCAAGGGCCACCGAGTCGACGTGACCCGTGCCGCTTCCCCAGCTGCCCTGCACGTGAAGGCCCGTGAGTGTGTCTCCGGACGTGTGTTCGGCAAGCCACGCTGCCACTTCTCCCTCGCCAAGCTGGCGGCCGTCAATCTGCGCCCCTAGCTCCAGGACGGGCTCGTCAGCCGTCAGCGTCGCGAACAACCGATCACGGAGCACCCGGAACTCCAGGCCGTCGAAGATGCGATGCACCTCGTCGCGGTCCCACGGCTGCATTCCGACATCAGCCGGCCGCAGCGGAAGGTCGAGATTGCGCACCAGCTCGTTGATCTGCCGGTTGCGGATCACTGAGGCAAGATGGTCTCGCAGCGACTCTCCCGCCTTGCCCGGGATCTGGTCGACCTTCGCCACGACCTCGTCGAGCGAGCCGAAGGAGTTGATCCATTTGGCGGCGGTCTTCGGCCCTACGCCTGGCACTCCCGGCAAGTTGTCGCTGCTCTCTCCCACCAACGCCGCGATGTCAGGATATCGCCCGGGCGGCACGCCGTACCGTTCGACGATCGCGTCGGGAGTCATTCGAGCGAGATCCGAGACGCCCTTACGCGGATACAGCACAGTGACGGAGTTCGACACCAGCTGAAAGGCGTCTCGGTCACCGGTGCAGATGAGCACCTCGAAACCTTCGGCCTCTGCTTGCGTGCTCAGCGTCGC
>JBBSHN010000040.1:0-19994 GCA_038252945.1 Propionibacteriales bacterium | reverse complement strand
GGTATCGGCGGGGTGCTGCTTGGTGCTGTGATCTATCACGCATTCGGCGGAAACGGCAGCTCGGGTGTCGACTGGACTCGGTGGATTGTTGCCATCATCACCGCCGCGGTGCTGACGATGATCGCATCGGCGCTGCTCGGTCGTCGTACGACTACAGTCGCTCGACGGTAATTCGCCGTAGGACGCTGATGTGGCGGCTCGGAGTTACTCCGGGCCGCCACACCTATTCCTAAACCTGCAGACCGAGTGCCGCCATCCGATCGATGTGATTTTCCGTGAGCCGTCCAAACATTCTGGCGATCGCAGCCAAGTCCATTCCCGGGCGATCAACTCCTCCTACAAGCAATGCGGTCAACGCGTCCCGGTCCGCCGCTACCCGCTGCGCTTGACTAAGCGCCTCACCCATGAGCCGGCGGGCCCACAAAGCAAGGCGTCCAGCGATCTTGGGGTCGTCGGCAATCGCTGTATTGACACGCTCGACCGCAAACTGCGACTGGCCGGTGTTGTCGAGCGTGGCCAGTATCAGTTCGCATGTTTCAGCGTCCAAATGTGCCGCGACCTCGCGATAGAAATCCGCGGCAAGTCCGTCTCCGACGTAGGCCTTGATCAGGCTTTCCAGCCAGCTCGAAGGAGCAGTGTGGGCGTGAAATTCGTCGACCGCCCAGCGAAAGGGTTGCATAGCGGCGAAGGGGTCCGCACCTAGTTCAACGAGGCGACCGCGGAGCCGCTCGAAATGTCCGAACTCGCCGACAGCCATCGCCGCCAGCGCTACTTTGTCGCTCAGTGTTGGGGCTGAGACCGCGTCTTCGGTCAACCGCTCAAAGGCGCTCAACTCTGAGTACGCAAGAACTCCGAGCAGGTCGATGACCGCAACTCGATACCCGGGATCGTCGTACGACATGGAAGGACTTGCTGAGCCGTCAGGCGCGTCGCCGGCAATCTGGATGTCTGACTCGACCATGGGCGCCAGGGTAACGACGGCACACGCGGTAGACTGCCGGAGCACGCTTGGATCTTTCCGCGTGCTTGCCCTTCCACATGAAGCGAGATTCCACCTGTCCACGTTGAGAGATCTTGGGGTTCTCCCAGAGATCGCCGACGCGCTTGCGGCCGTCGGCATTACTAATGCCTTTCCGATCCAAGAAATGGCCCTGCCGATCGCGTTGCTTGGCACCGATCTGATTGGGCAAGCCCGCACCGGCACCGGCAAGACACTGGCGTTTGCCATTCCGGTGCTGCAGCGCGTGGTGTCTCCGCACGATCCAGACTTCGACGAACTGGTTGCGCCCGGCAAACCGCAGGCGTTGGTGATCGCACCCACACGTGAGCTTGCGTTGCAGGTCTCAGGCGACCTCAGCCTGGCCGGAACCCGCCGAGGCGCGCGGGTGCTCACCGTGTACGGCGGAGTGCCCTATGAGTCGCAGCTTGCAGCACTCGCCTCCGGAGTTGACGTCGTCGTGGGCACACCGGGGCGACTGCTCGACCTCTGTGCGCGCGGTTTTCTGGACCTCTCACACGTCAAAGTGCTGGTATTGGACGAAGCCGACGAGATGCTCGATCTCGGCTTCCTGCCTGACGTCGAACGGCTGCTGGCGCTGACCCCGGAACTCCGTCAGACCATGCTCTTCTCGGCGACCATGCGAGGCGAGGTCGTCACGCTGGCGCGTCGCCACATGCGGCATCCCGTCAATGTGCGGGCCGAGTCCAGCACTGAAAGCCAGACTGTGCCGGCCACCGCTCAGTTCGTCTACCAGGTGCACGATCTCGACAAGCCCGAAATCATCGCTCGCATCCTCCAGGCCACCGACCACGACCGGTCCATCGTCTTCACGCGCACCAAGCGCCAGGCTCAACGGCTGGCCGACGAGCTCATCGCGCGGGGGTTTCCAGCGGCGCCCCTGCATGGCGACATGCCACAGATCGCGAGAGAGCGAGCGCTCAAACGCTTTCGAGGGGGTTCTGTCGCGACGCTGGTAGCCACCGACGTGGCTGCCCGCGGTATCGATGTCGAAGGCGTGACTCACGTCATCAACTACACGTGCCCCGAAGACGAGAAGAACTACGTACACCGAATCGGCCGCACCGGCCGTGCAGGAGCCAGCGGAATCGCGATTACGTTTGTCGACTGGGCCGATCTCACACGCTGGAAGGTCATCAGCGGGGCTCTGGGTTTGCCTTTCGAACAACCGGTGGAGACCTATTCCACCAGCGAAAATCTGTACCGAGATCAGGGAATTCCCGCGGGCACAGGCGATCGGTTGGCGGGCCACGAGTCGCAGAAGCCTGGTCCGACTACTCCGACTCCGGACCGATCTTCGCGGGCTTCCCCGGCTGGTCCACGAAGAAGCCGCAGCCGCCGAAGAACCGTCAGCGCTCAGCCCACCGCGGGCGGACGGCCCGACCCCCAGCCCGCTCCGTCTTCCGATACGTCTGACTCAGCTCGCCGACGGCGTTCACGGAGCAGGCAGCGAACGCGCCGCGGTCAGCCCACTCGATCGCCGGAAAGCTGACGCGCGTCAGGTTGTGACCACCACGGACATGCCGACCTTCGCGAACTCCCACAACGCCTTGGCGTCGGTGATCCACTGGCTGATGCCGCTGGCCGACTGAAAAGTCCCCAGCTCTCTTTGTGATTCGACCAGAGTGCCGCTAGGTCGCGCCGGAATGTCGTGGAATCCGACGGCATAACGGCCTCCATGCTCGAACGCCACCATGTAGTTCATGGTCTCCTTTCCGTCGTTGCTCGACGCGTGCCGCGACATCGAGTAGACGCTGTACCGCCCAGCGTGCAATAGCTGCTTGTCCGTGCCCCCGGAGACTAGATAGCTGCGCTGCACGGTGCCGTTGCCCCCGACAAGCCAGACCCGTTGCGCGCTGATGTCGTAGACAACCCGTCGACCGCTGCCGGAGTTCGGCGGCAGCGCGGGTGTGTTCGCGTCGATGCTGCTTTGACCCGTCGTCGGACTCTCGGTCGGTGCCGTCGCCGTCGTGGTCTGCGTTGTGGCGGTCGGCGTGGTGGCCGGCTTCTTCTCGATGGTGAGCCAATTGCCACCTCGGGAACCGCTGGGCGTCGGAGCCGATGTGGTGCCTCCCGCGGACCGTGCAGGAGTTGGGGCCGTCGAGGGCCCCGACGTCTGCCTAAGCGCAGCCCCCGGCCCCACGCCAAGCGCCCCCGCGCAGGTAAGCAGCGTGACAAGCACGGCTCCCGCCAGGGCCGACAAGCGCTTCGGATTTGTCACACCAACCCCATCTGTCTCTCTTGGCGGCATTGGGGCTCAGTCTAAGGAGGTCAACTCCGTTCCCGGTCCATTCCGGCTGGCCAGCGTGCCTGCGTGCTCAAGCTTTCGCTGCGAGCTGAATGAGCCGCCGCAGACAAACCAACTTCGTCAGCTTGAATCCCCACCCGGGTGAGGGTCATGCTGACGCGGTGCCCGAGGCCAGAAGCGAACCCGCGTTGCGGCAGTTCGCCCTGGCTGACGGCGTCGTCTCCTCCGTCCTCCCGACAGTCCGCGGAAACTTCGCGGTACTCATCCGCCGGACGCAGGACTCCTCGCTGCCCCGGGGGAGTGTCCTGCTCGTTCCGGGCTTCACCGGCTCCAAGGAGGACTTCGCGCCACTTCTGCCGAACCTCGCCGACGCCGGATGGGTCTGCGCCAGCTACGACCAGCGCGGCCAATTCGAGTCGGCGGCGGCGCCCGACGACGACTTCTCTCTGACCGGCTTCGCCAGCGACGCGGTGGCAGTGGCTGGTGGTCTCTTTGGTTCATCGGAGCAGGTCCATCTCGTCGGCCACTCCTTTGGGGGCTTGGTAAGTGCCGCGGCGGCGGTCGCGTCTCCTGACGCCTGGGCCAGCGTGACGTTGCTCTGCTCCGGACCTGGCGGGCTTGGTGGCAGCGCACGGGCCGAACTGCTCGATGCCGTCGCCGTGCTCGAGTCGGAAGGACTCGAGAGCGCCTACCGGCGAACAATCGAGCGCGAGCGGAAACAGGGCATGCCGCTTCCTCCGCCCGACGTCGAGCGCTGGCTGCACCACCGCTTCCTTGCGAACTCCCCCGGCTCGCTCGCCGCGATCGCCCGTCACGTGGCCGAGGCGCCCGACCTGACCGCCAAACTCGCAGCGCTGGGCGTCCCGTTGTTCGTCGTACGCGGGGAGTTCGACGACGCGTGGCCGCACGCCGTGCAGGAGAAGCTCGCCGAGGCGCTGGGCACCCGCGTCGTCGTGATCGAGCGAGCCGCGCACTCCCCCGCCCGGGGAGCACCGGAGGCGACTCGCGACGCCCTGGTACGACTGTGGATGGGCTGAGAGGGATGGTCAGCTGGCGCTGGTGACGAAGGCCTGCACTGCATCGGCCACAAGCTGCACCGCGATCGCCGCCAGCAGCAATCCAGCGATGCGCGTGACCAAGGTGATGCCGCTCTCGCGAATGACCCGCAGAATCGCCGGCGAAAACCACAAGGTCAGCCACAACGCCAGATGGACGAGCACAACACCCATCGCCACCGCGACGACATCGGGCACTGCATCGACTCGGCCCGCGAACACCATGGTGGCGACGATGGCGCCCGGGCCGGCGAGCAGAGGTGTGCCGAGCGGCACCAGCGCCACGTTGACGTTCTCGTTGCTCTCGGGGTCGTCTTCCTTGCCGGTCAACAGCTCGAGGGAGACCAGAAGCAGCAGCAAGCCCCCGGCGCACTGCAGGGCGGCCAGCGAGATGTTGAGGTAGTTCAGAATCTGTCGGCCGAACAAGGCAAACACAACGATCACCCCGAAAGCGACGAACGACGACTGCATCGCAGCGCGCTTTCGCAGCTCGGCCGGCAGGTGTCGGGTAAGAGACAAAAACATGGGAATCGCCCCAGGAGGGTCCATGATGACGAACAACGTGATGAAGACCTGGCTGAGCAAAGTGAAGTTGACAACAGCGCTCACCGACCGACGACCGCCGGTACGTCTCGAGCGGCTGCCCTTGCGTGATCAGCGGCGATCGACAAGAGCCGTGCGAACTCCTCCGGAGTGGTGAGGTTGCAGCCCAGGTCGTGGTTGACCTTGCCGTCGCCGTGGTAGTCGCTTGCGCCGGTCACCACGAGATCAGCCGCCGCGGCCAGCCGACCGAGCGCCTCTCGGTCGCTCGGGCTGTGGTCTTGGTGGTGCACCTCGAGACCGACGAGTCCCGCCTGCGCGTACTCGTAAAGCGTCTCAGCGTTGATGACCCGGCGACTGCCACGCCCCCACGGATGCGCCACCACGGCAGCACCGCCGGCAGCTTTGACCAGCTCGATCATGCGCGCAGTCGGTGTGGCGTAGCGGACGACATACCCGGGTCGGCCGGGATTGAGCCAGGTGTCGAACGCCTCCGTCCGATCGCCCACCACTCCTTTGTCGACGAGGACGTCAGCGATATGCGGTCTGCCGATCGCCGGCGATGCGCCAACGCGCTCGAGGACCTCTGCCTCGGTGATGTCCAGGCCGACAGCTCGAAGCTGCGTGATCATCGACGTGAGCCGGCCCTCTCGCCCCGCCAGGATTTTGTTCAGTTCATCGACGAGCGGGGGGAAGTCGGGGTCGAGCAGGTAGGCAAGCAGGTGCACACCTGCACCGTCGTGCTTGGTCGAGATCTCCATGCCGGGAACCAGCCCAACGCCAAGGCGTTCCGCCGCGCTGGCAGCCTCCGCCCACCGCGACGCCGAGTCATGGTCGGTCAAGGCCACCACATCGAGGTCTGCCGCCACTGCCTCCTCCATGACGGTGGCCGGTGACTGCGTGCCGTCGGAGGCGGTGGAGTGACAGTGCAAGTCGATCCGCACGAAGTTACCTTAGGGCCGACCACTGACGCATTGGCCGCCGCACGCGGTGATCGGACAGCCGTTTCCGTTTCGCCTCAGTGGCTAGCGTCGGGTCGTGCGAATCGTGTGTGTGGGAGCCGTCGTCTTCGACGCCGAAGGGCGCCTTCTCGTCGTGCGGCGGAGGAATCCCCCGGCGGCTGGACGCTGGTCCATCCCCGGTGGTCGGGTGGAGTCCGGCGAAAGCCTGCCAGCAGCTGCCGAGCGCGAGGTGGCCGAAGAGACCGGCCTCCGGGTGCGGGCGCAAGAGGTGATGGGCCGCGTGAAGATCCCTGCGACGAACAGCGACGTCTACGACGTCACCGACTATCTGGCGACGTTGATCGATGAGTCAGGTGAGCCGGTCGCCGGTGACGACGCAGCGGAGGTGGCGTGGGTGAGCCGCCCGCAGCTCACCCGGATGGACTGCTCGTCAGGGCTGGTCGCCACGCTGGACAAATGGAACGTGTGGCCGCGTATCAGGTGATGCGACAGTTCCAGCGAAGCAGCACGGGCTTACCCCGGTCGAAGCCCAACACGCACACCGCCGCGGTGTCGAGCGGGAGCTTCTCTCCCAGAGCAACCGGCTCGTCGACCCATCTTGCGCCGAGGGCCCGCAGGATGTGACCGTGCGAAACAAGGAGCAGCCGCCCGCGTAGCTGCCGGTACTTCTTGATCAGCCGGTCAACGCGGTCGCTCACCTGCTGAGGGGATTCCCCGCCGGGAGCGCCGTCCTTCCACACAGTCCAGTCCGGGTCCTTCTCTCGCACTTGCTTGCGGGTCTTCCCCTCGTACTCTCCGTAGTCCCACTCGATGAGGTCGGGGTCGATCTCGGCCGCCGTGATCCCGGCCAGCTCAGCGGTGCGACAGGCTCGCTGAAGGGGGCTGGTGAACACCTGTGCGAAGCCGGTGCGGGCGAGCACCGGTCGCAGAGCCTGCGCGGCTTGTTCACCGGCCGGCGTGAGCGGGAGGTCCGAAACACCCGTGTGCTGGCCCGACCCGCTCCACTCGGTTGCTCCGTGCCGGACGAGCCACACCTCGAGGTCAGCCGCCGGTGAGGAGGCGGCGCTCACAAAGCATCCGCCACGGCTGCGGCGGCCGACAGCCAGGCACGCTGAGTCCCGGGCCGCAGGGCGTCGTACCGGATGACGCCGCTGTAGAGAGCAGGGTCGTGAGGGATGGTGACGACTGTGCGAACGAGCGGCGTGAAGCCGTCGACGATGCGCTTGAGACTTGCGTCGTTGCCCGGCGTACGTTGCGAGATCACCGCCACTGCGTTGCGGGCCAGATCGGCGGAGTGCTCGTCGCGCTGTGCCAACGCTTCGAGCATCCGGGCTCCCGCTTCGGCCGTGTCCTCGACGTTGGTGGCCGGCACCACCAAGGCGTGCGCGTGGCGGATCATCGCTCGCCAGTTGCCCGCGCGCTCAGAGTTACCGGAGTCCATCAACACGAGCCGGTAGTACTTGCTGGCGACTTCGTGTACAGCATCGACCTCGTCGCCGTTCATCTCGTGCTCTCCGCGGGTCGACTGGTCTGACCACAAGACGTCGTACTTGTCTTCAGTCTGGTGGTGAACGTGCCGGGCCAGCTCTGCTACCTGTGCGCTCGCAGCCATCAGGTCACCTGTGCGCCGCAGTAGATCGAGCACCGTTGCGTCGTGCGGTCCAGAGGTCGATCGCCAGGCTGCCGTGCCGCGGGTCTCGTTGTTGTCCCAGGCGAGCACTCCACCTCCGCCGTACCGTCCGAACACTCCAGCAAGGCACAACGTGGTGGGTGTCTTGTTGGCGCTGCCCTTGGGATTGGCGACGGCTATAGTCCGTGGACCTGACCAGTGCTGGCTGACCAGGCGGATGTCGTCGCGAGCGGCCTGCTCGCTGCGAGAAGGCTTGGCACGGATGCCGGTTCGCGACAACAACCCCCGCAGCCCCGTGCGCGCCGGCTCCTCGGCGGCCTGCGTCGGCACGAAAGACGGTCGCTCCGGCCGAGCCGTCAGCGGAACCTCCGCAGTGGTTTCTCGCGGCTGCAGTGACGTACTGCGGGCGTCGAGGTCAGGCTCGGCGACGGAGCCCGCGGCCGGAACGGCTGCGACCCCCGGCTCCCTGCTCTTTCCGGCATCAGGCGTCGGCATGCGGTCATGCTGGCAGCGCCGGACAAGCGGTGTAAAGCGTCGGTTGTCGGCGGCCGGGAGCAACGCGCCGCTCCGGCCTCCGACCTCAACGGGCACGGAGGCGTCGCCTCGCCCGTCAGCCCTCCGGTGTAGGGGCCGGCCGAGCCGGCTGTTCACCTCCGCGGGCCTGCAGGTAGTTCTGCTTCGGCACCATCACCTTCCGACGAAAGGTGCACACCACAGTGCCGGACTGGTTGTAGCCCGTGGTCTCGACGTAGACGACGCCTCTGTCGTCCTTGGAGGTGCTCTCCCACTTGTCGAGCACGGTGGTCTCTCCGTAGATCGTGTCGCCGTGGAATGTCGGCGCCACATGGCGCAGCGACTCGACCTCGAGGTTCGCGATCGCCTTGCCGGAGACGTCGGGCACACTCATGCCGAGCAGCAAGGAGTAGACGTAGTTGCCCACCACGACGTTTCTGCCGAACTGCGTGGTCTTCTCTGCGTAGTTCGCGTCCAGATGAAGCGGATGGTGGTTCATGGTCAGCAGACAGAACAGGTGGTCGTCATACTCAGTCACAGTCTTGCCGGGCCAATGCTTGTACGTCGCCCCTACCTCGAACTCCTCGTAGCTGCGCCCGAACTGCACGGGCGTAACCCTAGCCGTCGCGAAGCGCCAGCCGGCCGAGCTGGTTACGTGCATCCTCGGCCGCAGAAGGGGTGCATACGAGCTCGTACGACGTCGCCACGACCGCCGTACTGGAGGTGAAGTCCCGCTTACCGCCAGTCGCCGCGTAGGCCAGCAGCCCTGACAGGGCACCGAACCCCGCACCGATCAAAGCGGCGATGAGCGGAACGAGCAGCGAGACGCCCGTTCCGAAAAGCATCACAAATGTGCCGATGAACAAACCCCACAGCGCGCCGCTGGCAGCGCCGGCGCCCATCACCCGACTGCGGGTGAGTCGACCGGTGACCCGCTCGACCAGACGTAGATCAGTTCCGACGATCGTGACGTTCTCAACCGGGAAGAGATTGTCCGACAAGTAGTCGACCGCCTCTTGGGCCCGCTCGTACGTCGGATACGTGCCGATCGGCAGACCACGGGGCAGTTCGGGTAGTGGTGTCGGCATGCCTTTCTCCTCACTGGGATCCGGTGGTCGGTTCCGCCACCGGTTCGGATACCCCTCAACGCAGTTTGTAGTCCTCGAGCAGGCGGCGGCCGATGATCATGCGCTGGATGTCAGCGGTGCCTTCACCGATGAGCAGCATCGGAGCCTCTCGGTAGAGCCGCTCGATCTCGTACTCCTTGGAGAAGCCGTATCCGCCGTGGATACGGAAAGAGTCCTCGACCACCTCCGCGCAGTACTCCGACGCCAGGTATTTCGCCATGCCAGCTTCGAGGTCATTGCGTTGACCAGCGTCCTTGGTGCGTGCGGCCTTGACCATCATCTGGTGCGCGGCCTCGATCTTGGTGCCCATCTCGGCCAACCGAAACAACACTGCCTGGTGCTCAGCGATCTTCTTGCCGAACGTCTCCCGCTGCTGCGAGTACTGGACACCCAGCTCGAACGCCCGCAACGCGACGCCGCACCCGCGCGCAGCCACGTTGACCCGGCCCACCTCGACGCCGTCCATCATCTGGTAGAACCCACGTCCCGGCTCACCGCCGAGGATGCAGTCGGCGCTCACCTCGACGTTGTCGAGAACCAGCTCAGTGGTGTCTACCCCCTTGTAGCCCATCTTGTCGATCTTGCCCGGCACCGTGAGGCCGGGCAGCACTTCGCCGAACCCGGCGGGCTTCTCGAGGAGGACGGTTGACATGTTGCGATACACCGACTCCGCTCCGGTGTCTGTCTTTACCAACACAGCCACCAGCGTCGACGATGCGCCGTTGGTGAGCCACATCTTCTGCCCGTTGACGACGTACGCCGACTCGTCCTTCTTGACCGCCTTCGTCTTGATTGCGGACACGTCGGAGCCACAGCCAGGCTCGGACATCGAGAAGGCACCCCGAACTTCACCGGCGGCCATCCGAGGGAGAAAGTGCTGCCTCTGCTCTTCTGTGCCGTGCTGCATGATCATGTGGGCCACCATGAAGTGGGTGTTCACGATGCCGGAGATGCTCATCCAGCCGCGTGATATCTCTTCCACCACCAGCGCGTAGATGAGCATCGACTCCCCGAGACCGCCGTACTCCTCCGGGATCGTGAGCCCGAACAGCCCTAGCTCCTTCATCCCCTCGACGATTTCGGTCGGATATTCGTCGGCGTGCTCCAGCGCCGTTGCGACCGGAAGGATCTCCGCGTCGACGAAGTCCCGCACCGTCTTGAGGATCTCGGTCTGGACGTCGCTTAGACCCTCGGTCTCACATAGCCGTCCCACAGCGATCCGTGCCCTTCTACTACTCAGTCGGCCGGCGGCTGCCAGACGTCGGTCCGCGCAAGTCCCGCCGAGCGACCCTTGGCGGCGACGACGAGCGCCATCTTTCGCGATGCCTCATCGATCATCTCGTCCCCGAGCATGACCGCACCTTTTCCGCCGCCTGCGGCAGAGGTGTAGTAGTCGTACGCGTCGAGGATGTTCTCTGCGTGGTCATAGTCATTTTGGCGTGGGGAGTAGACCTCGTTGGCCGCCGTGATCTGGTCCGGGTGCAGCACCCACTTGCCGTCGTACCCAAGTGCCGCACTCCGGGTTGCCACTCGTCGGAAGCCGTCGACGTCCCGGATCTGCAGATAGGGCCCGTCGATGACCTGTACATCCGCCGCTCTCGCCGCCATGAGCAGCCGCATCAGGATGTAGTGGTAGGCGTCACCGACGTCGTACCCGGGCGGCTGTTCGCCGACCACCAACGACTTCATGTTGATCGAGGCCATGAAGTCGGCCGGACCGAAGATGATCGTCTCCACGCGAGGGCTGGCGGTCGCGATCTCGTCGACGTGGATAAGGCCTTGGGCGTTCTCGATCTGGGCCTCGATGCCCACCCGACCGAGCTCTAGGCCGGTGGTCTTCTCGATCTGGGTCAGCAGCAGGTCCAAGGCGACCACCTGCTCTGGGGTCTGCACCTTCGGCAACATGATGCAGTCGAGATTGGCGCCGGCTCCTTCGACGACTTCGACGACGTCGCGGTAGGTCCACTTGGTGGTCCAATCGTTGACCCGCACGACGCGGACCTTCTCTCCCCAGCCGGCCGAGTTGAGCGCGTCGACAACTGTCTGACGAGCATCTTCCTTGGCGATCGGGGCAACGGAATCCTCCAGGTCGAGGAACACCTGGTCAGCGTCGAGCTGCTTGGCCTTCTCCAAAAACCGACTGTTGGATCCCGGAACCGCCAGGCAGGAACGTCGCGAGCGCATCCCCTCAGGCATGACGACGACCTTAACTGTATGGCAGCACTTCGCCGTACCTTAGTGCCGCTAGTCGATCGGCGCCTCGCTCACTGTCCGAGCACCAGCCCGGGCTCGTACGACGAGGGCGAGGCCGGCCAGAATGAGCCCCAGTCCGGCGTACACGGTGAGCGGTGGAGCCTGGCCGAGCAGTACGCCGGCCAACAGCGCGGCTCCCGGCACCTCCAAAAGAATGGTGAGCGACACGACCGTCGGACTGACCGTGGCGAGCAGATAGTTGAACACTGAGTGGCCCAGCAGCTGGGACGCTCCCGTGACCGCGACGATTAGTAGCCAGTCCTTGGCGGTGAATCCGACGATCTGTACTCCGGCGAGCAGGCTGGCTGCCAACAACACAACGGCACTTGTGGCGTAGCACAGCAGGGCGTACGCCGTAGTGCTCGCCCGCTCCCGGACGTGGCCTCCGACGGTGACGTACCCGGCCGCGAACATCCCACCGACCAGGGCCAACCCGTCGCCTGCCAGCGCTTCAGTCGAGATGGAGAGATCGACGCCGGACACCACCAGAACGCCACCGAACGCAAGGGCGAGCCCGAACCAGACGCCGAGTCCGGCACGCTCGCCGAACGCCCGAGCGATGAGCATCACCCAGGCAACCTGCAGGCAGACCAGCGCTGTGGATGAGGCCACCGAGGTGAACTTGAGCGACTCGATCCACGTCGCAAAGTGGCAAGCGAGCAACAAACCCGCGAAACAGGTCCAGGCGACGTCTCGACGCGGAAGCTGAAGCAACTCGGAACGGGAAGACGTCATGCCGCGAGGCAGCATGGCGGCTGCCCCGAGCGCGCTGCGCCACAACGACATGGCCAACGCCGGTACGCCGGCTGCCGCCGCGATCAACGGTCCAGACAGAGACACCCCGACCACGCCGGCCGCGAACAGCAGCACGGTGATGGCCGTGCCGTTTCGCAATTCCCGCTGAGGCACCGAACCGTCCCTTCCGCCCGCTTCCTTTCCGCCGACACGCCACGCAGGGCCCTACATCGTCGGCGTGTCGGCCCCCGAATGACCTCTCGCCGAGCGAACGGACCGTTCTGTGCAAGTGCAGCCGGTCAGGGTTCGGGCGCCGTAAGAGTGCCGGTAGCGACCGGAACCACCTGCCCCGCCACCCAGCACTGCACCGCTTCGCCGCCGCGGGTCTCGACCCGGCCATGCAACACCGACGGCCGGCCCATCTCGATGCCCTGGCCGATTCGGTACGAGGTCTGCCCCTCGTAGCTTGCAATGCCGAGCGCCGCAAGAGCGACGCCAAGGCCCACCGCCGCCGACCCGGTCGCCGGGTCCTCGGGCACGGACAGACCTGGTACGAACACCCGCGAGTGCACCTGCAGCGGTCCTTCGCGCTGACAGTCCTCTTCCACAGCGAAGACGTTGACACCGTCGAGTGGGTCGCTCAGCCCCAGGTCGCGCACCGGCAGCTGACTGAGCGGCACACCGCCTGGTCGAGCGCGTGCCACCGCGTCCGCCCGCACTGGTACATGGACGAAGCTAATACCACATCCCGCTGCGTGCACAGCTCCCACGACGTCGTCCGCGCCTAGACCGAGCGATCCCACGAGCGCTGTGACTGCGGATTTTGTCAGTGGGCCGCTCAGATCGCGAGGTGCCGCCTGCAGCTCCAACGCGTCAGCGGAGCCGGGCGCCACATCAACGGGCACGAGTCCGGCTGGGCATGACTGCACCCGCCGGCCTGGCTGGAGCAGACCTCGCTGGCGCAGCGCCCACGCCGTACCCAGAGTTGGGTGACCGGCGAACGGAATCTCTCCGCCGGGGGTGAAGATGCGAACGCGGTAGTCGATACCTGAGGCGCGATCATTTTCGGTCGGGGCTGCAGGAAAAGTCGTCTCCGAGAGATTGAACTCGCGCGCCATCGCGTGCAGCTGAACAGCGGGCAGTTCTTCGGCGCCGTACACGACGGCAAGCGGATTACCGGCGTACGCCCGGTCGGTGAACACGTCGACTATGTCGTAGCTGAGCTGCATCGCTGCAGCCTAGATCGGGCTCGTCACCGGTAGCCTCAGGGGCGTGAGTGCCGCGCCGACCCGCGTCTACATCGCCCGACTCGCTGGCCTCCTCGTCTATGACCCGAATGGCGACCAGGTGGGGAAGGTACGCGACGTCGTGGTGGCGTTGCGCCTCGATTCGAAGCCGCCACGGGTGCTCGGCCTTGTCGTTGAGGTGCTCGGTCGACGGCGCATCTTCGTCCCGATGACCCGGGTGACGAGTGTCGACTCGGGTCAGGTCATCACGACCGGCCTTGTCAACATGCGGCGCTTCCAGCAGCGCAGCACCGAGACATTGGTCCTCGGTGAGCTGCTCGACCGCACCGTCACCGTAAAGGAGACCGAAGAAGTCGCGGTCGTCTACGACATCGCGATGGAGCAGTGGCGCACCCGCGAGTGGATGCTGTCGCGGGTGGCGGTGTTGCTCGGTGCCAAGCGCTTCGGCCGCAAGGGCCAGCGGCGAGTGGTGGAGTGGAGCGCAATCTCGGGACTCGCCGAGACTCACGTCCCCCAAGGAGCCACTCATCTACTCGCGGCGCTGGACACACTGCGACCTGCTGATCTCGCCAACGTCATTCACGACCTGTCTTCGAAGCGGCGAGCCGAGATTGCGGCCGCTCTTGACGACGAGCGGCTGGCCGACGTTCTGGAGGAGTTGCCAGAAGACGACCAGGTGCAGATTCTCGGCAACCTGGAGTCTCAACGTGCGGCTGACGTGCTTGAGGAGATGTCCCCCGACGACGCCGCGGACCTGATCGCCGAGCTCCCGGCGGAAACGGCTGAGCGGCTGCTGCGGCTCATGGACCCCGGAGAGGCGGCCGACGTACGCCGGTTGCTGTCGTATGAGGAGCGCACGGCCGGTGGCCTGATGACCACAGATCCGGTCATTCTGCCGCCCGACGCGACGGTCGCGGAGGCTCTTGCTCGCATCCGGAATGCTGCGTTGTCACCATCGCTCGCCGGCATGGTGTACGTATGCCGCCCTCCCCTCGAGGTTCCGACCGGTCGGTTCCTCGGTGTTGGCCACTTCCAACGGCTGCTGCGGGAGCCTCCATCAGGCTTGGTCTCAGCCGTCATTGACAACGACCTCGAAGCGCTGCGGGTCGACACTCCGCTGGAGGAGGTCGCTCGGTTGCTTGCCCAGTACAACCTGGTGGCAAGCCCAGTGGTCGACGACAACGGCCAGCTGCTGGGTGTTGTCACGGTTGACGACGTACTGGACCATCTGCTGCCGGAGAACTGGCGAGAGCGACCCGTCGGAGAGCCACCGCCACCTCTCGCCGACACGTCAATTTCGGGCCGACACGCCGCCGAAGTCGGGCCTTTGCTGGCGTCTCGCCGGAGCGTGTCCGGTGGTGCGTGAGGACGTAAAGGACGACGACCGGCGAGACGTCGGTTTTCGACACCGCACTCGCACCGTCCGCCTCGACGTGCCCCGCGACACGACGCGACAGTTCGTGCCGCGGCCGGCGTACGACCCGGAGCGATTCGGCCGTTTTGCTGAGGGATTCGCGCGGGCCATGGGCACCGCACGGTTTCTCGCCTACATGACCGTCTTCCTCATCTTGTGGGTGGCGTTCAACGTCGTGGGGTTATTCGAACTGCGCTGGGACCCCTACCCGTTCATTCTGCTCAACCTTTTCTTCTCGACGCAGGCGTCGTACGCCGCTCCGCTGATCCTGCTCGCGCAGAACCGGCAGGAGGCTCGCGACCGCGTGATCACCGAGCAGGACCGGGAGGCAAACGCGCGCGCACATGCCGACATGCAGTTCCTGGCCCGCGAGGTCGCATCGCTGCGGATGGCGGTGGGCGAGGTGGCGACCCGCGACTACCTGCGCTCAGAGCTTCGAGCGCTGCTGGCCGATCTTGACGAGCGCGCCGGCTCCGGTCAAGACCCCGTTGAGTCTGTCGATGACACGGCCACGACGTAACCTGGCGGTATGACAAGCGCTCTGCTCTCCCCTGTCACGGCTGCCCTGGCCACGGTCCAGGACCCGGAGATCCACAAGCCGATCACAGAGCTTGGCATGGTCGCCGACCTGGACGTCTCGCCCGACGGAGAAGTCGGCGTAACAGTGCTGCTGACGGTGGCTGGCTGCCCGATGAAGGAGACGCTGACTCGCGACGTGAAGGCCGCGGTGAGCGCCGTACCGGGAGTGTCGTCCGTCACGGTCACGCTCGGGGTCATGAGCGCAGAGCAGCGGCAGGAACTGCAGTCGTCCCTGCGCGGAGGCAAGCCCAGCAAGGAGATTCCATTCGCACGTCCGGACTCCCTGACGTGGGTGCTGGCGATCGCATCCGGCAAGGGTGGCGTGGGGAAGTCGTCGGTCACGGTGAACCTCGCGCTGGCGATGGCGGAGGCGGGGCGCAAGGTCGGTATTCTCGACGCCGACATCTACGGTCACTCGATCCCGGTCATGCTGGGAATCGCTGATGAGCGTCCGACTCAGGTCGAAGAGATGATCATGCCCGTGCCTGCGTACGGGCTCAGCGTCATCAGCATCGGCATGCTGAAGCCCCGCCGTGACCAAGTGGTCGCCTGGCGCGGTCCGATGCTCGATCGGGCGCTGGTTCAAATGCTCACCGACGTCTACTGGGGCGACCTTGACGTGCTGTTGTTGGACCTGCCGCCTGGCACCGGAGACATGCCCATGTCGGTCGGACAGCACCTGCCCAGCTGCGAGGTGCTGGTCGTCACAACCCCCCAGGCAGCCGCAGCCGAGGTTGCCGAGCGGGCGGGAACCATGGCATCGATGATGCGTCAACGAGTCGTCGGCGTGGTGGAGAACATGAGCTACCTTCCGTGTCCGCACTGCGGGGAATCCCACCGGCTGGAGGTGTTCGGCAGCGGGGGTGGCCAAGCGGTCGCCGACACACTGACCGCTCGCTTCGGCTACCCCGTCCCCCTCTTGGCACAGGTGCCGCTCGACCTGGAGCTCCGCGTCGCCGGCGATCTCGGTACGCCCGTTGTGCAGGCGCAACCGAGCGCTCCTGCTGCCGTGGCGTTGCGCGAGGTCGCCAACGGACTGTCGTCAAGAGGTCGCGGACTGCTGGGCCGACAGCTCGGATTGACGCCCGCCGGCCGCTGAGCCATGACAGGCTGACCTTGTGTTTGACATCGGCTTGCCGGAGTTTTTGGTGCTGGCGATCGTTGCCATCTTTGTTTTCGGCCCAGACCGGCTTCCTGAGGTCGCCCGCCAAGCCGGACGCCTCGTGCGATCGGCTCGGCAAGTGTTGACGTCGGCGCGGTCGCAGATCTCCGACGAGCTGGGTCCGGAGTTCACCGATCTCGATCTCCGTGACCTGACTCCCCGGGCGCTCGTGCAACGACATCTCCTCGACGACCTCGAGGGCGACTCTGCTGCCTTGCCTGGCCACCGTCCGTTGGAGCTCGGAGAGCGTGCGCCCTACGACGTCGACGCGACGTGACCTGAGGCACGGACCGTGTGGCGGCTTGCGCCTCAGCCCACCTTGTGCCCGAGCACAATCTGCACCGGCTTACTGCGCCCACCGCGTTCGACGCCCAGCGTGACGGTCTGGCCCGGCCGATACGACCGAATCAGCACGATGAGTTCGATGCCGTCGTGCACCGGGTGACCTTGGACCTGCGTGATCACGTCGCCGGTCTGGATGCCGGCCCGCTCCGCGGGGCTGCCGGATGTGACTCCCTGGACGCGGGCACCGCCGTAACCCTCAGCGACGCTGACCTGGGCGCCGATGATGGGGTATTCGGCATGACCGGTCTTGAGGATCTGCTCGACCGTCGTCTTCACCTGGTCGATCGGAATTGCGAACCCCACACCGATGCTGCCCGCTTCTTGCCTGGAGCGCCCGACGGTCGCCAGAGCCGAGTTGACGCCGATGACTTGAGCGGCGAGGTTGACCAGCGGTCCGCCGGAGTTACCTGGATTGATCGCTGCGTCGGTTTGTAACGCGTCGATGTACGACGTCTCTCCGCTCCCTCCAGCAGTAACCGGCCGCTGGGTAGCGCTGATAATGCCCTCGGTGACAGTGGAGTCCAGACCCAGCGGGGAGCCGACAGCGACGACCGTTTGTCCTACTTGGACGCCGTCAGAGGCACCGAGTACAGCCGGTGGAACGTTGCCCGTTGAGACCGACAAGACGGCGAGGTCGTAGGAAGGGCTACGCCCGACGACTGTTGCCCTCGACTTGCGTCCGTTGGCGAACGTGACCGTGATGGTGCCGCCAGCGACCGCCGGCTCGACCACGTGGTTGTTGGTGACGACGTGGCCGGAGGAGCCGTAGACGAAGCCTGACCCGCTGACGTGCGCGGTGGTGCCCACAACGTCGATCGACACCACGCTAGGCAGCACCCGACCCGCGACACCGACCACGGGACTGCCTGAAGCCCTCAGCCTCGGGACGCTACTGCGGGGAGCCGCGACCGAACTCCGATGCGCGACATGCGAGGCGCCCTTGGTGGCTTCGCCGGTGGCGAGCGAAAAGAACGCCGCACCGAGAACACCACCGACGAGCCCGACCACCAGAGTCAACAGCACGATCGGCAGCCACGGGACACGCCCTCGGTCTGTGGATCTTGACAGTGGAGGCGACGGTTGAGGCCAAGCTCCGGCTGGGCGATGAGGTGCTCCGGGTGGCGGCAGTTGGCTCTGCCCTGAAGCAACCGGCCACAACGGCACGGTGGGCTGCTGACCTGCGTACCAATCCGATGCATTCCCGTACGCCGGGGGACCGCTCGGCGTACCGCCGTAAGGCGACGGACCGCTGGACGTCGGTGGCGGCACCGGCCGAGGCGGCGGCTGATCAGGCGCGGGCGGCTCCGGCCGCTGAGGCGACGACCAGTCCGGTTGCTGCCCCGGCCCGGTTGGCGGGGGTTGCTGCGGTGGCTCGCTCACATGGTGCTCCTCGGCGTACTGCTGGAACTCAAGCATGCCGCACCGACGGCTACGCCGCCCCGATGTGCGGACCGCGCGGCAAGGGATAGGCTGCCCCCGGCATATCCGCGCCAGCCGGGTCAGACCAAGGAGGCTCTTATCGCTACCGGTATGAAGCCTGCGTCATGGACGTACGCTGAGAACTTCGCCAGCGAAGACGACGTGCTGCGTAACGCCCGTGCCCGCGCCGCCGACGTACCCGCTGCACCCATCGGTGTGGGCGGTGGATCGGCGCTTCGCTTTCTCGCAGCCGTTCTGAACGCCAGGAACGTCGTCGAGATCGGCACCGGCTGTGGCGTCTCGGGACTGTGGTTGATCCGCGGCATGCGGTCCGACGGTGTGCTCACCAGCGTTGACGTCGAGGCTGAGCACCAGCGGTTGGCGAAGCTGGCTTTCGACGAGGCGGGTATCCCGCATCAGCGGCTACGGCTGATCTCCGGAGCTGCGCTGGAGGTGTTGCCACGCCTGACCGATGGCCACTACGACCTGGTTTTCGCCGACGGTGACAAGCAGGAGTACCCGCACTACCTCGAGCAGGCACGCCGGCTGCTACGCCGGGGTGGTGTGCTTGCCTTTGACAACTCGCTGTGGCACGACAAGGTCGCAGACCCGTCGGTGCGCGACCCGGAGACCCTGGCGATCCGAGACACCCTGCATACGGTCTCCGATGACGACAACTTCGTGTCGATACTGCTCCCCGTCGGCGACGGGCTGCTGGCCGCCCAAAAGCGCGCCTGAACGCTCGCTCGCACTTTTACGACGACGGCACCCAGAACCGCAGCTTGTGGCCGCGCTGATCCTCGAGCCGCCCGCCGCACGCTTCGATCACCTTGCGGGACGCCAGATTGGTGTCGTCACAGGTCAGGAGCGCCGGATCGACACCAAGCTGCTTCGCGACCGGCAACGAGGCGGCCAGCATGGCCGTGGCGTGACCTTGACGTCGCGCGGAAGGGCGGACGCCGTACCCGATGTGTCCGCCGTACTCCCGCAACCAGCGAGTGAGGCTGTGCCGGATCGACAGTCTGCCGAGGTACGTCTTGCCTTCCACCCACCAGAGGTGCGTGGCCGGCACGATGTCATTGGGCAGCACGATGTCTGGGTCATCCAGCTCACGCAGGCGGGCGGCGAAGGCGGCGAACTCGTCGGGGTCGCGGAGTTGCTCCAGCGTCACCTCTTCGCCCCCGAAGCCTCCGATCGGAGGCAGAATCGACAACCCTGTGGTGTGCTCTTCCTCCCCAGCCGCTCGGATCTCCACGACAGCCGCGATGAACGACTCGCGCCACAGCGGACCAGGCGGCACCAGTTCCGGCATCGCTTCAGGGTAAGGAGTCCCGCGCGGAGCCCCCAGCGGATTTACCGCTCGCCGGCTGCCCCCGTCCGAGCCCAGGTCCGCCGCCGAGACGTCAATTGCGGGCCGACACACCGCCAGAGTCGGGCCTTCCGTGGCGTGTCGGCGGGGTGGCGGACTGCTGCGTGGCGGACTGCCGGGCGGAGGACAGCCAGGTAAGGAGGAGGCGGGCGCCGAAGCCGGTAGGGCCTTCGGCGTACTCGAAGGCTTCCTTCGCCGAATCGCCGATGCTGGCGATGTCCAGGTGCGCCCAGGGCCGGTTTCCGGCGAAGTGCTGCAGGAAGAGCGCAGCTGTGATGGCGCCGGGGCCTTCAGGGGCGTTGGTGGCGTCGGCGACTGGGCTGTCGACGAGCGACTGGTACTCCTCACTTAGCGGGAGCCGCCACACGGGTTCACCGG
>JBBSHN010000039.1:0-20288 GCA_038252945.1 Propionibacteriales bacterium | reverse complement strand
TTGACGTCGAGGCGTTCGCCTCGGTCGCGCACAGGGCCGGCGTGCCGTTGATCGTCGACAACACCGTGGCGACGCCGGTACTGCTCAAACCGATCGAGTACGGCGCCGACGTGGTGGTCGAGTCGTTGACCAAGTTCATCGGCGGCCACGGAACCACGCTCGGTGGCGCGATCATTGACGCGGGACGGTTCTCGTGGGCCGAACACGCAGACCGTTTCCCGATGTTCAACACGCCGGAGAAGGCCTACCACGGTGTGGTGTTCGCCCGCGACTTTCCCGACACAGCCTTCGCCGTGCGCGCCCGCAACATCCCGTTGCGCAACACCGGTGCGACGCTCTCGCCGTTCAATGCGTTCCTGCTGCTGCAGGGACTCGAGACGTTGCCGCTTCGGCTGGAGCGGCACGAGGCGAACGCGCGCGCGGTGGCCGAGTTCCTGCGCGACGACGACCGCGTGGCGTGGGTGAGCTACGCGGGCTTCCCGGATCATCCGTCCTACGAGCTGGCGCAGCGTTACCTCAAGGGACGGGTGCCGTCGATGCTCACCTTCGGCCCGGTGGGCGGTTACGACGCCGCGATCCGCTTCTTCGACTCCACGAACCTGTTCAAGCGTCTGGTGAACCTCGGCGATGCGAAGTCGCTCGTGTGTCATCCCGGGTCGACGACGCATCGGCAGCTCAACTCGGACGAGCTGCGCGCGGTCGGCATCGAGCCGGAGACGATTCGGCTGTCGGTCGGCCTGGAGCACATCGATGACCTGATGGCCGATCTCGACCAGGCGTTGACAGGGTCGAGTGTGGCCACGCCGTGAACACGAGGACTCGCGGACCGATCCGGAATGTGACCGGCGATGACTGCCACGTCCGCAGGTGAGACCGCTGCCGGACCGGATCCGCTATCACTACCGCAGACCGAGGGACCCGCGCCGGCCGCACTGATCGGTCGCGACGTCGGAGCGGCGCCCTTTGGAGCGCCCTCAATGCGGCCACCTTGCGGGTCGGCACGTTCCTGGTCAGTCTCATGGTCGCCCGGTTGGTCGCACCGTATGAGTACGGCGTGTTCACGGTCGCCCTGACCGTGTTCAGCATCGCGATCAGCTTCGCCGAGCTGGGAGTGGGCTTCGCGCTGGTGCGCGAGCGCCGGCGCTCGCGTGAGATCGCGCCGACGGTGTTCACGCTCAGTCTAGGGAATGCGGTGCTCCTGGCGCTGGTAATGGTCGTCTTCGCTCCGTTCCTGGCGACAGCTGGGGGCCGCCGCTCCGCAGGCGCGATCCGTGTGCTGGCGTTGTTCGTGCTGCTGTCAGGGTCAGCGCTGTGCCGAAGGCACTGCTGAACCGCGAGTTCATGCAGCGGCGACGCTTCGCGGTCGACGCCTCGTTCTTTCTCCCTCGACCGCGGTGATGCTGGAACTGGTTCTGCTCGGGCATCCTGTCATGGGCCTGGCGATTCCCAGGTAGCGGGTCAGCTCGGATGGCGCCAGGCCCGCCACGCGGGCGCGGTTGGGCAGACGCGCAGCGAGCCCCGTCGATCTGTGAGCCATCGAGCGTCTGCGCAGATCCCGGGAGCCCCACACCGTTAGGTTGGCACGTTGACTTGCGGCTTTCGGAGTTCGTCCTGTCTTTGCTGGGCTCGACGGAGCAGGTCGCGTTCTGCGCGCCGCCCAGACCGGCGTACACGCGGCGAAATGCTGTAGCGTTGATAGGACACCTGATCCGCAACGGCCTCGAACTCGCGGACGCGCGAGTTGTGTATGGCCGAAGTGCTGAATTCTGGGCCGGCAAAGGCAACGTTCGGATCGACGATGGACGATGGCTCGCGCTTACGGGCGCGCGAAGCACGTTTGCTCAATGCGGGTCTCTGCCACAGTCCCGCCGGCGGGGCGTGGTTGCTGCCCACCGCCGAGGAAGTGATCGATCGAAAGGTCCCGATCGCCATCGGCGTGGTCGGCGAAGCCCTGGGCGCGGTGGGTCAGCTGGCGGAGCTCAACTGGATCTGAGTGGGGCCCTCCCCTTCATGGTGTTGGACATCCCGGACCAGCCACTCGATCCAGGGGTGCGAATGCTCAGTGAGCCCGAGGAGTTCGTACAGGGTCGTCAGCTGATCTCCGATGCCTTCGGCCTGTCCACGCTCTCGAGCGTGGCGCTGCCCTTCACCGAATCCGCTGCATCGTCTGGCCTGTCACTCTCGCACACTCGAGGCCCACGTTCTGCTCCTCTTCGTAGGTCGGGCGCACCGCGCGATCGACATCGGGATAGCTGCCGGATCGCGAGGGTCCGGCTCGCTCTAGCCCGGGCTCTGCAAGATCAGGTGGCGTGTCGGCGTGTAGATGATCGAAAGTGCCTTGCCTGTAGGGGATTCTGAGTTTGTCGAAGACTCGAATCTGCTAGCAGGAAGGCACCTTCCACGTGCACGCTACTCGTACTCGCCCGCCTGTTCAGGTATCCGCCGACGGCAACGGGGTGGTGTCGCATGCCGGGTCGCGGCTGTTGGCCGATCTCGCCGATCGCACGACGCTGACGGCGCAGCTCTCGCGGGTGTTCGCCGACCGGGTAAGGCCGCAGACCGCGCATGATCCGGGCCGGGTGCTGGCCGATCTCGCGGTGATGATCGCCGACGGCGGCGAGTGCATCAGCGACATCGCGACGCTGGCCGATCAGCCCGGCGTGTTCGGCTCGGTGGCGTCGGACTCGACGTGCTGGAGGGTGCTGAACTCGATCGAGGCCACCGACCTGGATGCGGTCGCCGCGGCACGGGCGGCGGCACGAGAAGTGGCGTGGGTGCAGCGCGGCGAACAGGCCGGGCAGGCTCTACCCGCGTCATTGGTCGCCGGCCGACCGCTGCTCGACGCCGAAGGCCTCCCGGTGCTGGTGATCGACGAGGACGCCACCATCACGATCGCGCACTCGGAGAAGGAACACGCTGCCGCGACGTTCAAGCACACGTGGGGATTCCATCCGGTGCTGGCGTTCTGCGACAACACCAACGAGGCCCTGGCCGGGATGCTGCGCCCGGGCAACGCCGGCTCCAACACCGCCGCCGACCACATCACCGTCGTGGATGCAGCGCCGGCGCAGATCCCCGACGATTATCGCCACGGCTACCCGATCCTGTTCCGCTTCGACGGTGCCGGCGCCTCCAAGGCGCTGCTCGCGCACCTGCGCGGGCTGCGTAACAGCGGCGTGCACAGCGAATTCTCCGTCGGCTGGGCCGTCACATACCGCGAACACGCCGCCATCGCGGCCCTGCCCGAACGCGCCTGGACCGACGCGATCGACATCGACGGCGACCCGCGCGAGTCCGCCGCGGTCGCCGAACTCACCGGCCTACTACCGCCTACCCTGTTCGCCGACTACCCGGCCGGGATGCGGATCATCGTGCGCCGCGAACGACCCCACCCCGGCGCTCAACTGGATCTGATCGAAGAACGCGACGGCTGGCGCTACACCTGCCTCGCCACCGACACCCGCACCGGGCAACACGCCTGGCTCGACGCGCGGCACCGCTCCCACGCCAGAGTCGAGGACCGCATCCGCACCGGCAAGGACACCGGCCTCGGCCGGTTCCCGTCCCGCCAGTTCGCGATCAATCAAGCCTGGCTCGCGTGCGTGCTCACCGCGATCGACCTGCTCGCCTGGACCCAGACCATTCTGCTGCACGACGACCCGACACTGGCCCGAGCCGAGCCGAAGACCCTGCGCTACCGACTGCTGCACACCGCCGCCCGACTCGTGCACGGCGGGCGCAAACTCCGCCTCAAGATCGACCGCAACTGGCGCTGGGCGGACACCCTCGCCGCCGCCTTCCACCGGCTGCACGCCCTGCCAACACCACGAACCTGACCCCAGCACCGCGCACCTCGACCGGCCATGGACAACCCGGGAACCGAACCCGGGCGAACAGCCACGCCCGCGTCGACAACCCCGACGCAAAGATCAATTTACCGTGTGAAGATCAACCTCGCCGTCGACCTGAATAGCCAGGGCTAGCGCCATGGCCCAGAACGCGGACTGCAGGCGATCAAGGCGATCGAGTTCGAGCTGCAGCGCTGCCCGCCGATGGTCTGGGGCCTGTTCGGCGGCGATCTTCTGCAGCCAGGCGGTGACCGACATGGCCGCGATTCGGCCGTCGAGGTAACCGGTG
This sequence comes from Propionibacteriales bacterium, assembly GCA_038252945.1. Lineage (GTDB taxonomy): Bacteria > Actinomycetota > Actinomycetes > Propionibacteriales > Nocardioidaceae > JAUJOE01. The sequence continues at coordinate 16,151 of JBBSHN010000039.1, read as the reverse complement.
CGCTGGCGATCTCGGGCCAGTCCACCCCGCCCAGGCGCAGCTGGTGGGCGTCATAGGCACGGTCGTAGGCGGTGACTTCGAGCTGACCTTTCGTACGCCTCGTTCGTGGCCCGCGTACCGGCTCAGCCGCCTTGAGAGCAGTGCTACCCATACATCCAGTCTCTCGGTCGCGTCACGTCACTCACCGAGATCAGCTGATCGGCCGAGGCGAGGTACTGCCGATCGTTCGGTGTGAGCGGAGCGCAGCGCCGCCCTAAGGCACTCCGCGTCCTGGACCAGCCGTACGGCCTCGGCGTGATCACCACGCCGATCCAGGTCGGCTGCACGGCGACGGTGATACCCAGCGGCGCTGAGCCGGGCACAGCAAGCGATGCCGTCCGAATGACCACCGCAACGCTCCCGCCGGACACGGCGCCGCCGACCGGGCGATGCTGCGCCCCATGCTCGGTGACCTCGCGGTGGATGTAAAGGGCCTGACTGGCCGGGGGTGACGCCGCCCACGCATCGGCAGACAGCAGCCGACGGATTCCGACCATCGCGGTCGGCCCTCGTGGCGGACTCGATCTTCCTACCAGCTGCAGACGTCGTGGCCCGCACTGCGCGGGAGTTAACTGCCCTGTTGTTCGATCATCGCCTTGATCCCCGCGATGTACTGGTCGGTGTTTCCGTCGATCACCACGGTGCGCGGGGCGGCCGTGGCCATCTCGTCGGCATTGTCGAAACCCAAGACCTTGCACCGGCGTGCGATGATCTTCAGGGCCACCTCCGCGGCGTGATAGTCGCCGGTCATCGCCATGGCCCAGAACGCCGCCTGCAGGCTGTATGGGACCGACGGCACGTCGCCAGGAATCGGCCATCTCCTTCTCGGCCTGGTCGATACCGGCGTGGAAGCCGTTCTCGTACCCGAGTTGGTACGAGCGGTCCAGAGCAGGACCCCAGGCATCGGCCAGCAGTTCAGCGGCCGCCCATCGCGGATCTCCGAAACCCTCGACCTCCGCGACGGCCGAGTCGTCGTTCACGGATTTGGTCATGTACTCGCTCAGGAGACGGCGAGCGGCATCCTCTTCGGCCCGCACCTCCGCGATCACCGCGCACCGCGGTACGGCCAGAACCGCCACCAGGGCCGGACCACGACCAGCACGGCGAAGATGCGCATGGGAGCAACCGGCCTCGGGACGATCGCCCCAATGATCTGCACTCGGACAACCAGCCGACGGATCGTGCGGACGGAGCAGCCGAACATCGCTGCGGCGTCGCGCACCGTCGCCCACGGTCGAGTCCACGGAGGGGGGGTGGTCCGGGGTGTCGGCGCGCCGCGTCGGCAATCCGCGGCTTCATCGGTGCGGTCCGCGGCGCGTTCGGTTTTGGGCATGGGCGTACTCTTTTCTTGAAGGCAGTACGGGAGCCGCCCCTACCCGGGCGGCTTTCTTCTTTCGTGATGTTGTCGCCGTCTAGGTGCGCCACCCAGCCGGGGCAGCGTCATCCATGGCGTGCTCCGAGCTGTTGCTGCCTTGGCTCGCCTCGTCCGGCGACAAGCCGAGCAGGGCGAAACCATGGCCGGTGTACGGCGACTTCGCCCGAGACGTGTTCCGCTCCCGGCACGGGAACACCTCCCGGCCGGCTCCGGCCAGCCGCTGTCGTCACCGTCGTCAGCGAGCGCGTCGAGGCCCGGTTCAGCGATCCACTGATACGCGATCAGCTCGCCGGTGGTCTTCGACTCGCGCACGGTCGGGGCGATGAACGCGAAGCCGCGGCCACCTTCAGGCGTACCCGCTTTGATGTCCAACCCGGGGAGCACCCGGTCACGCGATCGGACGTCAAGGCTAGCGACTAAGTCGTGGGTCCCGCCTGAGGGGGTGGCGGCGACGGCGTACGCGCGTGGCCATATCCGCCCGCCCTGTAGGCCGCTGCGGGACTCGTCGCCGCCGGAACGGGGGTCCACGTCCAGTAGGTCGAGTCCGTGGCCCATGACGGCGCATACGGCCATACCGGACCCGTACTTGTCGAGCGTCGCCGTGTCCGGCTGCGTGTCCTGCTATTCGTTCCGCAACCAGTAGCCGGTGCCGTTGTGGCCGCCGGACGGGTTCCAGCTGCCGTCAGCGTTCTTGGCGGCCTTGGCGAGGAAGACCGGGACGCCGTATTCGATGAGCTGCCGCGCAACGTCGAGTGCTTCGGTCATTTCGCACCGCCTGCGATCCGGCGTAGGTCCCGCTTAGATCGTTGGGCGATCTCGGTGATAGCGACATCGATGACAAGCTGCGGTATCTTGATATCGAGAGACTTTGCCCGGTCCTCATGCGCCGCCCTGGTCCTTACGCCGGGGCGGCGTCTCTCGTCTATCACGGCGCCCCCGGGCCCCATGGATCTTCGGCGCACGGCTGCACCGAGCATGGCAGTGCAGGCTGACGGTCGACGGCCGTATCTGGCATCTGGGGCTCCCGTACGAACGTGCCCGCGGGCCTCACTGTCCGCAACGACGTCATCCAGGCGCTGGACCGGCACTAGGCGCCCGTGGATGTGGTGGTGGTACTGCCATGGGCAGTTGAGCGCTTGGAGCGAAGGGTGGATTCCCCAGACCGGGCGCGCCAGGATGCCCGAATGGCGCCTGCGATCGGTCCGAACGACAACCGCGCCGCGCCGGCGGCGTGAAGCGATCATGACGCACCCGGCAGGGATCGCGCCTCGGCCTGCGCGCCTGGCACTGGCGCGTGCAGCGCATCAAATGAGTAAGCCGGTCCAGCTGCTCCGGCGTAAGCGGCGGGGCGGAGTCCACGTCGGTCCGGATGCGGTCCGCCAGCAGCTCGTACTTCAGCTGCGTACGCGCCTGCTGCTTTCATCGGTCCGCCTTCTGGTCTCTCTCGTCGATCAACGCCTTGAGGCCGGCGATGTACTCCTCGGAGGTGCCGCCGATGACCACCGTGCGCGGCGGCGTGGCGGTGAGCTCCTCGGGCTTGTCGAAGCCGAGGATGCGGCAGCGTTGCGTGATGATCTTGAGGACGAAGTTGGCGGCGTTCAGGTCGCCGCCCATCGCGTGCGCTGGCGGAAGTCCTTCGGCGTGGAGCGCACCACCTGGAAGAGCACCTTGCCCGTCTCGTCGCGGTAGTCGTAGCTGGTCGTGGATGAGCCCGTCCGGCATCCACTCTCGGCGCGGCTTCTCAACGTGCAGGTGCAGGATCTCGGCGAGCTGGCGCTGGTCGCAACCGGCGTGGCACTTGGCCACGACGGTGCCGTGGTCGAGCACCCGGATAGTCATCGACGGGGTGTTGTCCTCGTGCAGCGGGCAGCTGGCGATCCACTGGTCGCCGGCCTGCTTGACGCCGACGAGGATTCGCTCAAGGTGGTCGGGCAACGGGGTGGGCATCAGACTCGTCTTCCTCCAGTTGGAACCGGCGCTGGTCACTACGTGCTACGTCCATCAGCGCGGGTGTCGTCCGAACCGCGCGCGGGCGCAGGGGTGCCGCTGCTGTGGAGCGCGGTCGCCGTCGCCGTGGAGGCGGAGATGGGCGGCAAGCCCAACGCGCGAGCTGCTGCCGTCGAGCGGGCATGCTCGATGTACAAGTCGACGTCAGAACGCATGTACAAGACCCGACGGCCGATCTTGAACCACCGAGGGCCCTTGTGCTGGTATCTCCAGTACCGAATGGAAGCTTCGGGAGCCCGAAGCGCAGAGGCGACTTCGGCAGAGGTCATCAACTCGGACTCCATCACTGGAACTCCCTTGCAGGTTTGATTGCGACTACTGCAGAGAGTATTTCGTGAAAGAGTTGCAAACAACTCTGTGACAGAGTACTACTCCTTCATGGTGACTTCGGCCCATGACCTGGACGCTTTCGTGGCCGAGAACCTTCGGGCACTCCGGGAAGCCGCTTCGATGAGCCAGGAGCTGGTGGCGACACACATGAGTGACGCCGGTTTCGGCTTCACCCAGGCAACGGTGTGGAAGATCGAGGACAACCAGCGGCCGTTGAAGGTCGCTGAGTGTGTCGTGCTCGGGCAGATCCTCGGTGTACCGGACTGGTCAGTTCTTGCGCTGCCACCGCGCGTCTACCGGGCCAGGGTGGCGGCCATGGCGGCGGGCCGCCGGGTCACGAGCGCGCGGCTCGGCCTGAAGACAGCCGTCAAGGAGTACCTCGACGCTCTGGATCACCTCGACAGGCATGTCCCACCATGGCTGTCACTCGAGCAAGATCCCGACGACGAGCACAAGTTCGACAACGCGCATATCCCCATGGACGAGCCGCCCGAGATGATCGCGCTGCTGATCCACGTCCGGCACGCGCTCGGGCTCCGCGATGAACCCGATGCATCCGAGGCACTCCTCCAGGATCAGAGCGACATGGTGGACGGGCTCGATGCGTTGTTCACCACCCTGCTTGCCGCGACGAAAGAACACCTTGCTCGAGGAACGGCCACGGCCGACACCTCGAGCACCGCTACTACCGACGGCGCGAACGACGGCAACGGTGTTGAGTAGGTGTGCACCAACACGAACCTGGCGCCGCCGATGTGTGCGGCGCCCCGCCAGGCCCTGGCCCTTCACCGGCATCCATTGGGCGCGGCCGTCGAATCCTGGCTCGCATCAACAATCGAGGACAGACATGGCCAGTAACTCGAAGAGCATCACGGACCTGTGGGAAGGCGCCACGAAGGATGGAACCACCTACAAGAAGCCTCGCTACGGCAAGGGGATCCGCTACCGCGCGTGGTACCGCAACGCGGCCGGCAAGGAGATCGCGAAGCATTTCACTCGGAAGCGCGAAGCTCAGTTCTGGCTTGACTCGATCACGACGTCCGTCCATACCGGCACCTACATCCCCCCCGGCCTCGGCGCCATCACGGTCGGCATGTGGGCGCGGACCTGGGCCGACGCCCAGGCCTTCAACAAGGCCAGTACCCGATCGCGCACGGAGGGCATCCTCAGCACCCACGTTCTGCCCCGGTGGACCGATGTCTCGCTCGTCGACGTGACCCACTCCGACGTCCAGACGTGGATCGCCAACCTCATCGAACGCGGTCTGCAGCCGGCCACAGTCCGCAAGGTGCAAGGTGTGCTCTCTCGATGCCTTTCGGTGGCAGTGAAGGACGGCCGCCTCGTACGCAATCCGTGCCTCGGCGTAAGCCTGCCCCGTGTCACCCGGCAGAAACGCAGATACCTCACTCACGAGCAGGTGGCCAACCTCGCGGCGAGCGCTGGCACGCCCAGGGATGCCGGACGGGCACCCCACGTCGAGCGCGCCGCCCAGGAGCAGTACCAGCTCGTAGTGCTCGTGCTCGCCTACTGCGGCCTGCGATGGGGAGAGCTCGCCGCGCTCAGGGTCGCCAGCATCGACTTCCTGCGACGCCGTATCGAGATCGCGGAATCCGTGGTCGAGGTCGATGGACGGTTGGTCTGGGGGACACCCAAGACCCACGAGCGCCGATCAGTCCCTCTGCCGAGGTTTCTGGCCGACCAGCTCGCGGTACACGTCAGCGGCAAGCAGCGCGACGACCTCTTGTTCGCCGGCCTGCGCGGGGGAGGGGTGCTGCGCAACCGGGTCTTCCGGCGGGCCGCGTTGGACCGGGCGGCAGCGTCGATCGGGATGGAGGGCCTGGTGCCGCAGGAGCTGCGGAATACTGCGGCCAGCCTCGCCGTGTCCGCGGGAGCGAACGTGAAGGCGGTCCAGCGGATGCTCGGACACGCTTCGGCGGCCATGACGTTGGACACCTACGCCGACCTTTTCGACGACGATCTCGACGCCGTCGGCGACGGCCTGGACCGCGCAGCAACTGCTGCCCGTGAAACAGTTGCGGACCAGCTGCGGACCAGAACCATGTTGATCAAGGTCTGACCGAGCGGTGACCGCGCCTTAGCCCAGCAAAACTGGGCCTTGGCGTTGGTGCCCCCGGCAGGATTCGAACCTGCGCCACCGCCTCCGGAGAGCAATTTTTTCGTTTACGGAGATCGTTGAAAACTGTTTGCAAGCCCTGAATTTGCTGGCCTATATGCGTTTGTGGTCGTTGATCAACAACGGCCGTTTTCAGCTCCGGTGTGTACCCGATGTATACCCGCGAAGATCAACTCCATGCACGGTGGGTGTTCGATTCTCGCTCGTTGGGCTGCGTCAGCTGCGCAGGACGGCAAGCGTCAGCGCTCGGATCTCGGCTTGTTCGGCGCGATCGGTCGTCGCGGCGCGGACGCCGCCGCCTGCCGGTCGGGCGAAGTCGGCGCGGAGGATGGCTGCGGCGTCGCCCTGAACGCCGGAGTCGCGCCACTCGACGGGTTCCGGAATCCGCTGACGGTGCGCGCGCAGCAGTCGCCACACGTCGACGGCGTCCTTTGCCGCCAGTCGGCTCGACCAGGCGAGCGCCTTCACACACAGCGCCGAGTTGATCTCGGGAATCACGGACGGAAACAACACGGCGGTGCCGTCGAGCATCGTCACGGTGAGGTCGACCTGCTCGCCGGCGCGAGCGAGCGCCAAGGACAAGCCGGGAATCTCGTCGAGCACCATGTCGCCGTGCGGCTGGTTCGGAACGAGGCGCCGGCCCCATGCCGGGGCGAGCACATCGATGACGAGACGCAGGCCGTTGTCCGTCGTCCGGATGAATCGGTTGGACGCGCCTGGCCGGGTATAGCCGAGCGCCTCGAGCCCGGGGACCAGCGCCGGATCGCGGGCCGACGTCGCCGCGACACCCATGTCGGCGTCCTGCGTGACCCGGACGACCGGCTCCGGTACGTCGGCGAGCGCGACGTGCAGGCGGACCATCTGCCCGCCGACGAGTCGGTACTCGATGTCTACGCCGTCGGCCACAGCCGCGAGATCGCGCATCGCCAGGAAGCCGGCCTCCTCGGCTTGAGATGACGCGCTGAGTCGAAGGGTGGTCACAGCACAGGGCCTGACTCGATCATCCAGGTGCGCCAGGCTTGCAGTGCTTCGCCAGCGTCCGGGCCCGGGCTGCGCGACAGGTCGTAAAGCACTTGGAACGCGTTGGCTCTCGCGACGTCGCCGTGGCCGCGCATCTCGATCAGGACCGGAGTCTTGGAGATCGGCCACACGCCGGGATCGTCGGGCAGCACGAGAGTCAACGTCGACGCCGAGGTGTCGCTGGGCGTCAAGCCGATGGCGGAGAAGTCGGCGCCGCGCTGCGCGTACAGAGTCGCCCGCCGGGGAGTCCGCCACGGCGCCACAAGGTCGGCAGCGATGTCGCCTGAGACGACGGGGTTTGCCTGCTCCCGGCCGAGCGCCACGTAAGCGCGATATGCCTGCTCGTTGATCGGGTCGACGCCGAACCAGTGAGTCTCGATGCCGCCTGGTCCGGGGTAATGCGCGAGCCACCAAGAGGCCGCCCCTGCACGATCCGTCACCTCCCAGCCGTCCGGGCCTCTGGTCACCAGTTCCCGCTCGGCGAGCCGGTTGAGCGCCTTCGAGACCGTGCCCTGACCGACGTGAGCGAACTCGGCGATCTCGTCCTGCCGGGCTCCGTTCTCCAGCCCGAACAGTGCGCGGACGACGGAGAAGACGCCTCGACCGGGTCGGCCGCGGGGTCGCGTCGCTGCCTGCGAAGTGTTGGTCGAGCCCAACTCCACTCTCCGCCTGGCGAGTCGAAGCCTTCCGATGCCGTCGTCGGTGACGACAGACCACCCCTGCGTCCATGCACGCTCGAGCGCTTCGCTGGTAATGCTGTGCGCCACGAGCAAGGCCCGGCGATCGGGCGCGGGTTTGATGTCGTGGGTCCGAGCCACGCGTGGGATGGTCAGGACCAAGAAGATCGCCGACTGGTCGCCGTCGGTCAGCCGCACGTGCTCGCTGTCGACGGGCAGTACCGCGATGCCGTTCTCTTCGAGCGTCGTGATCCACACCAGACCAGTGTATTCCAAATATCGACCTGAACTCGTGATTTGGAATAACTGCCAACCATGAGGTCGCCGCGGGTCATTCGACGAGTTGGTGAAGACCGAGTAGGCACGCACCGAAGGCGCCGCCCCCGGCCAGCACTGCCTCGGGCAGCTTCTTGGTGCCCATGTAGGTGAGCACCCCGGCGGCGATGCCGAACAGTGCTGCCACGACCAAGATCACGAGGGTGCGCAGCGTGAACAGGGGCGGCCCTTGTGGGGAACGTGCTCGAGTCATTTCGACACCGCCCGGGCCCACTTCATGGGCTTCTTGGTCGGCGTCTTCTTCGCCACCGCCTTCTTCGCCACCGCCTTCTTCGCCACCGCCTTCTTGGGGGCCGCCTTCTTCCATGCCGGCTTCTTGGCAGCGCCACGCTTGCGGGGCTTGGCTGCGTAGGGCTCCCGCAGGAAGTAGAGACGTTGTTCGATCCAGCCCGTCGGCGAGCGGTGGTTCTTGATCCACTCCTGGTCGTAGTCGAGCAGGCCCGCCTTCTCGAGGTCTCGCAGCCCTCGCTCGGTGCTGTCGGGTGAGAGCCCGTACCAGGCTGGCCCCCGCTCGTAGGGGAGTGGGAAACGGGCGCGGAGACTCAAGGCGACGACCAGGATGGCCTTCGCCGGCAGGCTCAGGGTCTCGTAGTGCCGCTCGATCCAGTAGGCGTGGGGGAGCTGAAGGTACTGCTGCCTCGCCGTGGCCGGGTGCGTGTAGGCGTCGCCGGAGCCGTCCTCGGATAAGAGCGTGATAGACGAGGTGCGGCCAACTCGCTCACGAGTGATCAGCTTGCGGTCCTCGAGTCGCTTCATGATCTTGGATGCGGCGGCCTGGGCCGATGCGGGCTCGGCGTCGTCGCCGAGGCCGAGAGCCCGAATCCACGTGCTGGACGGGTAGTCGCAGTTCCAGGGCTCGGCGCTGGCCAGCGCGTGAGCGAACAAGTAGGCATCGAGGGCTCGTTCGTCGTGCTTGGACACGAAGGAGGCGAGCGGCCCCGGCTTGGTGTCCTTGCCCTTGCCCTGCTGGACGAAAGTCGTGCGGATCGGGACCGAGTCACGTTTCGCCTGTGTGAGAAGATCGATGAGCGTCTCGTGTCTGCCTATGGGAGGCGGGGGAGGAGTCCGACGACTTACCGGGGCCCGTCCACCGCCGGTGGTCGTGGTCATGGTACTAAAGCTGCCGCACGGGGGTTCGTTTGTCGACCGAGCATGCCTGCCGCGAGTTACCTCGGCACCGGAACCTATGATCAGTCCCGTAGCTAGCCCAACTGCTAGCTCCATGCGAGACCCGTGCGAGGCCCAGTAGGCGAATTTGCGGGGCAGCCCGGGGTCCCGCTTACTGTGGCGGCGGGAGATCGACGAGCTGGCGGCGAACTCCCACTTCCTCGTCGTCCGGCCCGTCCGTCGCCGATCCGGATAACTTCGGACAACGTCATGTCACGTGCGCCGACTCCGGTGTTTGTCTTGCGATTCCGTCGACCTTGATTACGTCAAGCGCTCCGCGATCAGCTCGAGTGGGGTCGCGTAGCGGCCGTCGCGGTTGTGCAGCATCCGTCGCTGCTCGCGGTTGAGCTCCTCGATGTCGCACCGGGCCAGCCCACCGGCGTCGGCGATCGCGTACTCGGCGAACCTCGCCATCTCGTTCATGAACCCCAGCATCTGCCGGCTCGCGGTCTTCGCCACTACGACGGGAGCGGAGAGATTGCCGAGCACATCGCCGGGCAAGCCTTCGGCGTTCAGTTCGCGCCGCACCACGTTCGCCAGCCAGGCGTCGAGCGGAGTCAGGTCGGCCTTGCGCACGTCCGCGACGAAGACCGGGAACAGGGTGCCGACATGTGCGAGCAGCAGGCACTTGCGGCGGTCGAACCACAGCAGGTTCAGGTACCAGTCGGCGTCGCCGGGCTCCACCTCGCCAGGCTCGCGAACACCGAGCAGCGCCCGCGCCTTCGTGGTGCAGCGCAGGATCACGATGGTGGCGCCGACCCGCCCAGCACGACCGTGGATCCCCGCTCGTGGAGACGTTGCAGGTCGGCCAAGGCAGCAGCCAACACCTGGTGCGCGATGCGGGCGGTTTCCATCCTCGGCTCGAACTTCTCTCGGAGCTGCTGCCGGGGGTGGATGGAGTTGCGGAAGTTCCGTACTTGATCGGCGTGCTTCGACACGTCCTCACTGAGCACGTTCAGCGCTCGGGAAACGGTGATCAGTTCGGCCAGCGTCCAGCTATCGATGGGCTTCACTGATCCCTTGTGCTTCGGTGCGGAGCCACTCGCGGTGTAGGTCGATGCGTGGGCGATCGCGAGTTCCATGAGCAACCCTTCGAGGGTGCTCCCGACGAGGAAGATCACTGCGAGCGGCGCCTCGGCGGTCAAGCATCGATCGATCTCGTCGAGACGAGATCGAACGATCTGCTGCGAGGTCAGCTCACTCGGCAGCGCGGCCAGGTCAACGTCGCCGAAGTCTCTGTTGAGGAAGGCCAGCGTCTCGGGGCTCGGCTGGTCCGAGTGCGCCGAGCGAAAGAGTGCGACCAGCCTGTCGTAGGACTCCTGCTCGAAGGCTGTGATTGACTCGTCGTTCGCCAACTTGTTGATGCGCCAGCGTTCGAGTAGGTCGAGGTTCAGCTTGGCCACCATGGCGGGTGGCTCCTGGAGCCAGATCTGCCGCAGGATGACCGCCTTCGAGCCGTCGTACCGCACGTACGGATCGAGCCCGACTGCCGTTTCCACGAACGACGCGAAGGTCGAGTTGCTGAAGTCGAGCACGTAGCCGGTCGCCATGCCGAAGAGCCGCTCGAGGAGCTGCTTTGTCGTGTTGTCGAAGCCGGAGGTCAACCCGATGCTCCTGAACTCGCGAAGAGCTCGGCCTGTTGCAGGACCAGCTCGACGGCGCGCTCTTCGAGGTCAGGCGGGTAGCCATGCTTGGCGAGCAGCCGACGCACCTTCGACCGCATGGCGGCGCGCACCGATTCCTTGAGCGACCAGTCGATGGTGACGCTCTGCTGAACGGCCCAGACGAGATCAACCGAGATCTGCTTGAGCTTGTCGTCGCCCATTTGCAGGATCGCAGCGTCGTTCTGGACGACGGCGTCGTAGAAGGCGGCCTCGGCGACGGACAGGCCGAGCCGGTTGTGTCGGTCGTTGTTGGCCTTCATGTCCTTGGCCATCTTGACCAGTTCGGCGACGATCTCGGCGGTGGTGAGAGCGCGGTTGGTGTAGCGGTTGATCGCCTCGTCGAGCTGCTCGCTGAAGCGGCGGGCCTGTACGACGTTGGTGCGCTGCACGGTACGAATCTGGTCGTTGATCAGCCGGCGCAGAAGTCCCATCTGCAGGTTCAGCTTGTCCTTGCCGACAAGGCTGTCGAGGAACTCGTCGGATAGGATCGACAGCTCGGGCGTCTCGATACCGGCGAGCTTGTAGATGTCGACGACTTCGTCGGCGGAAACGGCTTCGTTGACGAGTTGGCCGATGGCGGTATCGAGTTCGACGGCGCCGCTGCCGCCGCGTCCGGAGTCCGGGTTCTGAATCTTGAGGATGGCGGCGCGGACGTCGGTGAACATGCGCACGTCGTTGCGGATCGCGGCGGCCTCGTCGCGCGCGCCGCACAGCGCGAACGCCTTGGCTAGGGCGGGCACCTGGTCGAGGAAGCGGGCCGTTCGGTCAGGGTCGGCCATGACGAAGTCCAGGACGGTCGCGTGCTGAGCCAGCCGCTCGGCCGGTGGCAGGGACGGGGACGCGTCGTAGGCGCAGCCGTGCAGGAGACCGCGGACGATGTCGTGCTTCTCCAGCATCGCGGCAACCATGTCCTCGATCGGCACGCCGGCCTGATCGCGGTCGCTGGGTGAGTACTCGGCGAGCGCCCGACGCAGGTTGGTGGCGACGCCGATGTAGTCGACGATCAGCCCACCGGGCTTATCGCGGAAGGTGCGGTTGACCCGCGCGATGGCCTGCATGAGCCCGGCACCTTGCATCGGCTTGTCAACGTACATCGTGTGCATCGACGGGGCATCAAAGCCGGTGAGCCACATGTCGCGCACGATGACGATCTCCAACGGATCGTCCGGGTCCTTCGCTCGCAGTTTGAGCTTCCCGCGCACGTCCTTGGGGTGGATGTGCGGCTGGAATGCCGCGGGGTCTGCGGCCGAGCCGGTCATGACGACTTTGATCCGGCCCGCGTTGGGGTCATCGCTGTGCCAGTCCGGGCGTAGTTCGACGACGCGGTTGTAAAGCTCGACGGCAATGCGCCGGCTCATCGCCACGATCATTGCCTTGCCAAACAGTTCGCTGCGGCGGGCTTCCCAGTGCTGGACAAGGTCGGCGGCGACGATGTCGAGGCGCTGGCTTGCGCCCACGATCGCCTCCAGACGCGCCCATTTCGACTTGGCGCGGGTCGCGTCGTCGGCCTCGGCGTTCTCGCTGATCTCGTCGACCACCTCGTCGAGGCTCACCTTGGCCAGTCGGGACTCGTAGTAGATCCGGACGGTCGCGCCGTCTTCGACCGCGCGAGTGAGGTCGTAGACGTCGATGTAGTCGCCGAACACCGCGCGGGTCGACTTGTCCGTGGACTCGATCGGGGTGCCGGTGAACCCGAGGTAGGTGGCGTTGGGCAGCGCGTCGCGCATGTGCTTGGCGAGCCCCGAGGTGAGCCGGCCCTCGGCGTCGAGCGCTTCCGTGAAGCCGTACTGTGAGCGGTGCGCCTCATCGGCCACGACGACGACGTTGCGCCGATCGGTCAGCACCGGGTTGACGTCGCCGCTGGCTTCCGGCGCGAACTTCTGCAGTGTGGTGAACACGATGCCGCCGGACGCGCGGCGCAGCAGCGTCCGCAGCTCGTTGCGGGACTCGGCCTGCACAGGCTTCTCGGGCAGGATCTCGGCCGGCGCGAACACCTCGCCGAACAGTTGGTCGTCCAGGTCGTTGCGGTCGGTGATGAACACCAGGGTCGGGTTGCCCATCCGCAAGTCGCGCATGATCTTGGCGGCGTAGAGGAGCATCTCGATCGACTTGCCCGACCCCTGCGTGTGCCACACGACGCCGCCACGGCGATCACCGTCCGGCCCGGCGGCATCGATCGTGGACTCGACCGCGGCGTTGACGGCCCAGTACTGGTGGTACTTTGCGACTCGCTTGACCAGTCCGTTCGCCTCGTCGCTGAACAGGACGAAGTTCTGCAACAGGTCCAGGACGCGCTGCTGGTCGAAGACGCCCTTGACCAGCACTTCCAGTGCGGGGTTGTTCGTGACCACCTCGCGGCCGTCGATCGTCTTCCACGGTGCGTAGTGCTCGAATGCGCCGGAGAACGAGCTCATAGCCGCGCTGGTGCCGTCGCTGATCACTGTCATCGCGTTCGGCGTGGAGATCGCCGGAACGTCGCTGCGGTAGGTCTGGAGCTGGTTCCACGCGCCCTTGAGCGTGGCGTGCTCGTCAGCGAGGTTTTTCAGCTCGAACAGCCCCAGCGGGATGCCGTTGACGAATGCGACGATGTCGGGACGGCGCTTCTTGCCGTTATGGACGATCGTGAACTGGTTGACCGCCAGCCAGTCGTTGTTGTTCGGCTGTTCGAAGTCGATCAGCCGGACGCGGACGGTACGGACCGCCCCGTCACGGTCACGGTGTTCGACCGGCACGCCCTGCGTTAGCAGGGTGTGCACTCGCAGATTCTCGGCGAGCGCACTCTGTGACTCAGCACGGTCCAGCCGCTTGACCGCCTCATCGATCAGCGACGGACCGAGGTGGGGATTGATCCGCGCGGCCGCCAGGCGGAGCCGGCTGTAGAGGTAGACGTGCTCGTACGACGAACGCTCTGCTGCTGGTGTGTCCGGAGCGATCGTTGGCCCGAACGCAGTCGACCACCCGAGCTGACGCAGGTACTCCAGCGCCGCCAGTTCGACCGTCGACTCGTTCAACGCAGTCACCCGACCGCCGCCACGACAGCTTCCCGCGCCTCTGGCACGCGAATCCTTCCGGACAACAACTCTGGCAGAAGCGTGTCGCGCACCCGGGCGAGCGCGCGGTTCTCATCTCGAAGAGATGTCATGCGCTGAAACAGGGGTATCGCCTGAGCGTTGAACGCTCGGAGGACCGCGATGTCGGGAGCAGGTATCCGGTACTTGTCGAACCCGTCCGGCTGGAATCGTTGGCGCCCCGAGGTCCCCGACATACTGCGGATTGCGTAAGCGCGCACGGGTTCGGATCGGGCCAGGCAATAGACCCATGGCGTTGAGACGGCGCCGCGGGGCGCCAGTACGAGGTACTCCGTCGATCCCCACCCCACCTCGTCGTTCGGCAGCATGTCGACCACGGCCGTCTTGCCATTCTCAAGGCACGGCGTTATTCGAGCCATTAAGACATCGCCATTCGCGAACTTTTGCCCCGATCCGAACTCCTTCACGTCCCAGTCCGTGACCTCCGCGGCGTGTTCAGGCAGTGACGACATCCCAACGTAGGTGGCGAGCTGACCTCGACCTAGTGTTCGGCGAGGGTTCACCTCGACAATCGAAGAGATCGCTTCGCCCCCTGGCTCGTCGTCAACCGAGAAGGCAGCCTGGAAACGTGCCTGCACGACTTGCTCGATCAAAGCTTGTGCGCGCCGGTTCGACTCGATCTTGTCGTCCAGCGCCCCCAAGGTCGCCGCGATCCTGCGCTGCATCTCCATCGGCGGAAGCGGCAGACGAAACGATTCGATGTGGCCTTTGGTAACAGCTCGCCTAGAGCCGCCCGAGTTGAATGAGGCGATGTACGGCTTCACGTCAGGATGCGTGAGAAACGCTAGAAGGTAGCCGGGTACTGCCCGTCCTCGATCTGCGCGAATGATCGACACGTGCTGATTCACGCACGCGGGCAGAACGTGCTCTGGGACGAGGCACGACCGGCCGAACGTCACGCCATCTCCGGTGATGTTCAGTAAAACGTCTCCAGGTTGCAGCCACACGCCGCGCAAGTCGTTCGATTGGCCGTCCGTGATGAACGCCAGGCCTGACTCATCGAAGCGACGATCGAACACATTCTGACTGCGAATGAGCGCGAACTTCGATCGCGCCGCCAGGTAGGACTCCGCTCCGCCACGAGGTGTCGCACCCGAACCGATCTTGGTCGTGACTTCACGAAGTGAGACGACAGGCCAACCTGCGACATTCACGACCGGGCTGTCACTTTCCATGGTCGATCTCCGACAGCCGTTCTCGGACGAGAGCCTCGAGGTCGCGCCCGCGATCGAACTCGGCGAAGAGCTCCTTCGTTAGGCGTTCGATCTTGTCCTCGATCGGCTCGTCCTCGGCTTCGGATTCCTCGGCGCCGACGTAGCGGCCGGGCGTGAGCACGAAGTCGTGCGACGCGATTTCATCCCGCGGAGACGCCTTGCAAAACCCTGACACGTCCTCGTACGCGCCGTCGTGGTTTCGCCACGTGTGATAGGTCTCGGCGACCTTCGCGATGTCGGCGTCGTCGAGCACGCGAAGCCGGCGCGTCTTCATGCGGCCGAGCCTGCGCGCGTCGATGAACAGCACCTCGCCGACGCGCTTGCGGTGGCCGTTGCCGTGCCGGTCCTTGGACACGAACCACAGCGCGACCGGGATGCCGGTGTTGAGGAACAGCCGGTCGGGCATGGCGACGATGCAATCGACCAAATCGGCCTCGACGAGCTTGCGGCGGATATCGCCCTCGCCGCCGCTCTTGGATGACAGCGACCCGTTCGCGAGCACGAAGCCGGCCGTCCCGCGCGGCGATAGGTGGTAGATAAAATGCTGCACCCAGGCGAAGTTGGCGTTGCCCTGCGGTGGCACACCGAACGCCCACCGCGGGTCGTCGGCCAGCTTCGCGTCCCACCAGTTCGAGACGTTGAACGGCGGGTTGGCGAGTACGAAGTCGGCGCGGAGGTCCGGGTGTAAGTCGGAGCCGAACGAGTCGGCAGAGCGCTCGCCAAGATCGGCCTCAATGCCGCGCAGCGCGAGGTTCATCTTGGCGAGCTTCCACGTGGTGTCGGTGAATTCCTGGCCGTAGATGGCGACGTCGGTGCGTTTGCCGCCGTGGGCCTTCACGAACTCGGCTGACTGCACGAACATGCCGCCAGAGCCGCAGCACGGGTCGTACACCCGTCCGTGGAAAGGTTCGAGCATCTCGACGAGCGTCCGTACCACCGAGCGCGGTGTGTAGAAGGCGCCGGCGTCCTTGCCGGTCTCCTTACCGGCGAACTGGCCGAGGAGTACTCGTACACCCGGCCGAGCACGTCGTCGCTGCCGTGATCGTCGGTCTCGGTGAAGCCGATCGAGCCGATCAGATCGACCAGCTGCCCGAGCCGG
>JBBSHN010000038.1:0-20688 GCA_038252945.1 Propionibacteriales bacterium | reverse complement strand
CCGCGCAACTCGGTGACGACACGAAGCGGGGCGCTAGGGTCGGCGAAAATCACCGTGCCGACCTGTACGGCGCTGGCACCTGCCAGCAGGAATTCCAGCGCGTCGGCTCCGGTGCGAATACCGCCGACTCCGATGAGCGGAAGTCCCGGTAGTGCCTGCGCGACCTGCCACACGGCGCGGACGGCAAGCGGACGGATTGCGGGGCCAGACAGCCCACCGGTGACGCCACCGAGCGCCGGCCTCAGCGTATCGAGGTCGATGTGCATGCCAAGCAGCGTGTTGATGAGCACCAGGCCGTCGGCGCCCGCTTCGGCGACCGCAGTCGCCACTTCGACGATGTCGGTGACGTCCGGTGACAGCTTGGCGAAGACCGGGACGCCGCGCGGAGTCACATGGCGTGCGGCCGAGACCGCACGCGCCGCCTGAAACGGGTCACATGCGAAAACCAGGCCGCGATCCTCGATGTTGGGACAGGAGATGTTGACCTCGAGCGCGGCCACCCCGGGAGCGTTGCCAACCCGGCGCGCAAGCTCGGCGTACTCCGCGAGTGAGGACCCGGCGATGGACACGATGGGTTTGGCGTCCTGTTGCAGCAACCAGGGCAGGTCCTTGGAGAGGAAACCCGTGACGCCTGGGCCCTGAAGGCCGATGCTGTTGAGCATGCCCGACGGCGTCTCCACCATGCGTGGCGTCGGACGGCCGGACCGCGGCTCGCGCATCACGGACTTGGTGACCACCGCGCCGAGCCTGGAGATGTCGAAGAACTGGAGAAGCTCACGGCCGGATGCCGCGCAGCCGCTTGCTGTCATCACCGGATTGTCGAGATGTAAATCAGCGAGCACCGTGGAGAGATCGACGTCTTCGGGCGTCAGGGCGGTCATGCCCGCCACCGTTCGGGAGGAGCTCCGTACGTGCCGGGCGGGATCGTGCCCAAAGCCTCCCACCGGACTTTGTCTCCGGCGAAGACCGGCCCCTCGACACACGATCGCACCATCCGGGTGACGTTGTCGTCACCGACGACCGGCAGGACGCACGTCATACAGACACCGATGCCACAGGCCATGGACTCCTCGACAGCGGTCTGGCACCAGGCGCCGTACTGGCGGGCGAGCGCGCTCACCGCCCTCAGCATGCCCATCGGCCCGCACGCGTACACCACCTCCACGCCGTACTGCTCGAGCAATCCCGGCAAAAGGTCGGTGACCACCCCCGGGCTGCCGACGGAACCGTCGGCTGTGGTCACGGTGACCGACGACGACGCCCGCTTGGCTTCCAGCGCACCGAACAAGCGGGCCTCAGTGGCGGCGCCAAGCACCATGTGCACCGTGCAGGTGCGTTCACGCAGGTGCTCCGCAAGCCCAAACAGAGGAGCGGAACCGTAGCCGCCTCCGACGAGCGCACAGGCCACTGCCTCCTTGGGCAGTGCGAACGGCCTGCCCAGGGGGCCGACAACGTCGACGGGATCGTGTGGCTGTCGGCTCGCGAGCCAGCGTGTGCCGGGTCCGTTCACCGCGACGATGATCTCAACGGTGCCGCCGTACACACCGGCCGGCTTCACGCGGTAGATCGAGAACGCTCGACGCAACAGCTGCGAGGACGTGTCGCCGCCGACGGCGAGCGCCACGAAGTTGCCGGGTCGGGTGCGCTCGGCGATGCCGTCGGCAACCAGGGTGAGATGAAAGTAGTCACCCACGCGCTTGACCGAGAAGACCTCACCGCGCACTTGGACCGGGCCGCGAGCGTGGGGAGGGGCTGGAGCGGCGCGTCGAGGCGGAGCTTGCGTCACTGCAGCTTTCCGTCCAGCACGGTGGGGCGTCCCGCTAGGAACGTCGCGACCACGGCACCCGGCAGTTCCATTCCGGAGAAGGGGGTGTTGCGCGATAACGACGCCGAGTCGGCGGCGTCGACGACGCGCCGCGCTGTCGGGTCGACGAGCACGACATGAGCCGGCGCGCCCACCTCGAGGCTTTTGCCCTGCCCCGCCACTCGGCCGATACGGGCGGGCCGCGTCGACATCCGGTCCGCGACCTGCGCCCAGCTCAGCAGACCGGGCTCCACCATGGTCAGCTGTACCGCGCTGAGCGCCGTTTCGAGACCCAGCATGCCGCTGGCTGCGGCCGCCCACTCACACTCCTTGTCCTCGGTCGGATGAGGGGCGTGGTCGGTGGCGACACAGTCGATCGTGCCGTCCGCGAGGCCTTGGCGTAGCGCGGCGACATCCTCGGCCGTACGCAACGGCGGGTTGACCTTGTAGATCGGGTCATAGGAGGCAACCTCGTCGTCCGTCAGCAGCAGATGGTGCGGCGTGACCTCCGCGGTGATGTCCCAGCCTTTGCTCTTCGCCCAGCGGATCAACTCGACCGAGCCGGCCGTTGACACGTGACAGATGTGAAGGCGGGAGCCGACGTGCCCGGCGAGCAGACAGTCGCGGGCGATGATCGCCTCCTCAGCCACCGCCGGCCATCCGCGCATGCCCAAGATGCCGGACATCAGGCCCTCGTTCATCTGAGCGCTCTCGGTCAAGCGAGGCTCCTGGGCGTGCTGGGCTACGACGCCGTCGAAGGCCTTGACATACTCCAGCGCTCGGCGCATCAGCACCGCGTCGCAGACGCAGACTCCGTCGTCGGAGAACACCCGTACACGGGCGGCGGAATCGGCCATCGCGCCCAGCTCAGAGAGCTGGCGCCCCTGCAAGCCAGCGGTCACCGCACCCACCGGCCGGACGTCGCAGTAGCCGGCCGTCTGGCCGAGATGCCACACCTGTTCCACGACGCCCGCGGTGTCGGCGACCGGGTCGGTGTTGGCCATGGCGTGCACGGCAGTAAAGCCGCCTCGTGCCGCAGCCCGCGATCCGGTCTCGACAGTCTCGGCGTCCTCGCGGCCCGGCTCGCGCAGGTGGGTGTGAAGGTCGACGAGCCCAGGCAGCGCGATCAGTCCGTCGGCGTCGATCCGCATCGCATCCCCAGTCGCCGACTCCGGGTCGCCGATCCGGCCGCCGGTGAGCAGCAGGTCCTGGGTGCGCTCGCCGAGCAGATTTGCTCCGGTGATGAGGTACGCGGTCATGACCCCTCGTCTACTTCGCTCGCGTCGTCGGCGCCGCTGAGCATGAGATAGAGGACGGCCATGCGCACGGCCACTCCATTGGTCACCTGCTCGACGATCACCGACCGCTTGGAGTCGGCGACGGAGGCGCTGATCTCCATACCTCTGTTCATCGGTCCGGGGTGCATGACGATCGCATGCTCGGGCAGCCGAGCGAATCGACGCTCGTCGAGCCCATAGCGTCGGCTGTACTCCCGCGCGCTGGGGAAGAACGAGGCGTTCATTCGCTCCTGCTGCACCCGCAGCATCATCACGACGTCGGATTTCTCCATGGCGGAGTCAAGGTCGTACGACGTCTGCACCGGCCAACCTCCCACTCCCACCGGCAGCAGCGTGGGCGGCGCGACGAGGGTGACCTCCGCTCCCAGCGCGCTGAGGAGCAGCGCGTTCGACCGGGCGACCCGACTGTGCAGGACGTCGCCCACGATCGTGATCCGCTTGCCGTCGAGGTCACCGAGATGACGGCGAATCGTGAACGCGTCGAGTAGCGCCTGAGTGGGATGTTCGTGCGTGCCGTCACCGGCGTTGATCACGCTCGAGCGCACCCAACCGCTGCTCGCCAGCCGGTGCGGTGCGCCGGAGCCTGAGTGCCGGATGACGACGGCGTCGGCTCCCATGGCCTCCAAAGTGAGCGCAGTGTCTTTGAGGCTCTCGCCCTTGGAGACACTCGATCCTTTGGCCGAGAAGTTGATGACGTCGGCGCTTAACCGCTTGGCAGCCGCCTCGAAGGAGATGCGGGTGCGCGTGGAGTCTTCGAAGAAGAGATTTACGACTGTGCGCCCGCGCAGAGTCGGAAGTTTCTTGATCGGACGATCTGCGAGCGACCGCAACTCCTCGGCGGTGTCCAGGATCTGGATGGCGTCGTCCTTGCTCAGGTCGGCACTCGACAGCAGATGGCGCTTCATGCGGTCACTACCGGAGAAGCGATCTCCACGGAGTCCACTTCGTCGTACTCGCGAAGCCGAACTCGCACCGTCTCGGCGTGCGATGTCGGCAGGTTCTTGCCGACGAAGTCCGGCCGGATCGGCAGCTCGCGGTGGCCGCGGTCGACCAGCACAGCAAGCTGTACCGCGCGGGCACGACCGAGGTCGTTGAGGGCGTCGAGGGCGGCGCGGATTGTTCGACCACTGAACAGCACGTCATCGACCAGTACGACCACCGCGTCTTCGACTCCCACATCTGGGATGTCAGTGGGCGCCAACGCGCGCGCCGGCTTGAGCCGCAGGTCGTCGCGGTACATCGTCACGTCGAGCGCGCCGACGGGTACGTCGACTCCTTCGACCGCGGTCATGGTGGCGGCGACCCTAGCTGCGAGCGGCACACCACGGGTCGGCACCCCGAGCAGCACCAGATCGTGAGGACCCTTGTTGCGCTCGAGGATTTCGTGGGCGATGCGAGTGAGCGCCCGCGTGATATCAGAAGCGTCGAGAACGACCCTGCCGGGGTCTTTGGCCGCAGTTGCAGAAAGCAACTGAGGTGGCGGTGCCGGGACGCTGCGTGAGGCAGCCGACGTCAAACCGAACTCCTTTCCCGCCTCACTGGACGGTGCTTAAAGGATCTCGTCTTGTCGCGTCACGCTACAGCAACCGGCTCACCACCTCAGCATTAGGTAACATGTGGCGCGCCTACACGAGGGGAGGCCGCATGCCAGAGCACTACGCCAAAGTGCTGGGACGCCGACTACGGGCGATCCGTCAACAGCAAGGGCTGTCGCTGCAGGGGGTCGAGGAGAAGTCGCGCGGCAAGTGGAAGGCCGTGGTGGTCGGTTCCTACGAGCGCGGCGACCGAGCCGTCACGGTGCAGAAGCTCTCAGAGTTGGCGGCCTTCTACGGCGTACCGATGGCTGAGCTGATCCCCGGCGCCGGCCAGCTCGGCGCAGCCACCGAGTCCACCTCCAAGCTCGTGCTCGACCTCGAGCATCTCGCGCAGCTGGACCTCGAAGAGGCGCAGCCGCTGCTGAGATTCACGGCGACGATTCAGGCGCAGCGTGGCGACTACAACGGCCGAGTGCTCTCGATCCGGCACGACGACCTCCGCACGATCGCGGTGATCTACGGCGAAGCACCCAGCCAGATCACGGAGCGGATGCTCAACTGGGGCGTCCTCCGCCCGAAGCAGAGCTCGGACCGGGACAGCCTCGACTTGGACGCCGCAGAAACCGAGTAACCGCCGTACTGTCCCCGACTTGTCAGCAGTTCAGCGGGGTAGGGCGCCGTACGTCTGCCAAGTCAAGTCAAGACGGGCGGTGGCTAGGAGGAGGCTCGCTCCGCGGCGATGCTCGCGAGCACCCCGTTGATGAAGCTCGGCGACTCGTCGGTGGAGAGTTGCTTGGCCAACGTCACAGCCTCGTTGAGAGCGACGGCGGCCGGGACTTCGTCGACGTAGCGCAGCTCGTAGACGCCGATCCGCAACAGATTCCGATCGACGGCCGGCATGCGCTCCAACGTCCACGCGGTTGCGTACTGCTCGATCGTCGCGTCGATCTCCGGCTGGTGATCCGCAACCCCTGCCACGAGCCGGATCGTGTACTCATTGAGGGGACGGTCGGGATCGATGCGCCGCGCGTCGAGCGTGGCGCCGAGTTCCAAGCCCCGCAGTTCGGACTCGAAAATGATGTCCAGGGCCCGCTTGCGAGCCTTGGTGCGAGCGCCCATCAGCCCGACACGCGCCCCAGGTAACTTCCGTCGCGGGTGTCCACCTTGACCCTTTCTCCCGGCGTTAGGAAGAGCGGTACGGCGATCTCGTACCCGGTCTCGAGCCGCGCTGGCTTCGTGCCGCCGGTGGAACGGTCGCCTTGAAGGCCGGGCTCGGTGTAGTCGATGAGCAGCTCCACTGACGCGGGGAGCTCGAGGTACAGCGGTGTGTCGTCGTGCATGGCGACGATCGCTGCCTGGTTCTCAAGCAGAAAGTTGCTTGCATCGCCGACCGTGTCGGGTGAGAGGTGAATCTGGTCGTACGTGTCGGAGTCCATGAAGACGTAGGACTCACCGTCGTGGTAGAGGTAGGTCATCGACCGCTTGTCGACGTTTGCAGTGTCAACCTTGACGTCGGCGTTGAACGTCTTGTCGACGACCTTCCCCGAGAGCACGTTCTTGAGCTTGGTGCGCACGACGGCGCCGCCTTTGCCGGGCTTATGGTGCTGAAACCAGACGACTGACCACAGTTGGCCGTCGAGATTGAGCACCATGCCGTTCTTGAGCTCGTTTGTCGTCGCCATCGCGCCCGGAGTGTAGCCGACCGTGAGCAGCCAATCTTCTTTCCGCATCGTCGCCACGTGACGTCGGCACGCCCGGCAACGGCGGTGCCCCTATCGGCCACCGCCCGCGAGCGCCATCAGGCCGAGCCGGTAGGAGTCGATCCCGAAGCCGGCGATGGTGCCCGTGGCCACTGCGGCGATAACGCTGGTGTGGCGGAAGCTCTCCCGGGCCGCCGGATTGGACAGGTGCACCTCCACGAGTGGCGCGCGCAACATCGCACAAGCATCGCGAAGGGCATAGGAGTAATGGGTGAAGGCAGCTGCATTGAGTAGCACCGGCTCCTCCGCCTCGGCGGCCTCGGTGAGCCAGCCGATCAGCGTCGCCTCGTCGTCTGTCTGGCGAACATCTACGTCCAGATCCAGATCAGAACCCCACCGTATGCACGAGTTCATGAGCTCTTCGTACGACACTGAGCCGTAGATGTCTGGTTCTCTCGCCCCGAGCCAGCTGAGGTTGGGTCCGTTCAGCACGAGCACGCGCACGGCGCTGAGCCTATCCAGTGGAGCCCGCACCGATGCGCCGGTACGCCTCCGCGAGCAGGTTCTCCTCCGGGGCCTCGTAAATGAGCGGCCGCGCCACCGCTTCGAGTATCACGAAGCGAAGCCGGTCACCGCGAGCCTTCTTGTCCACCCGCATCGCATCGCGCACGGGCGCCCAGGTCGCGCCCGTGTACCCCGTTGGCAGGCCGATACTCGCCAGCACATCACGGTGGCTGCGCACGGTATCCGCATCCAGGCGGCCGGCCAGGCCGGCCAGTTCTGCGGCGTACACCATGCCGATTGCCACAGCAGCTCCGTGACGTACGGTGTACGACTCCAGCTGCTCGATTGCGTGGCCCAGCGTGTGGCCGTAGTTGAGCGCCTCCCTGCCGACGGTGCCGGTCTGATGCCCCGCCTCGCGTAGGTCGCTGCTCACTATGGCCGCCTTGACTCTGATCGCCCGCTCGACCAGCTCGCGCAGCGCGGACGACCGTACGTCGGTCGCGGCGCGGGGATCGCGTCGAATCAGGTCCAGGATCGCCGAATCTGCGATGAAGCCGCACTTGACGACTTCGGCGAGCCCGCTAGCGATCTCCGCTGACGGCAGCGTGGCGAGCGTGTCGAGGTCGCAGAGGACCGCGGTCGGCTCGTGAAAGGCTCCGACGAGATTCTTCCCCTCGGGCAGATTGATGCCGGTCTTGCCACCCACAGCCGCGTCCACCATGCCGAGCAGACTCGTGGGCACGCAGACGACGGGAAGCCCGCGCAGGAACGTCGCCGCCACGAATCCGGCCAGGTCCGTGATTGCCCCTCCGCCGACAGCCACCACCGCGTCAGACCGCGTGAAGCCATGCTGCGCGAGATGTTGCCAGCAGGCATCGGCCACCCGTGCGGTCTTTGCGTCTTCTCCGTCTGCCACGGCCAGCGGCACCGGGTCGAAGCGCCCGGACAAGAGCTCCCTGACGGCGATGGCAACGGAGGCTTGCTCCGTGGAGTGGATCACCGCAACTCTGCGCGCCGAAGCGGGCACAGCGTCCGCGACCTTGCGGACGATCCCGGTGCCGACCACCACGTCGTACGGCGACTCTGCCGCCACGCGGATGCAGGACGACGATGTCACCGTTCGCCGGTCCCTGCAGCAGCAAGAAAACGCTCGACCTCATCCGCGACCTGCTCGATCGTGAGCTCGTCGGTGACAACTGTCAGCGCCGAGACCTGCTGGTACAGCGGGCGGCGGGCGTCGAGCAAGGCCTTGAGCTGGCCTCGGACGTTGCCAAGGAGCAGTGGACGGTTGGTCGTTAGCCCCACCCGTTGCGCGGTGGTGGACAAACTGGCGTCGAGGAAGACCACCCATTGCCCGTCGAGCCGCTCGCGGGTCTCCGCCGCGAGAATTGCTCCCCCGCCGAGCGACACCACCGTCTGACCGCTCTGCAAGGCATGCTCGACGGCCTCTTGCTCGAGCGTCCGAAACTCTGGCTCGCCGTCCTCCACGAAGATGTCCGCCACCGACTTACCCGCGCGCGCCTCGGCGACCGCGTCGGTGTCGATGAAGCGTGCCCCCCAGCGTTCGGCCAGTTCACGCCCGACGGCGGTCTTGCCGGCTCCTGGCGGACCCACGAGCACCACGTGTGGCCCAACAGTGTGCTCTAGCAGTTGCGGCAGTGTCACCGGAACCTCAGCGAGTCGAGGTACCCCGCGCAGTTGCGCCGCGTCTCCTCCACCGAGTCGCCGCCGAACTTCTCCAACGCTGCGTCGGCGAGCACGAGAGCGACCATGGCTTCGACCACGACGGCTGCCGCCGGCACAGCGCAGACATCGGAGCGCTGGTTGTGAGCCACCGCTGGCTCGCCCGTCATGACGTCGACGGTCCGGAGCGCACGCGGCACCGTGGATATCGGCTTCATCGCAGCCCGCACCCGCAGCGGTTCACCGGTGCTCATGCCGCCTTCGGTGCCACCGGAGCGCCCAGACGTTCGCCGCAGCCCCTCCGGCCCCGTTTCGATCTCGTCTTGAGCTCGCGATCCCGGGGTGGCGGCCAAGGCGAAGCCGTCTCCGACTTCGACGCCCTTGATCGCCTGAATGCCCATCACTGCGCCAGCAAGCCGGGAGTCAAGCCTGCGGTCCCAGTGCACGTGTGAGCCGAGTCCCGGAGGCAGCCCGTAGGCGAGTACCTCGACAACGCCGCCGAGCGTGTCACCGCTTCGCTGCGCGGCGTCGATGGCCGCCACCATGGCAGCGCTTGCCCCGGGGTCGAGGCAGCGGACGGGGTCGCCATCCAAAGCCGCAACGTCGTCGGACACCGGGACGACGTTCGCGGGAGCAACCACCGCTCCGATCGAAACGACGTGCGCGACCAGGCGCGTCTGGAGACCCTGGCGGAGAAACGCGGCGCCGAACGCTCCAAGTGCGACACGAGCCGCCGTCTCTCGAGCGCTGGCCCGCTCGAGCACGGGTCGAGCTTCGTCGAAACCGTACTTCTGCATGCCGACGAGATCGGCGTGGCCGGGTCTCGGGCGAGTCAGGGGCGCTGCCCGGGCCAGGCCACTCAGCACCTCGGCGGGCACCGGGTCAGCCGCCATGACCTGCTCCCACTTGGGCCACTCGGTATTAGCGATCGCAACCGCCACGGGACTGCCCAACGTGCGGCCATGACGTACGCCGCCGACCAAGGTGACGACGTCCTGCTCGAACTTCATGCGGGCGCCACGCCCATGACCGAGCCGGCGTCGCGCCAGCGCGGCACGCACGTCATCGGTGGTGATCTGTACGTTGGCAGGCAGGCCTTCCAAGGTGGCGACCAGCGACTGACCATGCGACTCCCCCGCGGTCAGCCAGCGCAGCATGGGCAGCAGTGTGTCACTTCACGCCTGCACGACGCCGCCGACCCGACGCCCGCCAAGGATGCCCGTCAGCTCATAGGACGACGTACCAGTCGTCCAGCAGCCAGCCGGAGCAGGCTGCGGCGAGCGCACCCATCACCATGAACGGTCCGAACGCGTATCGGTTGTCACGGGCTTGGCGCAGCAGCAGTAGCACCACACCGCCGAAGCCGCCAAGCACGAAGCCGGCGTAGATGCCGGCTACAAGCTCGTGCCAGCCGAGATAACCGAGCCCGAGACCGAGCAGGCCAGCGAGCCGCACGTCGCCGTAACCGATGCCCACCGGGTACACGAACCAGAGCAGGAAGTACACGCCACCCATAGCGACCCAGCCCAGACCCGCGCCGATCAGCGCCGACGTCGAACCGTCTACGAGGGCGGCGGCGGTCAACAGCAGGACCAGTACTGCGAATGAAGGCGCGATGATCCTGGTCGGCAACAATCGCGTGCGCGCGTCCACGTAGGAGAGCACCACACCAACAGCGCCCAGGTAGTCCCACGCAAGCACCGCTCCGGTCGAGCGCAGCGCCCAGCCCACGACCGCGCCGACGACTGCTCCCACAGCCGCGAGCCACCAGCCGAGCCGCGGGGCAGCAGCGAGTTCCCGATAGGTAGGACCGCCTCTGGAGGTCGCCGCATCCTCCGCAGCCAGCGCGGGAGCGTCGACCGTTGTCTGCTGCGCCGCGGCCCCTTCGGGCGACGGTTCAGGCAGCCACCGAATCAGCGCCGGCGCGAGGCCGCAGAGAGCGGCGGTGAGGACCGCGCTCCCGACCGTTGTGAGCGCCATCGAAGCCATGCCCCGTCAGCGTAGTCGTGTCTTAGGCACCCGAAGTCGCCCTGTGGACAGACCAAACTCAACGCGCATCCAGACTTCGTTGGTGAGAACTGGAACGCGTCCTCAGGTCAGCACTCGCTGGAGGTCCGGCAGTACTTCTTGTACAGCGCCACGTTGTGCAGATGTTGGGCGTATGACGTGGCGAACCGCGTCGCGCCGGTCCGCAGGTTGACGGTGACGAAGTAGAGATACGGGGCCGAAGCCGGGTGCAGAGCAGCGGTGAGCGCCTCGGCTCCCGGGGAGTCGATGGGGGTCGGCGGCAGTCCGGTCCGAACGTAGGTGTTGTACGGCGAGTTCATGTGGCGGGTGGCTGTGGACGTGCCCACCGTCCCCCGCGACCCCAGCGCGTAGTGCAGCGTCGAGTCCAACTGCAGCGGCATGCCGGCCCGCAGCCGGTTGTAGATGACCGTCGCCACTTTCGGCATGTCCTGGCTGCGGCGGGCCTCGGCCTGCACGAGGCTCGCGACGGTGACCACCTGCTCGGGGCTGTATCCGAGCTGACTGGCACGCTGCCGCAGGCCAGAAGACGCCGCGTGCCGTTCGAACTGCGTGACCATCTGCGTGAGCAGATCTCCCGGCGTCATGCCCGGCTCCACGTCGTACGTTGCCGGAAACAGATAGCCCTCGGCGTTGTGATGGGCGTATGCCGGCAGTTGTGTCTGCTGCAGCTTCGCGAAGGCGCCATGCACAGCGGCGTCGGAGAACTTCGTTCGATCGACGATGGTCTGCAGGATCTCACTCGCCCGCAGACCTTCAGGAAACGTCACAGCGGTGAAGAGTCGTTTGTTAGGGTCCGCGAGCGCCTTCACTGCGGTCACCGCCGTCACTCCGGCACGAAGGCGGTAGGACCCAGGCTGTAGCGCCTGCTTCTCGCCGTTCGCCGCGCCGATGAAGCCGTAGTAGTCAGAGATGATTCCTTGCTTGCACAACGTGTTCGCCTGGTCGGTCCACGTTTCACCAGGTTGCACCGAGATGACGATCGACGACGCGGTGGGTTGCGGGCAGGCGTGGCGGGGTGGGCCGGACAGCGCCTGCTTCAGCAGGTCGACTCCTCGGGTGTAGGCGTAGGCGCCGCCAGCGACGAGCAGCAGCACCACCACGATTCCGATCAGACAGCCAGGCCGGAGCCCGCGCCGGGAGTCGCTGTCGCCGCTGGAGAACTTGAGACTGCTCACCGCACTTGTTCCACTTCCTCGCCAGCCGGCCGCCCCGTCGTCCGCTCTGTGTCCAGTGCGTGCTGCAGTATCACCACGGCCGCCGCTTGGTCGACGACCTCTCTGCGCCGCGCTCGGTGGCGTCCACGCTCGCGGAGGACACGTTCGGCAGACACCGTAGTCAACCGTTCATCGATCAGCCGCACCGACACCGGAGGCGTGCGGCCGGCTAGCTGCGCCGCCAGTCGCACCGCAAACTCTTTCGCTGCTGCGGCAGCGCGGCCAAGCGACCCGTTGAGCGACATCGGGAGTCCCACGAACACCTCCACGACGTCGTACTCCGCAACGAAGCCGAAGATCCGCTGCAGGGTCGTGGAATCGCGAGACAGCGTTTCCACGGGCGTTGCCAGCACTCCATCGGGATCGGACCGTGCGACTCCGACGCGCACCTCGCCGATGTCGATGCCGAGCCGTACCCCGCGGGGCACCGGCTGAGGCGTAGGCGCAGTAAATCTCCTGTTCAGGAGCTAGTCCCGTGATGAGCTATCGCTGTGCGCACCTTCGCCAACGCCTCCGGGGCGGCGGCAGCGTCTGTACCCCCGCCTTGGGCGACATCATCCTTGCCGCCGCCGTTGCCGCCGAGGACGCCGGCCGCGACCTTGACCAGGTCGCCAGCGCTCAACCCCGCATCTCGGGCAGCCTCGTTGACGGCGATGACAACGTTGGGCTTGGCCGATGCCGTTCCGATCACAGCGACCACGCCGGGACGGCTTCCGTCCAACCGGCTCCGGATGTCCAACGCGAGCTTGCGGACGTCGACCGCCCCTGCGCCGTCGACCACCTGCTCAGCGAACCGCACACCACCCACGTCGCTGGCCTCGCGAGCGAACTGATCGGCTTGACGAAGCAGTCCCTGCAGCCGAACTCGATCGATTTCCTTCTCGGCGGCCCGCAGCTGCTGCACGAGGATTTGCACACGTTCGGGAAGCTCCTCCGGGCGGCTCTTCAGGGCTCGGGTCAGCTGGGAGACGAGCACGTGCTCACGGGCCAGGAAGCGGTAGGCGTCTGCGCCGACCAGCGCTTCGACTCGGCGTACTCCGGCGCCGATTGACGACTCGGCGAGCACAGTGATGATGCTCAGTTGGCCCGAGCGCACCGCATGAGTGCCGCCGCAAAGCTCACGCGCCCAGTCACCGACCGACACGACGCGAACCTGGTCGCCGTACTTCTCGCCGAAGAGCGCCATCGCCCCGGACGCCCGCGCCTGCTTCTGCGTCATAACCTCTGCGTGCACGCCGAGATCGGCGAGAACGAGGTCGTTGACTCGCGCCTCGACGTCGTGAAGCACTGACTCAGGCACCGCAGCCGAGGCCGCGAAGTCGAAACGGAAGCGGCCCGGCGCAGTTTCGCTGCCAGCCTGCGTCGCTGTGTCCCCCAGCGCCTCACGGATCGCCTTGTGCACCATATGTGTCGCCGTGTGCGACCGGCTGATAGAGCGACGCCGTTCCACATCGACCTGCGCCAGCGCCTCCTCACCGACCGCGACCTCACCCTCTACGACTCGGGCCGCGTGCACAATGAGCCCTCCGATGGGCTGTTGTACGTCGAGCACCTCGACGAGCGCGCCGCCCGACAGGCGGATTGCGCCCTGATCGGCGAGCTGGCCACCGCCCTCCGCATAGAATGGCGTGCGGTCCAACACGAGCTCGACGGTGTCACCGCCAGCGGCTGCCGCGGCCTTGTCACCGCCGGCGAGCAAGCCCACAACGGTCGCTTCGGAGGCCACCTCGTCGTACCCGGTGAACTCCACCGCGGTGCCGAGCGCGTCGGCGATCTCGCGGTAGGCACGCGTATCTGAGTGCTGACCCCTTTTGGCGCGCGCATCCACCTGGGCGCGCTCGCGCTGCTGCGCCATCAGCTCGCGGAAGCCCACCTCGTCGACGCTGAGCCCTTGCTCGGCGGCCATCTCGAGAGTCAGCTCGATCGGGAAGCCGTAGGTGTCGTGCAGCTGAAACGCTCTGTCACCCGGCAGCAGATCAGACCCCGCGCGCTTCGTCGCGGACGCTGCGTTGTCGAAGATGGTTGTGCCGGCCTTCAACGTCTGCCGGAACACCTCCTCCTCGGCGTACACCACCGCGGCGATTCGGCCGAAGTCCGTCTCGAGCTCGGGATAGGACTGCCGCATTCGCTGCATGCTCACCGGAAGGAGTTCAGGCAATGTCGGTTCGTCCACGCCGAGCAGCCGCATCGCACGCGCCACCCGGCGCAGAATGCGGCGGAGCACGTAGCCACGGGCCTCGTTGCTTGGCGTGACGCCGTCACCGACGAGCATCAGCCCACTGCGGACGTGGTCGGCGACCACGCGTAGCCGCACATCGGTGGCAGAGTCGGCGCCGTACGTCGTGCCCGCCAGCTCGGCAGCCCGGGCGGCCACCGGAAACACCTCGTCGATCTCGTAGATGCTGTCTTTGCCCTGCAGGAGGCACGCGACTCGCTCCAACCCCATGCCGGTGTCGATGTTGCGCGACGGGAGGTCGCCCAGGATGGCGAAGTCGGACTTGCCGGTGCCGGGGCCGCGCTCGAACTGCATGAAGACGAGATTCCAGAACTCCAGGTAGCGGTCGCCGGCCTTCTCTATGTCCCCCTCGGGGCCGTAGTCCGGCCCACGGTCGATCAGGATCTCCGAACACGGACCGCAGGGACCGGGTATGCCCATGGACCAGAAGTTGTCGGCCAGGCCGAGCCGGTGAATCCGCTCGTCGGGCAGACCGGCGATCCGCCTCCACAAGGCGATGGCTTCGTCGTCTTCGAAGTACACCGACGCGTGCAGCGTGCTCTCCTCGAAACCGTAGCCGCCGGCTGACTGCGGCTTGGTCACGAGCTCCCAGGAGGCCTCGATCGCACCTTCCTTGAAGTAGTCGCCGAAGGAGAAGTTGCCGTTCATCTGGAAGAACGTGCCATGCCGTGTGGTTTGGCCGACCTCGTCGATGTCGACCGTGCGCACGCACTTCTGCACGCTGACGGCACGCTGGTACGGCGCTGTCTGCTGCCCGATGAAGTACGGAACGAACGGCACCATGCCAGCGGTGACGAACATCAGATTGGGGTCGTCGAGGATCAGTGAAGCGCTCGGTACGGCGGTGTGCTGGCGTTGCTCAAAGTGTGAGATGAAGCGACGCCGGATCTCAGCGGTCTCCATCACTGGGCGCCTGCGGCGCCATCAGAGACCGAGGTGACTCCGGGCGAGGCGAGGACTCGCCGCGCCGGTGCGGGACCAATCAGCCGAGGCAGCTGGACTCCGTGCTCAAGCTGCCAACAGAGTTCGGTTTCCCGCTCATCCCTCGCCTCTGCGACTGCCTCGGTGAAGACCTCCGCACCGGCGCGGAGGGCCGCGACCCGCGCCGCGACGCCGGCCGGGGTGAACGCCTGAGCGATTCGTCGTACCTTGACCAGGGCGTATACGCCGGAGGCCGCGCCGGCGACGAACCAGACCCCGCGGCTCATGACCCGCTCTCCGTCACAGGAGTCGCTCGCACCGCCCGACGACGAAGCTTGCGCTGTCGACGCAGCTCGGAGCTAAACGCCGCCTGAATGCGGATGCGGTGCTCCTGGTCAAGTGCCCGGCGCACGCCGTACACCAAGGCCGCCGCCTTGATCAGCGGCCGTGCCAGCGTGACGGAAGCAACGCGAGCGGTCGTCAGAGCCGGCGGCTCTGACCCGGCAGACTCGGTCAGTTCGGTGATCACCGGCACCTCTTCGTCGAGCGCCGACCGAGCCGCCGCGGAGCTGGTGGTGACCGGGGATCCCGCGGGGATCGGTTGATCCTGCGGCGGCCGTGTCAGACCCGGTTGCGGTTCCAGCGTGACCGGCTGCAGGTCGCTTTCGGCTTCCTCGACTTCGTGGATGTCCACCAGTTCCCGCACGTCGGACCGCACGCGCAGCAGCATCACGCAGAGGCCTCCCACGACGACCGTGAGCACGACGACGACCGCCACGAGCATCTGCGTCATCGCTGCCTCGCCTCTTCGTTCCGGGATTGAACGCAAACACTATCGCCCCCCCGGCCACTGATATCTAGGCGTTTCCGACGCGGACGTGGCGCCTGCTCAGCTAGCCTGGCGGATCTGCCATGCGGAGGGGATATCTGCGGTGGCGCCTACAGGCCCTCGAGGTCCGGCGGTCGTTCTGGTCCGTCGTCTTTCGCGTCTTAGGCCCCTGGCGGTCTTCTGCCCTTCGAGGCTACGAGTTGCCCGGACGGCTAGGTTGCACCGTCGTCATCGGCTGCCTCGTCGAGAATCGCTCGGATGCGCTCGAGTCGGCTCGCGTAGTCGCCTTCTAGGCCCAGTGACGACGGCTCGTAGTACCGACGGTCGAGCAGGACATCTGGAGCCTGCCGCTGCGGAGCTACGCCGCGGGGGTCGTCGTGCGCGTAGAGGTAGCCCCTACCGTGGCGAATCACTTTGGCGCCGGGATAGTGTCCGTCTCTCAGATGTGGCGGTACGCCGCCGATGCGTCCGGCCGCGATGTCGGCCAGCGCTGCGTCTATGGCGCGGATGACCGCGTTGGATTTCGGCGCCAGCGACAGCGCGATGACGGCCTGAGCGAGATTGAGGCGCGCCTCCGGCATACCGATCAGTTGCACCGCTTGCGCCGCTGCCACGGCGGTCATAAGAGCCGACGGGTCAGCAAGACCGACGTCCTCACTGGCCAGGATCACCAGCCGCCGCGCAATGAAGCGAGGGTCCTCACCTGCGCTGATCATCCGTGCGAGATAGTGCAAGGCTGCATCCACGTCGCTGCCGCGGACTGACTTGATGAAGGCGCTGATGACGTCGTAGTGCTGGTCGCCTTGTCGGTCATAGCGAACAGCTGCGCGGTCAGCGACCGACTCCAGCATGTCGGCGTCGATCGACCAAAAGCCGGCGTCGATTGCCGCTGTCGCGGCGGACTCCAGGTACGTCAGCGCTCGACGTGCATCACCTCCCGCCATTCGAACCAGCAGGTCCAGGCCGTCCGCAGTCAGGCTGACTCCGCCGTTCAGACCGCGCTCGTCGGTGAGCGCCTTGTCGACCACCTGCCGTACGCCTACGTCAGTCAACGGCTCCAGGGTCAGCAGCAGCGACCGTGAGAGCAGCGGGGAGATCACCGAGAAGAACGGGTTCTCCGTCGTGGCTGCAATCAGGGTGACCCATCGGTTCTCCACCGCGGGCAGCAGCGCATCTTGTTGCGCCTTGCTGAACCGGTGCACCTCGTCGACGAACAGCACGGTTTCGGGACCGGTTGTCGCGAGCAGCCGGCGAGCTGTATCGATCGCCTCGCGGACCTCTTTGACACCTGCCGACACCGCCGAGATTTCGACGAAGCGTCGCTTCGTAGTGACCGACACGATGGAACCGATGGTTGTCTTGCCAGTGCCCGGCGGTCCCCACAGAATGACGGCGCTCGGTCGGTCGGACTCGACCAGCTGGCGCAACGGTGAGCCTGCGGCAAGCAGATGTTCCTGACCGACCAAGTCATCGAGCGAACGAGGTCGCATGCGTACGGCAAGGGGGCTGCTCCGGCGTACCGGCTCCGACAAGCTGCCGCTTGCGGCCTTAGGCGCCGGAGTGGTTATCGGCGTCTCGAACAGGGCCTCCTCGCTCACCCGCTCACTGTAGGACGTGACCGGTGTGCCGCACCGCCGTGAGCTCCGGGGGAGGTCGAGCGGCAATTGGTCGACGAAACTCGACCAGCGCGATGGTCAGGACGCTGCAGCGGCGGTGGAGCCTTCAGCAATGGCCGGCACTTGAACGACCCGCAGCGGCTCGGCGAAGTGGCAGGCGACTTGGCGGCCACCGATCTCGTACAGCGGCGGTTCCTTCTCAGCGCACACGTCCTGCGCCTTCCAGCAGCGCGTGCGGAACCGGCAGCCCGACGGCGGATTTATCGGGCTCGGTACGTCGCCCTCTAGGCGGATGCGCTCACGTCGCCCACCGACCGCAGCCTGCTTGACGTCGGGAGCCGCCGACAGCAACGCCTGCGTGTAGGGGTGGTGCGGGGTTTCGTAAATAGTCTCGCGCGATCCGAACTCGACGATCTTCCCGAGGTACATGACGGCGACTTCAGGGCAGAAGTGGCGCACGACGGCAAGATCGTGCGCGATGAACAAGAAGGCGATGTCAAACTCTCTCTGCAGGTCCTGCATGAGGTTCATGACTTGCGCCTGGATCGACACATCGAGCGCAGAGACCGGCTCGTCGGCGACGATGAGCTTGGGCTGCAAGGCGAGCGCCCGGGCGATGCCAATACGCTGGCGTTGGCCGCCGGAGAACTCACTCGGGTAGCGGTTGTAATGCTCAGGGTTGAGGCCAACCGTCTCTAGGAGTTCCTGCACGCGGTCGAGGATTTTGTTCTTGGGCATGGTGCCGTGAACCTGCATCGGGGTACCGACGATGGTGCCGACCGTGTGCCGTGGGTTCAGCGATGAGTAGGGGTCCTGGAAGATCATCTGGATCTCTCGCCGGTACGGCAGCATCTGCCGCGAGTTGAGAGTGCCGATCTCGTTTCCCTCGAACCTCATGGATCCCGAGGTCGGCTCGAACAGCCGCGTGATAACCCGACCGGTTGTCGTCTTGCCGCATCCAGACTCGCCGACAAGTCCGAGCGACCGGCCGTGGGTTATCGTGAACGACACCCCGTCGACGGCACGGACCTGACCAATAGTGCGGCGAATCACGCCAGACGACTTGACCGGAAAGTGTTTGACGAGGTCGGTGACCTCCAACAACGGAGGCCCGCTCGTTCCGGTCGCAGCGGTGCTGCCAACACTGCTGGTCTCACTCACCCAAAGACCTCCTTCTTGACCGAGCTCTCGTAGATTCGCTCCGGGTCGTCGATGTGGCAGCGGCGACTGTGCTGTTCAGCACTCGGACCTCGGCGTAGCTCCGGTAGTTCGGTGACGCAGCGGTTGCCTTCGACGTAATCCTGGTAGCGGCAGCGCGGATGGAATGGACACCCACTCGGCGGATTGAGCAGACTCGGAGGCGTGCCCGGAATCGGTACCAGCGGCTTGGACACGTCGGAGATGACGTCCGCGACACTGCTCAGCAGACCCCACGTGTAGGGCATGTAGGGGTGCGTCAGCACTTCCTTGGTCGGACCTTGCTCGACCTGGCGGCCGGCGTACATCACCATGGTGTCGTCGGCGACCTCGGAGATCACGCCGAGGTCGTGCGTGATGATGATGACTGCGGAGCCGCACTCGCGCTGCAGTTCCTGGATCAGATCGAGGATCTGCGCCTGGACGGTGACGTCGAGGGCCGTTGTCGGCTCGTCGGCGATGAGGAGCTTGGGGTCGTTGACCAGCGCCATCGCGATCATGGCGCGCTGCCGCATTCCACCGGAGAACTGGTGCACGTAGTCGTCGATCCGACGGTCCGGTTGGGGGATGCCGACTCTGTGGAGCATCTCGATCGCCCGCGTGCGGGCGGCGCGCTTGCTGACGTTGTTGTGGACGCGGTACGCCTCGATGATTTGGGCCCCGACGCTGAAGAAGGGGTGCAGCGCTGTGAGTGGGTCTTGGAAGATGATCGCGACTTCTTTGCCGCGGATCCTGCGCATTGTGGCGTCGCCCGCCCCGATGATCTCTGTGCCGTTGACACGGATCGACCCCGCCATGGTGGTGCGCTTGCTGTCGTGCAGGCCCAGCACGGCCATCGTCGACACGCTCTTGCCCGACCCGGACTCCCCGACGATGCCGAGTGTCTGACCGAGGCGGACGTCGAACGAGAGGTCGCTCACCGCTTTGACGAGTCCGTTGAACGTGGGGAACTGGACGCTGAGATTCTCGATGACGAGGAAAGGCTCGTCCTTCCGTGGCATCGAGCTGGTGGCCTCCTGCCGCTGATCGGCCGAGATGGTGTCGGTCACGCCAGCCTCACTCTTGGGTCGATCACGCTATACAGAATGTCCACAATGAGGTTAGCCACCACGATGACCACCGCGCCGAACAGCACGGTGCCCTCGATGACGGGGAAGTCGAACTGAAAGATGGAGCTCAGCGCTTTGCGACCGATGCCCTCTATACCGAAGATCTGCTCGGTGAAAATCGTGCCCGACAGCAGATAAGCGAAGTCGAGACCAAAGATCGTCACGATCGGAACGATGGCGGCTCGCAGAGCATGCTTAAAAATCACGCGGCTGGCTGCCACCCCCTTAGAAGTCGCAGTGCGGATGTAGTCCTCTTGGAGGGTCTCGACCATCGACCCGCGGCTGTAACGGGCGTACGACGTACACCCCGTCAGACCGAGAACCAGCCAGGGCAGCATCAACCCGGTGGCCCACGTGATCGGATTCTTAAGGAACGGGTTATATCCGAGGCTCTGGAACCAACCCATCGACGTGTAAACCTGCAAGTACACGAGCAGCGCCACGATGTAGTACGGGACGGCGCTGACCAGCAGGCTGGCCGACACGAGTGACCGGTCGAGCACCGATCCTCGGAACCGGGCGGCGATCACCCCGAGGATCACGCCTACGAGCAGGTAGATCGCGCCGCCTCCTAACGCGATCGAGAGTGTCGCCGGAAATCGGCTGACCAAGATCTTGGTGACTTCCTCACGAGTGGAGAAAGAGATCCCAAGGCACGGAGCGGAGCACGAGTAGTTCGCGTCACCGTACGACACCGTTCGCCCGGCCACCAGACCCTCAGCGAAGAGTGCGTACTGATGGAAGACCGAGTCGTCAAGACCTAGCGTGTGCGCGATATCGGCTTGCCGCTGTGGGGTGCACCTGCCTTGCTTGTTGCAGAGCACGCTCGCAGCGTCGGTCGGCCCGAGGAAGAACAACGCGAAGACCACCATGGTGGTCAGCACGATGACCAGGAAAACCGAGACGAGCCGACGCGCTATGTAGCCGAACATGTCGACCTCCTCAAGCGCTCGTGAAGCAGGTGGGGCGGACCGCTGACGGTCCGCCCCACCGTGTGACACATGATGTCAGGTG
>JBBSHN010000037.1:0-20914 GCA_038252945.1 Propionibacteriales bacterium | reverse complement strand
GCTTGAGCGCCCGGTTCCCCTCGGCGCTCTGGCCCTTCTCCGCGCAGTCGGGATGGAACTTCGTGCACCAGCAGCTGGCGAACATGCCCTTGTTCCGCTCGACGAGGGCGGCGAAGTCGTCGAACGTCTCCGGCGTGAGCGCTTTGATCGAGAAGTCGGACATGCCGGCAACGTACGCCGGATCGCGGACGTTCGGCGTCCGGTAGCCCACGCTGCCAGGGCGGCGTACGCGCCGTCGCGGGCGAGGAGCTCGGCCGGCGTGCCCGCAGATCATCGTCGAGCACTACCGCGCCAACGTGCGTCACCTCCTCGACGGTCATGCCAAGGCCATGGTCGTTGCCAGTTCCCGCGAGCACGGCGCTCACTGGGGCGCAAACGCACCCGGGCCACTTCTGGCACGCGGGGAGTCACACGCCAACCCGATCTGTGAGGGAATATCCCGATAGCGACCGCGAGAGACCGCTTCAGCCGTGCTGATGGCGGACGGCGCCTTGCCGTTGAACAGTTTTCCGCTCAAGCCGCTCAGGAGCGGGCACACTCCAAGTCATCTAAAGGCATCGAGGTGGCCATCGGTGCGCGGCTGGTGGAGACTGACGGACCATGGCGCTTCAAATGCAGGCCCTGATGGCCGGTGCCCTATGGCAGTTGCGGGTGCATCCCAACCACAAGTGGATCAAGGCGTTCCTCGATGATGCCGTCGTGGTGGACACCACCCGCGCGCAGGTCGTGTGGGAACCACGAAGAGTGGTCCCTTCCTACGCTGTTCCGGTCGATGACATCGACGGCGAACTGGTTCCCTACGACGGCCCGATCGGGACCGAGAAACCTGCACGCATTGGCAGCGGTGGTCCACCGGTGCTTACCCCAGGCACCCCGTTCAGTGTTCACACCAGTGCCGGCACTCCGTTCACCATCCGCACCGCGAGCGGAGATCTTGCCGGCGCGGCGTTTACCCCCGCGGACCCCGATCTTGATGGGTACGTCATTCTCGAGTGGGACGCGTTCACGCAGTGGCACGAAGAAGACGTACAGGTCATCGGGCATCCGCATGACCCGTTTGACCGCATCGACTGCCTCCAAAGCACCCGCCATGTCGTGGTGTCGTTGAACGACGACGTGCTCGCCGACACCACTCATCCCACAATGCTGTTCGAAACTCCGCTGCCGGTGCGCTACTACATTCCGCGCAAAGACGTGCGAATGGACCTGGTGGAACCCAGCCGAACCTCCACAGTCTGCGCCTACAAAGGCATCGCGTCCTACTGGTCAGGCAAAGCGGGGCAACGGCTCGTGCCCGACATTGCCTGGACATACGAACAGCCCCTGCATGATGCTCAACCTGTACAAGACATGATCAGCTTCTTCACTGAACGGGTCGACTTAGTCGTCGACGATGAACCGATCCCCCGCCCGCTGACACCCTGGTCATAACAGCCCATTTGTCTCACGACGGTGGGCGGCGGCCTCCTGACCGTCATCCGGGCTGATTCTGGTGAGCCAGGCATGTCGTTCAGCATGGGGCTCGAAGGTGTCGTCGGTGTGCTTTTCGCGCCGTGAGAGCTGGGTGTTGGCTTAGCCGCGCAGCAACCGGAAGGCGCTATGGAAGTTGCCGGTGCTCATGGCCGAAACGACCCACACAAGGGCCAGCGGTTCGAGGTAGCGGCTGGTGTGGATGCCGCCGAGGTCGACAACTTCCCAACCGGTGTCTTGCAGAAGTTCAGTAGCGGTGTCTTTGGCCGGCTGGTCGTTGCCGCCGATGAACATTGTTGGGGGTCCGTCGGGTAGCTGTGGGTCAACCATGAGCGTATTGCCCACGGTGTTGTACGCCTTCACCACTTTGGCTCCTGGAGCCGCGGCCTGCACCTGCTCCCCTAGTGAGTTGGTGTGCCCCACAAACAGGCGCGGCGCTCCGCTGGAGAAGTCCAGTGGATTGGTGGCATCGATGAGCACTTTGCGGTTGAGCTGTGGGGCCATGGATGTGACCACTTCGACCGCGGCGCTTCCAGCGACGGCGAGCACGACGAGTTCCGCTTCCTCAGCGACTTCTGCTGGTGATCCGGCGGAGAAGCCTTCCAACTGCGGCTTGCGCGTTCCGACGCGTATTTGGTGGCCGTGTGCTGTGTAGCCGCGAGCCAACGCCTGCCCGACAACACCACTGCCAACAATTCCGATTCTCATCCCAAGCCCCTTTCTACTCCAATCGAGTGG
The DNA here is from genome assembly GCA_038252945.1 of Propionibacteriales bacterium. Taxonomy (GTDB): domain Bacteria; phylum Actinomycetota; class Actinomycetes; order Propionibacteriales; family Nocardioidaceae; genus JAUJOE01. Next base: position 18,706 of record JBBSHN010000037.1, on the reverse strand, counting down.
ACATCTGAGGGTCACCATGTCCTTGTGCGGGTCATCGGCACAACTGTGCGCCGCCGCCGACCGATCCCACGCGCTGCTTGTTACGGGCTAGTCGTTCCATTCGGGCGTAGAGCACCATCGAGGAAATCAGCAGGCCCACGAACCCTGCGGTGAAGAGCCAGGTGCAAATGTTCGATGGATCCACGTCTGCAGCGGCTCTTACTCCGCCTACCAGAATGAGCACCAGCATGAACGCCTCGACTTGCATCATGATGCGCATGGCGCTCCAGCGGCGTTCAGTGAACGCACCAACGGCGGCCAGGCCTAGTGCGAAGATCGCTCCCATCACTCGGGCGGTCAACGGCGTCAGCGCCCACGGCCACAAGTCGATCGCCTGCTGTGGCAGCAGGAACAAAAACACGCTCATGGCTACGGCGAGAACGCCGACCGCGCCGATAATCCTCCCGATCCTCTCCGATACGGCGACATCGTCAAGCGACGTGCGGTCCTCCAGTCGCCGGTTCACGACCCAGACGGCAGCGACGAGGAATGGGGTAGTGAAGTACAAGCCAGCCCACAGCCAGAACGCAACATGGGAGTGCGTGAACTTGTCCCAGTGCACGATGGTGGCGATTCCCATCAACGTCGCAAACGTCGCGACCGGCGGAAAACCCGCCTTGATGGTGTGCCAACTGGTGGCCCGCGCTGCCCGCACGAAGAAATAGGCGCCACCGAGATACACCGACCCCAGGATCAGTGGTGTTATCGGTGGCGCTATCGGCCAGGCGAACAACCTCCCGGTGTCACGAGGCCAAAAGTACAAAACCACGAAAGCGACCAGCAGAAAAGGAATGATCGCCAGCGAAAGACCTCTGGTGATTGGCAGGACACGGTCGTTTCGAGCGGATCGATTACTTGCGTGTGAAACCATCACGGCCCTCCGATGCCATAAGAAGGCTACTGCTGGTTATCGACCTGCACACCAAATGCTATTACCGCTCAGCTGGACGACCTCGAAACAGCAATTCACAGCCGCCCCACGACACTCTCAAGAGTTCCGGACGACGAGCGGGCACTGGTCGAGCTGCGGGTCAGCGCTGACGCGTCGCTCCGCGGTCGGGCAAGCCGATCCTCGACTCACCGAGCAGGCCGCGATTGCGCAGCGTCATGTGGGTTCCGCCTGAGGAGGAGTCCTCCCAGGAAAACGAAGTCTCTATTGGGAAGGGGCCGTCCGTCGTGCTCATGACGGAGCCGAGGATCCGGCGACAGTTCCAGGATCTCATAGGTACACGCCAGGCGCTTCCCCAAGAACTTCGCCACGAAATCGACTCGGGAACCGACTTGAGCGGGGCGAGCCGTCCTCCATTGCACCGCCTTGATGTTCTGGTACCAACTTGTGGCGTTGTCCGGGTCCGACGCGAACGCAGCGACCTCATTGCGGGGATGGCGAATCTCGACCGATGTCAAAACATCGACAGGCACGAAGCCAGGGTAATCGGAGGAGCCTTGCTGCCTGGACGCCGACTCGACCAGACGTTCGCGCCGCACACTGCGCATGCGGCCGACGCGATCCCCCAAGTCGACCTGGCGGTGGTGTCGAAAACCGCGGACGCAACGCGGGCGCATCCCAACCAGCTGGTCACCTACACCATCGTGGCCACGAATTACGGCCCTGACACCGCGCTCACCCTCGACGTCTACGACCTGGTCGACTTCCAAGACAGCGGCTTGCAGCTCGTCAACGAGTCATGCGATCAAGGCATCAGCGCCGACACACCCGCATTCCGACATCGCCCCCGGACACACCGTCACTACCACAGTCGCCGTACGGGTGCTCAGACACTCTGGTCTCAAGGTCGCCACGAACCAAGCGTGCGTCTTGCCCGAAGACACCGTCAATGACCTCAACACGAACAGCGACTGCCTCAGCCCCTCACCGGCAGAGGCAAGTGAACGTAGGCTGACCGTCAGGCTGGCCTTGGCAGTTCAACGGAGCGGGGCGGTTGCGGAGCATGGCGGTCGGCCGGATGCTCCACGAGCGCGACCACCCGATTTGCCATGAACTGGGCGGTTCTCACAGAACTTCCGCCGCGGGTCACTTCCGAGACACTGACCTGTCCGCGGCCGGTGGAGATCTCAACGCGGCGTCCGGCCCGCGTGGCAGCTATCTCATAGGTGCGTACACCCTCGCCAGCCTCGACGACGATTTCTACCCAGTCGCCCTTCATGCCAAGGACAACACCAAAAGAGAGCCGATTAATCCTGATGCCGATGTCAATGCGTGCCTGTCTTACCTGCGCGCTTGGCCAGACCACGGACATACTCGGCCTGCCCGAGATGCGCCTGACAGTCACCCAGCACGCTCACCAGTCGCACTCCTGCAGTGACCGGCGGATCCCAGTGCGCATCCACCATCCGGTGAAGTTCATCAGGCGTTACGCCGTCGACGTACCGCAAGATCATCTCGTGTACCGCCGACTGGTAGCCGTCGAGCAGTTCTGGCGCCACCCGCACCATGCCCACGTCGGAGGCACTATGGCCGTAGCCGTGGGCCTGGGGATCGAAAGGCAGCGAGAAACGTTCGTACCATCCGTCGTGCGTCCACACTTGCTCCTCGCCAGTCAGCCCGCAGACATGGTCGTCCTGTATCCGGGTGAGGTGCCAGATGAGCCAAGTGATCGAATTCGCGCCTGGGTCCGGACGGTACGTCGACTCCTCCGGGGTCACGTCAGCACACAGTTGACGCACCTGTTCACGGATTCGTGAGAAGGCGTCGTTCAGCAACTTCCGTGCCGCCTCGCCGGATGCCGCCTCAGTCATGGGTTCCCCTTCCCGTACTGGACCAGCCTGACGTCGGCACCGGTTGTCACAGGTCGGCAAGGGCTGGAATCACGCGCTCCACCATGAGTTCTAGAGGCTTCAGCGAGCCAACGTCCAAGACGGCGCCATGCGCCACCTGTACACCGAGCTGGGACAGCTCGTGAAGATGCTCGATGACCTGATCCACATGTTCGCCGTTGGGCCCGAGGTCGAACCTCGTCTGAACCGTCTTTTCGATGTCGTCGTAGCCACGGCCTTCGCGTTCACAGTGCTCCCGCAGCACTCTCAGCTTGCGTGGCAACTCAGGAGTGTCGAAGATGTTGCACGCGTCGGCATACCGAGCCACTAGCCGAAGTGTCTTGCGCTCCCCCTGGCCGCCGATGAGCAGCGGTGGGTGTGGGCAGGTCAGTGGCTGCGGAGAGTTGAGCGTCCTAGCGAGGTGATAGTGCTTTCCCTCATGGGGCCCGTCGTTGTCACTCCACATCTGCAGGCAAATCTGTATCGCCTCTTCGAGCCGCTCGAAGCGTTCAGCCGTTGACGGGAAGAACAACCCGAGGCCACGTGCTTCCTCTTCGTTCCAGGCGGCTCCGATCCCCAGCATCGCGCGGCCGCTCGATAAGACGTCGAGGGTGGTCACTGCCTTCGCCAGCAGCCCAGGCTCGCGGTAGACGACGGCGGTCACCACAGTGAGCAGCTTCACCCGCTCGGTCACGGCGGCGAGGTAACCGAGAGTGGTGTAGGCCTCGAGCATCTCGTGCTCCGGTGGACCGACCAATTCGATCTGCCACACGTGATCCATCACGCTGATCCGGTCGAACCCCCCTTGCTCAGCCGTCTGGACCACTTCGACCAGTCGCTGCCGTAGCCCCTCCGTACCGGTGTCCCAGGTGAAGTCGGGAATGTGCAAACCAAAAAGCATGAATGGGCACCTCAAAGCTGAGCTAGATAAGCCGCACCGGTGTCGCGCAGTCGTGCATGGACGCCGTCGTACACGTCGACGCCGGGAAGGTAGCGCTTCGCCACCTTGGCCACCATGGTGTAGTTCGGATCAGTGACGTTGGCGACCGGGGCTCCGCCTGCTTGGCTGATGAACTGGTACGCGTCGAGCAAGTCGAGCCCCGTCTCGCCTGACACCCACGTGATCAGATCCTGCTGACTGATGCGAAAGGCGTCCTCGAGCGGACGGGTGGAGCCGGTACTCATGATCTCCTCGTCGGTCTCGAACCTCGGCCAGAACGGCGCGGCGTGTCCCTTCACGACGTCGACGACGAGCACGGTGTTCATCGCTGCCTCTACCGCGGTGCCACAAACCTCACCATCGCCTTGCCGGCAGTGACCGTCGCCGAGGGCGAAGAGGCCGCCTTCATGGTTGACAGCGAAATAAGTCGTCGTGCCGGCCCGCAATTCCGGTGAGTCCATGTTGCCACCGTGAGCTTCCGGCGTAATCGTTTGCCGGGCCTCGAAGCCAGCCGGCGCCACACCGACTGTTCCGTGCATCGGGTCTAGCGGAAGAACCGCTGAGAAGTCGCTGTTGCGTGCGCGAAAGGTGACCGTACGAGCGTCTCGGTCAACGTCGTACATCCACACCCGTTCCTCAAGTGCAGGGTGCAGCGTCGCCGTCTGGTGGGTCCCCGTAAGGGCTCCAAAGTGCGGAAACGTCGAAGACACCGCCCAGTCACGTGCCGGCTCGATAGAGAGGAAGTGCAAGGCCAGGGTGTCACCGGGCTCGGCGCCTTCCACGTGAAAGGGGCCCGTCACCGGGTTCAGATACGGAAACTCACAGACAACCGATGGGAGGTCGTCAATCCCTTGCACCCGGCCGCCGAAACAGTCCTCGGTGGAGACCTCGAGAACAGTTCCAGGTTGGAGCCGCATGACCGCCGGTACGCCGCCGAAGGACCAGGCGTAGTCGTCAGGGGTGGGCCGGTAGGTCACCACGTCGAAATCGTTCACCGGGACTCCTCCTGCACGCTCGAGCTGCCGCCAGTGCCCTCCGTCGCTGTCGTAGATAAAACAGCCAGCTCAGGACGCCGTCCGGAAGCGTAGAAAAACACCAGCACGACGATGCCTATCGCGAGCCAGATCAGTCCCACCGTCTGCGCCACAATGTTGGCCTTGATCAGCACGTAGCCGATGATCAAGAAGCCCAGCACCGGGCTGATCAAGTGCCGCCAGAAGTCCCGGCTTCCCTCACGCACAAGGTAGTGGTTGATCACGCTGACGTGCAGCAGAAGGAAGGCCGTCAACGCGCCGAAGTTCACCATGGTGGTGAGCACGGTGGCGCCGTCAGAGCGGTTCGCCATGTACACACCGACAACGATCGACAACACAGCCACGAGGAAGGTCGCGTTTTCCGGCACCCGGCGAACGTGGTGAATCTTTGCAAGGAAGCTCGGCAGCTGGCGGTCACGCGCCATCGAGTAGAGCAAACGCGAGGTCGCCGCTTGCGCGACAAGTGCGTTGGCGAACCCCCACGCGATCGCGGTCGCGATGGCGGTCAGGACGGACAGCCAGTGGCCACCCGCGACTTCCGCCGCGTCGTAGAACGCCGTCCCGGCTATATCGCCTTTGGTGAGTAAGTGATGACGGTTAGGTACCAATAGCGCTGCCACCCACGTCTGGACGATGAACAGCACGCCGGCGACCGCCAGAGCCCCCACGGTGGCGCGACCGATCTGACGAACGTCCTGCTTGTTCTCCTCGGCGAGCGTGGATATTCCGTCGAAGCCGAGAAATGACAACACGGCCACCGACACCGACGAGAAGACCAGACCAATGGAGAACGTCCGTGAGTCATACAGCGGGCTGAAGGAAAACCCCGTTCCCGTTCCAGTTGCTATTGCGCCGATCCCGATCACGAGGAAGATCGCCAGCACGATCAACTCGGCGACGAGCATTACCCGGTTGACCCGGGCCGTCATCTCGATGCCGAAGTAGTTGATCGCTGTGTTCGTCAGCACGAACACGATCACCCAGCCCCAGACCGGTATGAAGTCGACGAACGAGTTCATGGCGAACGCCGCGATGATGTACAGCAGCGCTGGCACAAGAATGTAATCGAGCAGAATCAGCCAGCCGGCAATGAACCCAGCTCCTGGATGAATGCCTCGCCCGGCGTACGTGTACACCGATCCCGCCATCGGGAACGCGCGAGACATTTGCGCATAAGACAGGGCCGTAAAGGCCATCGCGACCATGCCGATAACGTAGGCAAGGGCGACCATCCCACCGGAGCCGTTATAGACGAACCCGAAGATGCCAAATGGTGCGATGGGCACCATGAAGATCAACCCGTAGATGAGCAGATCGGCGAAGGTCAGTGAGCGTTTCAGCTCTTGGTTGTAGCCGAACTGCTCGACGTCCCGTGATGTCGTCTCATGTGCATCACGTGCCGTGCTCATTTCCGACCTCCTACCCTCAACGCTGTGGTTCAGCAACGTATCGCCGTCGCTTGGCTTCGGGGAAGGTGCCAGGCCCGCGACCTCACTCCAAGTGGCGAACCAGGTCAGGATCTTGGGCATACGCCAGAGCAGTCAGCGCTAAAGCCTTGGCGCCGTCCACCAGGGTCCGGTCTCCGTCGGGTCCGACGCAGTGGGCCGCGAACTCGTGCTGGTGGTTGACCGCCGGCCATGAGTGAACTCCCATGTCAGCGTGCAGAGCCGGCACGAGTTGGCTGACGTTTCCGAAGTCTGTGGAGCCGCCACGGCGCGGCCCTGCAGGGTCGAGCGTCAAGGGTCTCCCGATCTGGACGCACGCTTGCGCGAAGGCGTCGACCAAGCCGGCGTTCTGACGCACTGGTTCGTAGACGTGACCTACTGAGCTGATCTCGACTGTGGTGCCGGTGGAGGTGGCCCCTCCCTCCAAGCAAGCACGCACCCGCGACCGCAGGTCCTCCAGGTCGGCCATGTCTACGGCCCTGAGGTAGTAGCTGGCAGCACACCGCTCCGGTACAACGTTGGGCGCGTCGCCGCCAGCGGTGATGATTCCATGCACCTGTTGGTGTGGCCGCAGATGCTGCCGAAGCATGGCCACGGCGCTGTAGCCGGCAACGACGCCGTCCAGTGCATTCCGCCCGAGTTGTGGCTCTGCGCTGGCGTGGGAAGCCTTCCCGTGCACGACAACAGACCACTCCTCGATGGCAAGCGTCGTGGCGCCCGGCGCGTCGTAGGGCGCCGGATGCATCATCATCGCGGCGTCGACACCTTCGAAGGCACCGGCGTTGATCAGATCCACCTTGCCTCCGCCGGCTTCCTCAGCTGGGGTACCAAGTACCGTCACCTCCATCGCCACGTCTGCCAGGACTGTCAGCAGCCCCAGCCCTGCGCCGATGGCAGAGGCCGCGATGACGTTATGGCCGCACGCGTGACCGACGCCCGGAAGAGCGTCGTACTCAGCGCAGATCACGACGGAAGGCCCGTTGCTTCCGCTGCGAGCGGCGAACGCCGTCGCCAGGCCGCAGGCATGTCGCTCCACCTCGAAGCCGCCGGCCTCCAGGAGGTCGCTGCAACGTGCCGCTGCGCGCACCTCTTCGTAGGCAAGCTCAGGCTCCGCATGCAGCGAATGAGACAAACCCACCAGCTCGGCGGCCACGTCGTCGATTCGTTCCAGCACCGCGGCCTCATGCGACTTCATTCCGGCAGCGTAGCGAGAGGGTATGGCGAGGCCGCTGAGATCCCGCGTCTCAGCGCCGAGACGTCAATTCGCGACCGACACACCGGAACCGGGCCATTCGTGGCGTGTCGGCGGCAGGGGTGGACAGCCGGCTAGACGCTGAGGCGGGAAATGCCACCCAGGCCGGTGACACGGCTCTTTACGACGTCGGAGAGCAGCGTCGGCGCCAGCTTGTCGGCCAGCGTCCCAGCCATCGCATCGAAACCGACGAGGTAGCGAGCCAACGGCCAAGGACTCGCGAGAGCCAGCCGGATCGCCCTCGCGACCCAAACGGGATTCGGAAGCTTGTCGACTGCCGAGGTGGCCTGAACTCCTCGCTGGTAGGCGTCCTCGTAGGCCGTCTGGCCGCGATTGGGAAGGGTTTCGATACTGCCTGCCCATATGTTCGTGCTGAAGCTGCCTGGCTCGATCAAGACCACTTTGATCCCGAACTGCGACACCTCCATGCGGAGGGCGTTGGTCAACGCCTCCAGGCCGTGCTTTGAGGCGCAATACCAGCCCAACATAGGAACCGACACCCTGCCCACGATCGACGACACGTTGACGATTCGCCCATCCCCTCGCTCGCGCATGTGCGGCAGCACCATCCGAGCCACCCGCGCCGGAGCCACCAGATTGATCTCGAGTTGCTCCCTCGCCATCTCGTCGGAGACGTCTTCCACTGCGCCGCCTTGCGCGAATCCCGCGTTGTTGACCACCGCCCATGGCCCACCGCCGGTCGCCCGCGCTATCTCCTGAAACCCCGTTGTGCACGAGTCAGCATCGCTCACGTCGCACTGCACCGGCGTCATGCTTACACCGGCAGACCGAGCTGCATTCTGAAAGGTCGCGGCCTTTGCCTCGTCGCGCACTGTGCCGAAGACGGTGTAACCGACACGTGCCAACTCGCTCGCTGTTGCCAAGCCGATGCCGGAGTTCGCCCCGGTGACGACCACTGATTTGCTCATCCGATACTCCTGAAATGCTTGCTCGATAGGCTGCCGCTATGTGTCGCAACATACGCACGCTCTCCAACTTCGCGCCTCCTGCGTCCGACGAGGAGGTGGCAGCGGCAGCGACCCAGTACGTCCGCAAGATCGCCGGTACGACAAAACCGTCACAGGCGAACCGCCAGGCATTCGACGTTGCCATGGAGGCGGTCGCCGAAGCCACCCGGCGACTTCTTGACGAGCTGGTCAGCTCAGCCCCGCCTCGTGACCGTGAAGTGGAAGCCGCCAAAGCCCGCGCCCGAAGCCAGCTACGCTTCGGTGCCTCCTAGCGGGTTCGGAGAAACTCCGCCTACTAGCCGAGGTGCCGGATCTGCGACCACAACCGGGTCCACGGCGCGCGAGGATTCCGGCACAGCCAGACTACTTGCCCGTACTCGTCGTTGTGTACGCCGGCTGAGTTGGTGACTGTTGCAAGACGTCGAACCTCCGAGAACCACTGCCTGAGCTGTGACCGTGGGAGACCCACAGCGGCAACGGTGTTGGTGCGGGGAGGAGGAGGTCCCCACTCGGCATACGAGTTGTGACCGCTGTAAACGGGCGAAGGCGAAGACCCACGAAGACCGCGACGAGCAAGAAGACGACCAACGTCTCGATCTCCAGCCCGACGCCAGCGACGACGCCGACGGGCAACCAGCTCCGCCCCGGGTCCTTGAGCAGCCGGATGATTAGCCACGACAGCACTGTCCACACCAGTACATCGAAAGTGGCCGTGGAGAGCAGATGACCGACCGCCAGAGCGACCGACGACACGGCTAGGCAACCTGCCGCAAGCCACTGCGCCGCGCGGCGGTCGCCGAACTCGCGCGCCATCACCTGCATACGGACTCCGCGCGGAGCCGTCTGCTCAGCCCTCGTTCAAGGTGATGACCACCTTGACGTCGTCCTGCCGCGCCTCGAAGGCGTCGACGTACCGCTCCAGCGGCACACGCCTGCTGATCAGGCGGCCGAGCCAGTCCAGGTTCGCTTGGGCCAGACAGCCGGCCGCCAGCCGGTAGTGCTCGAGGTTCGCGTTGACCGACCCGACGATGGCGTCGTTCTCCAACACGATGTCACGGTTCAAGGTGCCGGCATCCACGCTGATCTCGCGTCCAGTGGGAGAGACACCTGTTAGGCAGACGACGCCGTACGCGGCCGTGTTGCACATGGCAGCGAACACCAACGAACCGACACCGGTCGCCTCGATGACGATGTCGGGCCGGAGATCGTGGATGACCTCATCAATGGATTCGGAGTGGTATGTGGCTCCCACGTCGCGGACTAGGTCTGGCTTCGGCCCGTCGGCGACCTGATCCAGTACATGGGTGTCGAGGCCACGTTGAACACCGATCAGGGCGGCAAGGAGGCCGATGGGCCCCGCTCCTGTCACCAGCACGGACTGCGGTTCGAACCAGGAGCGGTTGCCGATCTTCTCGACCTGCTGCCACGCCTTGGCCACCACAGAGGTCGGCTCCATGAGCATGCCGACGTCCGCCAAGCAGGGATCCAGCTTCACTGCGTACGACGGCTCGACACACCAGGCCTCACTGCCGTAGCCGTGGAGCTCCTTGATCCCGCGCTCGGTGTACTTGCCGTTTCGGCACATGTCGAAGTGGCCACGCGCACATGCACCGCACGGCACCGGGTCTGGCCGTCGCACCACCCCTACGATCAGGTCGCCGGGGCTGAAGTCACTGCCTTTCGGTGCCTCGGTCACCGATCCGAGTGACTCATGGCCGAGGATGAGGCGCTGCTCACCTTGCGGAGCCCAGCCGTAGTCGCCGGCCGCGATCTCCTTGTCAGTGCCACAGACACCGATCGCAAGTCCCCTTACCAGCAGCTGGCCGTCGGGCGGCGTCGGCTCCGGGAAGTCCGTGACGGCCAGGGACCCGCTCTGCTTGGGGATGACGGTCAACGCTCGCATGGTCACTCCTCGTCAGTACGTTCAGATTGGATGGCGCTTTCGGCTTCGCTGAGGTGGCGTGCTGTGTTGACGAGCCCCACGTGGCTGAACGCCTGAGGCGTGTTGCCTAGCTGGCGCTTCGCGGTGGTGTCGAACTCCTCACTGAGTAGGCCGACGTCGTTGCGCAGCTCCAGCAGCTGCTCAAACAGCCGCGTCGCCTCGTCGTGCCGGCCGATCCCTGTCAGGGCGTCCGCGAGCCAGAAGGTGCAGGCGATGAACGAGCCCTCCGTGCCGGGCAGGCCGTCCGAGCTGCCGCTGCCGTCCGCTGGCGGGTCGGCATCCGGGCGGTACCGCAGGATGAAACCGTTCTCGCACAACTCGCGTTGGACCGCGTCGACGGTTCCGACAACCCGGTCGTCATCCCACGGCAGGAAACCCACTCGTGGTAGTAGCAGCAAAGCGGCGTCAAGGCCCCGGGATCCGTAGAACTGTGTGAAAGTCCGCCGGTCCGCGTCGTATCCGTGACGGCATACCTCTTCATGAATCTCCGCGCGCAGCCGCTTCCACTTCTCCACCGGGCCCTCCAGCCCGAACCGCTCAACGGCCTGCACGGCGCGGTCCATCCCCACCCAGGCCATCACCTTGGAGTGCACGAAATCACGTCGCGGACCGCGCACCTCCCACAGACCGTTGTCGGAGTTGCGCCAGTTGCCCTCGAGGAAGTCCAGGAGCGCACGTTGGAGGTCCCACGCCGCCATCTCGCTCGGTATGTTGGCGGCTCGGGTGAGATGCAGTCCGTCGAGGACCTCGCCCCACACGTCGAGCTGGAACTGGGTGGAAGCCGCGTTGCCCACGCGGACCGGCGCCGAGCCCTCATAGCCTTCGAGCCAGTCCACGGTGTATTCAGACAGGCGTCGGGTGCCGTCGATTCCGTACATGATTTGCAACCGCGCTGGGTCACCCGCCACCGCACGAAGCAACCAGTCCCGCCAGGCCAGCGCCTCGCTCTCGAAGCCGGTACCGAGAAGCGCCTGGAGCGTGAAAGTGGCATCGCGCAGCCAGCAATAGCGGTAGTCCCAATTACGCGGACCGCCTATCTGTTCAGGCAGTGAGGTCGTAGCGGCCGCGACGATCCCTCCAGTAGGCGCATACGTCAGGGCCTTGAGGATCATCAGAGAACGACGAACCGGGTCGCGCCACTTTCCTTCGTACGAGAAGTCCTTGAGCCAGTCGGTCCAGTACCGCTCGGTGTCTTTCAGCGCCTGCTCCGCGTCAACCGGTCGAGGGGCGGGAAGATACGACGGGTTGTACGTGAGCACAAAAGGCACCCGTTCACCGGCCGAGACCTCGAAATCGGCTCGGGTGCTGTAGTCGTCACCTCGCAGCCGGACCGGCGTCTTGAGCCATGTCGCGTCAGGTCCGCCAATCGCGACAAGCTGGCCGTGGTCATGGCGAACCCAGGGAATGATCCGGCCGTAGTCGAAGCGAAGTCGCAGCTGTGTGCTCATGCGGACTCTTCCGCTGAGGCCCTCAACGACCCGTACGACGTCGGCCGCGTTCCCGCGAGGCGGCATGGTGTCGATAACTCGCACTGATCCCGCGTCGGTCGTCCACTCGGTTTCAAGGATCAGTGTGTCGCCGCGGTACTTGCGGCTGGTGCAGTCGCCTGCACCCTGAGGAGCTAGCCGCCAGAAGCCGGCTTCCGCGTCGCCGAGCAGGGCAGCGAAACACGCTGGTGAGTCAAATCGGGGAAGGCAGAGCCAGTCGATCGACCCGTCTCGGCCTACGAGGGCGGCGGTTTGCAGATCGCCTAAGAGGGCGTAGTCCTCGATCCGGGATACCACCGTGTCTCCCGCCCCTCCTCAAGTGCGTCATAGGGAAGACGCCATCGTCGCAGACCACAGATGCGACCACGGCCGCACCGTCGGTACCTCTGCGGCCCTGTCCTATATGCGTTAGCGCGCAGGCTGCCTTCGGCGAGGCGTGCGGCGACGCCCGCCTGATCCTTAACTGATGCATAGGGACCCTGTCGGTTTGACCTCTCAACACGGGGGAACGAGATCCGAGATGACGTGAGGCAGAACGTGCGGCTCGAGCCCTGAAATCGAGGAGGATTGCATGACCACCAAGGTGGAGAAGACCATTACGGTCGCCGTGCCGATCAGCACGGCGTACAACCAGTGGACACAGTTCGAAGAGTTCCCCCAGTTTATGGGTGGAGTCTCGCAAGTCGAGCAACTCGGAGCCAATCGGCTGCACTGGGTGGCGGAGATATTCGGCGTCAAGCGAGAGTGGTACGCCACGGTTCTCGAGCAGCGGCCGGACGAGAAGGTGGCCTGGGCAGCATCCGAGGGCGCTACCAATGCTGGCGCTGTCTATTTCTCGTCAGAAGGGCCGAGCTCCACCTCCGTGACGCTGGAGCTTGAGTACGAGCCAGAGGGGCTGATCGAAAAAGCTGGCGATGCCCTCAAGATTGTCGACAGGCAAGCTGAGTCCGATCTGGAGAGGTTCAAGAGCTATATCGAGAGCCGCGGCAACGAGACCGGCGCCTGGCGTGGTGAGGTTGAGGGACAAACGATCGGCACTCCCGGACTAGAGTCAGCGGTCACCTCCCAAGGCGACAGCGGCAAGGCGGGTATCTCCGGCAAAGCAGCAGCCGCAGGTGTCGCGGCGGCGGCAGCTGCCGGTGTGGCCGCGGCCGCGATGTCGCGCGGCGGCTCCAGTGAGGGTAGCGAGTCGGGGTCTGCTGGCGCCATGGAAGACACCCAGACTTTTGACACGCCGACTGTCGGAGTCATCGAGGAGAGCATTTACACGGCACCGGCGAGCGACACCACGATCGCCGATGACAGCTACGGGACGACCGCGGGAGCCGGCGAAGAGCTGCTGCCCGGTGGGGTAGAGCTGGACAGCACGACTCCGGGCACGACTGACTACAACGACGGCACGGAGCCGAGCGGCACGCTCTGACCGGTCCCGCCTGTCGCTTCGTCGAGATCCACCGCTACCGGCCGCTTGAGCTGGTCGCGTCGGATTTCGTCGATGTCGATGAGGTCGCAGAGGGCCACAGCAGACGCGACGACGGCCTGGTCTTAACGGGCAGGTCCCCGACTGCACCGTTTGCAGCCGTGGAAGTGACCGCGCCAGCGAGTGGAGCGGCCTCCATCTGCGCCGGTCTCGCCGGACTAGCAGGCGAGCACCTGGTGGCGACGTACAGTCCGCGGTCAGGTCGCGTGACCCTTGAACAGCAGGTGGAGGGCAACATCCGGACGGTTGCCGTCGCCTCTCGGTCAGCCGTCAACGCTGAAGGGCTCGCATTCGTCCTGTGTGAGAACCAGGCCACTGCCCTGCTGCGCGGTGCCGACGGCTGGGGTCCGGTCGTCACCGCTCGACGCAACATCGCGGCGTTCTCCGACTACCGGGACCCGGCGCTGCTCAAGCGGTTGCAGTACGCCTACGGCATACAGGCTGAGCCAGCACATCCAGCCACCAGATGGCCCTCGGTGGCCGTCGTTGGTAACCGAGGGCTTCCGCAGCTACGGAAGAGGCGGAGCGAGGACTCTGCCCGCCAGGAGTTGCCTGCGTCGGGACAGCGGGGCGGCGAGGCTGCAAGCGCTTCCGATGGCGAGCTGCTCACCCCAAAGTCTGTGCGGGCGGGGCTGTTCGGACGGGTGGGTTTGAGGGATCCGCACGTGGTCCAGCTGCCCGACGGGACGCCGTACGTGCGTGACGGCTGCCTGTACCTGACGATGACCTGCGCGGGTCTCGGTTTCTTCCAGCAGGCTCATTGGGGAGTGTTCGCGCTCGACCTTAACGACCTCTCCCGGTTGGAGCAGGTTGCGCAGCTCTACTTCACTCGAGACGGCAAGGTGCTGGGTGACCACGCCGGCCAGATCGTCGTCGACGGTGACCGACACCACGTCCTGGTCAGCTCCTGGGGAGACTTCGAACCCGGGACCATTCATACGCGCTACACCGTGACTGCTGATGACGTGTTGTCAGGCACTCACGTGTTGGAGAGCCAGCCGTTGCGGCTGCCGACCAGCGCTGGCAGCTGGGATCCGGCAGTGACACGCGTCGGAGATCGCTGGTACGTCGCGTTCGTTGCCAGTCCGAGCCAGCACGGCACATTCGACTTTCACCCTGCGCTGGCGGCCAGCTCCCCCGGCGGAAGTTATGACGAGGGGCTCGAGCTCGTCGGTGAAGACGACAGCTCGCATCAGTGCGAGGGCCCCATTCTCGCGCCGGTCAGCGACGCCTTGGTCTCGACCCCCTCCGCCGAAGGCCCAGTCGCTGCCGCACACTTGACGAACGCACCTGACGGTGCGGAGTCCGACATCCAGTGGCGCTTGTTGGCAAGCGACCGTACTGCCGCCGAGTTCCCCGTGTACGACCTGCAGATGCGCCGCGTCGGCACGTTGAATGCGCCGTACGGCACCAACATCCCTCACCCCCAAGTCGTGACGGTTCCGGGACCCCGCGGCCCCCGACACTTGCTCATCACGTTCGACGGAACGCCGTTCGGCGAGTCGGTGCTCGGGTATGGCACACACGGTGACCTCGTCGTCCTCGAGGCTCAGCCTGACAGCGTCGCCTAGCGGAGTTTCCGCCGTACGGCATCGTCGAGGAGCGCCGCCAGCTGCTGCGCCAGTGGATGCTCGACCAGTTCCTCGAGGGGCACCGGCAGGGGAACGCACCAGTTGGGACGGTCGGTGATGCCGGGCATATTAGGGCGGAACTCGGCCGCAACGGCGTCCTCGAGAGTGGCGCTTAACAACGTCGACGGGGCCTGAGCCAGCAGCGAGTAGGCGCTCATAACCGCTTCCTCGACGGATGCGCCACACGGTGGCCCGCCGCGTTTGATCAGCCGGTCTAGCAGCTGTCGACGACCATGGTCGAGTTGTCCGTCGGGGTCGACGACATATCGGCGTTGGTCCACGACATCCGACCCGGTCAACAGCCCTGCGACCGTCGGAAGGTCGTGAGTCGTGACTGCAGCCAGTGAGTGTGCCGGCCACTGGGGCGGAGGCTCGTTCTCGAACCACAGCAAGCGGTACGACAGCACTGCGTGGTCCGCGAGCGCCAGTCGTACGCCGGACTCGACCGTTCCAAGGTCTTCGCCGACCACAACCGCAGAGGCACGCGCACTTTCCAGCGCCACAAGATCGAGCAGGTCCGCGCTCGGAAAGCGCACGTACGCGCCATCGACAGGCGAGGCGTTCGCGGGGACGTACCACTGCCGGAACAGCCCCAGCACGTGATCGATCCGCACCCCTCCACCGCCCAGAGTCGACCGCAACGCGTCGAGAAACGGCCGATAGCCCTCGGCTCGAAGTTGCCATGGGTTCACTGGTGGTGCGCCCCACTCTTGGCCGTGCGCGTTGAAGAAGTCCGGCGGGGCACCGATCCTTGCGCCGTCGACGAAGGCGCCGCGCTCCGCCCACGTGTCGGCGCCGCCCGCGTCGACGCCCACCGGCAGGTCCTGGATCACCAGCATTTCTCCGCAAGCGGCTTTCAGCTGTCCGTCGAGCAGCCATTGCAGCCAGATGTGGAACGTCACGCGTTCCGCCGCCTCGGCCGCGAGCTGCGCCACCTCAGCACTTTGGGGATGCTGGAGCAGTGCCGGCCACGTGTGCCAGTCACTGCCGAAACGCTGCGCCAACGTGCACCAAATGCCGAACTGTTCGAGTCCCCAGCTCTGACGACGCCGCCAGGTGATGAAGTCGGCGTTCTCCGGTCGACGGACGAAGATGCGCTCGAGCGCCGCAGACTTCAAACGCCACACGGCGTCGCGGTCGATGGACGCGGAGGCGTTGAGCGCAGCGGCGCCGGACCGCAGATCGCTGAGGTCGGCCCCATCGGCGCCCGGGACCTCCTCGATCCGCAGATAGATGGGGTTGCGGTGACTCCGGGTCACGGGTAGATAGGGGCTCGCTTGCTGCGGCAGGGTCGGTGCTGTGGCATGCAGCGGGCTGACCATAAGGAAGCCGGCTCCGCATCGCTGCGCCCATTCGCGGATGCCACGCAGATCAGCGAGGTCACCGATACCCCAGCTGCCGTGCGACCGTACGGAGTACAGCTGAACCGACCATCCCCATCGCCGAGCCGGCACGAAGCAGCAACCCGGGGACACCGCGAGCAACCGCTCGAGCCCCGTCGGATCCCTCATGGTGTGGTAACCCAGCGGGAAGTCTGGCGGCAGCCTGCCCTCCACGCGCACGACGCCTCCGCCCTCCAGGGCAATGTCGACGGCACCAACTCCGAGGTCGTGACCCGGCCGGCTGACGAGCGGCGCGCGCTCGTCGAGGTCGTGCGGCGGGTGTCCGACCAGCCCCCGCAGTCGACGTACCGACTCGCCGCTCACCTGCTGCCGGCGATCGTAGGCATCGACCCAGGACGCGACAATCCCCCACTCATCGGGATCGGCAGACGACCGCCCCGCCGATGTCACGAGGTGGGCTCGAACGTTGCCGCTGCAACCTCGAACACTGGCAGGCTTCGTGATCGCCAGGTGGACTCTGGGCCGGACATGAGCAGAGCGAAGCCGCGCGGGTCGGTGATGAAGCCGCGATCAAGCACGTGCAGAGTTCCGCCGCTGGACTGCCAGGTGAACTCCAGATCGGCTGCCTGCCAGCCCCTGAAGTGCAGCGGACGTATCTCGATGAGGGAAAATCCGGGGAGCTCGTTGGCCAACGACGGTGCATAGTCGCGCCAGGCTTGTACGGCGCTTGGGGCTGCCTGGGCCACCTGATCAATCCGTAGGTACATCGCGGAGTCGTTGGGCGAGACGTAGTCGACGCGGGTCGACCCGCTTAGCCGACGGGTCCAGCCGTCCGGCACCGTGACCTGAAAGCCCAACGGGTCATGCACGAGCCGGTAGCCGGCTGAAATGCCGCTGCTGCTTGGCAGCGTGGTTGGAGGCGTGGATGACACGGACGGTGAGGCCGACTCCTGCGTCGGAGACGTGCTACGTGAAGGTGGCAGCGAGGTCGAGTGCGGAGCTTGCGTCGGTGTGGAAGCCGGGTGGTGTCGCCGCCTTCCAGGATGCTGTGAAGCGGGTCTGCCCGAGTGACCTGAGTGCTGGCTTCCACCGGACGCCTCCGTTTTCCGGTGGTTCGTCG
Source organism: Propionibacteriales bacterium (assembly GCA_038252945.1). Lineage (GTDB taxonomy): Bacteria > Actinomycetota > Actinomycetes > Propionibacteriales > Nocardioidaceae > JAUJOE01. The sequence continues at coordinate 1,247 of JBBSHN010000037.1, read as the reverse complement.
CGGTGGGAGTCGACCCCCACAGGTGAGTGCCGAGGAGCGCTGCGGCCACCAGCAGCGCTGCCCCGAGCCCGACAGCAGCGAACCAGCCGGTGGCACGCGAGCGATGAGCGGGAAGCCCGTTCCCGTCCTCGCTCCAGGGGGACGGGGAGATCTGCCACGTGACGACCGGTGCCATGACCGGCGGCTGCGAGCCGACGTTTCCGGCCGGGGCCGAGGCCGCGCCAGACAAGGCAGCTCCTCTCATGCGTTCGAATGAGCGCAGCAGGTCGGACGCCTGTTCACCGGTCAGTCGTCTGCCCACGTTCTTGTCGAGCATGCCCACGATGGCCTGCCCAAGGGGTCCGGTCACGTATGGAGGGTCGGGTTCGTCGACCAGCACGGAGGTGATCGTCCCCATCGCCGTTTCAGCGCGGAAAGGCGGTTGCCCCTCGAGCGCTGCGTACAAAGTGGCGCCGAGGGACCAGATGTCTGCAGCCGGGCCGATGCGCTCACCGCGCAGTCGCTCCGGTGACATGTACGTCGGTGAGCCGACTAGCAACCCAGTGGCCGTCAGGGTCGCGTCGCTCTCGCTGGTGGCAATGCCGAAGTCGGTCAGCACTACCCGGTCGGCCGCGAGCAGCACGTTGCTCGGCTTGACGTCTCGATGCAGGATGCCTTCCCCGTGGGCTACCGCCAAAGCGTCGAGCAAGTCGAGCCCCATCTTTGCGACCTGCCTCGGCGGCAGCGGACCCTGCTCGTCTACACGCCGAGCCAGGCTCGGGGCCCGCACGAGCTCCATGACGATGTAGGGCCGGTCGTCGACGCAGACGACGTCGTAGATCGTGATGATGCTGCGGTGAGTGAGCCGCGCAGTGAGCTTCGCCTCACGCATCGTGCGCTCACCGAGAACCGCGAGCTCCTCTTCTGGAAGGTCGGACGGAAAGCGGACCTCCTTGATCGCCACCTGTCGAGCGAGCAGCTCGTCAGTCGCCTCCCAGACCTGGCCCATACCCCCCCGCGCCACCACGCGAAGCAGCTGGTAGCGGCTGGCGAGGAGCAGCGGGGGCACACCAGGCAAAGTACCCGCGGGCTCGCTCGCGCACGCCTGCTCTCTCGTGCCGGACTGAAGACCCTCACAGCGCGCTGCGCGAGGTCGTGTGGACCGGGGCGCCGAATCCGCTCAGGTGGCGGAGACGAGGTCGAACTTCGCTTCGCGAAAAGCGTCGACGAACAATGCGTGATCGGTGCGTGCCTGGTCGGCGTACTTC
>JBBSHN010000036.1:0-21593 GCA_038252945.1 Propionibacteriales bacterium | reverse complement strand
GGTATGGCGTGCCTGCGTCGGTGTCGCAGCGACACCCATCGGCCACGCGGCCCATGGTCGGTGCCGGCGACCTGCGCTCGCGAGACCTCAGTGCCGGTCTCCTCCGCAGCAGCCGCTGCGGCCGTAGTGAGCGAGTACACGCCCTCGCCTCGCAGTGGCTCAGGTTCGACGGCGTCCTCGGGTACGACGCCGACAGCGGCGGCCACCGTGGGAAGTAGGGCGCCGGCGCAGCTCTTGTAGCCCGCTGGAGACGGGTGGAACTGGTCGGGCCCGAACAGGTCAGACGGCGCCGCAGCGAACTCCGGTCCGAGAATCGACCCAAGAGAAACCGATCGGCCGCCCGCCTCGACCGTCGCGATGGTCTGCGCCGCGGCCAGCAGGCGGCTCCATCGCCGGGCCACCTGACGAAGCGGGGGAGCGATTGGCCGGATCGTGCCCAGGTCGGGGCAGGTGCCAACGACAACTTCGGGCCCCGCCGCGCGGACCGTCTCGACGGCGTCTTGCAGCCTTCGCACCGACTCAGACGGGCGCACGCGGTGGGTGACGTCGTTGGTGCCGATGATCAAGACGCACACCTGCGGGAAGCTCGCGAGAGCGAGCGGAATCTGCTTGTCCAGGTCACGCGTGCGAGCCCCGACGAAGGCGACGCTTTGCAGAAACACCGGCTGGCGAGCCAGGTCGCTCAGCCCGGTCGCAAGATACGCGCCGAACGTCTCGTCAGACGTTAAAGCTCCGTAGCCGGCCGCGCCGGAGTCGCCCAGGACCGCCAGGCGCAGCGCCGGACCTGGAAGTCCAGCGCCGTACAGCCCAGTTGGGTCAGGCGGCGCCTCGGTGGCCGCACCGATGCGCCGCTTAGCGATCTTCGCTTGAGCATGAAGGACTCCGTACAAAGAGCCGCCGACAAGCCCCAGACCCGTACCGCCGAAGGCCGCCGCGGCGGCCAATCGTCGTGCGGCGCTGGCCTTGCTCACAGTGCACTCCTGCATGTCTCGTCGAAACTGCCCACTTTAGGGGCAAGGTGACGTGTTTTCCGGGCTTAAGGTGGGCGACGTGGAGTATGTCGACTCGCTGATCGACCTGGTAGGCAACACACCGCTGCTACGGCTGAGCCGAGTGACAGACGAGGCGCTGCCCACCGTGTTCGCCAAGGTGGAATACATGAACCCGGGCGGCTCGGTCAAGGACCGGATCGCCCTTCGCATGGTCGAGGCCGCCGAAGCCAGCGGCGCGCTGCGCCCCGGCGGCACGATCGTCGAGCCGACCTCCGGAAACACAGGAGTCGGGCTGGCTCTTGTCGCCCAAGCCCGCGGCTACTCCTGCGTCTTCGTCTGCCCCGACAAGGTGAGCGAGGACAAGCGCAATGTGCTCAAGGCGTACGGCGCAGAGGTCGTCGTGTGTCCCACCGCCGTACCTCCGGAACACCCCAGCAGCTACTACAGCGTTTCTGACCGACTGGTCCACGAGATCGAGGGTGCTTGGAAGCCGGACCAGTACTCCAACCCGCACAATCCGATGAGCCACTACGAGCAGACCGGGCCGGAGATCTGGCGCCAGACCGACGGCCGTCTCACTCACTTCGTCACCGGGGTTGGTACCGGCGGCACTATCAGCGGTGCAGGGCGCTACCTCAAGGAGGTGTCCGACGGCACCGTGCAAGTGGTCGGCGCCGACCCTGAGGGCTCCGTCTACTCCGGTGGGTCCGGTCGCCCCTACCTGGTCGAAGGCGTGGGTGAGGACTTCTGGCCGGCGACGTACGACCGCAGCATCCCCGACCGCATCATTCCTGTGTCCGACCGTGAGTCCTTCCTCACCACTCGCCGCCTGGCACGGGAAGAGGGGCTGCTTGTCGGTGGGTCGTCCGGGATGGCGGCGGCCGCGGCGATCCGCCTGGCGCACGAGATCGACGACCCGGATGCGGTCATCGTGGTGCTGCTTCCAGACGGCGGCCGCGGATACCTGGCCAAGGTGTTCGACGACGACTGGCTCGCGCACTACGGCTTCTTGTCGAAGCCCGCGGAGTTGACGGTCGGTGACGTGTTGCGGCGTAAGGACGGGCGCGTCCCTGACTTGGTCCACACGCATCCGAACGAGACGATTGCGGTGGCGGTGGGGATTCTGCGCGAGTTCGCCGTGTCGCAGATGCCGGTGGTGCTCGCGGAGCCACCACTCATGGCGGCAGAGGTTACCGGTGCCGTTAGCGAGAAGGACCTCCTCGACGCCCTGTACGCCGGCAAAGCGCGGCTCAGCGACCGCGTCGAGGACCACATGGGCGAAGCCCTACCGACCGTTGGCATCGGTGAACCGGTGTCGACGGCGATGGAGCAGCTGCAGTCCGCCGACGGCGTACTCGTCCAGGACGACGGCAAACCCGTCGGTGTTTTGACCCGTCAGGACCTGCTGGGATTCATCGCGTCGAACTGATCCGTCATCTCTTCTGCGAAAGGGTCAGGAGTCGAGCCACTCTCCGAAGGCGTACGGCTCGCGGGTGAACAGGTAGGTGGCCCAGTTCAGCCTCACCACAGTTCCGTCGCGATCCCGGTTCACCCGCAGCAGCTCACCGGTCTCCCTGCCTGACTTGGTGCGGTAGAGGTCGTCGTCGATCCGAGCGAACCCCGAAGGTGGCCGCTGCGCGGGAGCAGCGTCTGCGCGGGCTTCCAGTCGACCTTCTCGAACACTGAACGTGAAAGGCTGGCCTTCGGAGAACCATCGACCGAGCAGATCACGCAGCCCCTCCGGGACTTCCGATCCCGGACGCCATGGTTCCGGCTCGGCCGGCTCGTTGTCGAGGACGTATCCGGCCAGCTCGGTCGCCAACGCGGCGGGGTCAGGCGCTGAGCTCGAGTTCATGAGGCAGATGCCGCCGGTGCGACTCTGACGGTGTACGAAAACGCCGGTGATGTGCCCTGGCATACCGCCGGTGTGACCGACGTACACCCGGTTCTTCAGTCGAGCGAGCATCACCCCGAGCCCGTAGCCCAGCTGCCATCCCTCTGGATCCGCGATCGCCTGCGGTTGGCACATCTCCTCCACGGAGTCACCGCTCAGCACCTCGTCGAGCGGGCAGGCGAGGAAGTCGGCCCATCTGGTCAGGTCCGCGACGGTGCTCGCGAGCCCACCAGCGGGGGACATGGCGGCGATGTCTAGCACCGGCTCGTGGACGGGCACGTCGGTGTACGGCGGCACGTAGTATCCCTGCGCGTGCGGCGGTTGCAGGCCCAGCGTCGTCCGGGTCATCTCAAGCGGGTTGAGGACGCGGGCTTGCAGGCTCTCCATCCAGGGCCTGCCATCGAGTCTGGTCACAACCTCACCGAGCAATGAGTAGCCGAGATTGCTGTAGTGCCACGTGTGGTGCGGCATGAGGATGCGCTCAGCGTCGTTCCAGCCTTCGACGAGCGCACGGGAGTCCGGGAACTCGAGGGCATCCCAGACGTCACCGACGGGTTCGCGCTGCATGCCGCTGACATGGCTCAACAGCTGCCGCACCGTTACTCCGCGGTGTTCGCTGTCCGGGATGTGTTGGTCGACGGTGTCGTCGAGCGTTAGCTTGCCTTCGTCGCGCAGTCGCATCAGGAGAACGGCGGTGAATGTCTTGGTGTTGGAAGCGATCAGAAACTGTGTGTCTGAGTCCGGAGGGGTCTCCGCCGACGCGAGGTCGGCTGACCCGATGCCGTCAGTCCAGACCAGCTCGCCGTTGTGTGCGACGCCGGCGGCGATGCCTGGCACCCGTCCTTCGACTTGGCGGTCCAGAACGCATCGCCGCAAAGCCGTAGCCGTTGCGTCGCTAAGTCGTGACACGCGGCGACCGTAACTGAGTACGTCGAGAAATCGTCACTCCCGGCCGACCCAGGTGGCTACGCAGGCCTCGTTGCCGTCTACGTCGGAGAGCACCCACCATGCTGGAGCGTACTGGTCAGTCATCAGCCGGCCCCCCGCGGCGATCGCCGCCGCGACGCGCGCTTCTGCCTGGTCGTGCGGCACCGAGATGTCGATGTGAATGCGATTGCGCTGCAGGCGGGGCTCGTCCATCGCCTGCAGTGTGATCGTCGGCCCAAGGCCGCGGGGGTCAACCAGGTCGTAGGGCCCCCGCTCCTGATATCCGAGCACGGCGCGCCAGAACGGCTGCACGGCGGAAACGTCGAGCGACTGGATTGCGACCTCGATCACCTGTACGGCGGTCGGGTCGGCCGGTACAGCCAGTTCGCGCGCGGCTGCGGAGATGCGTTGCGCCAGCGCCACGTCGTACTCGCTCAACCCGTCGACATGGTGGGTGATGAGACGCACGGCCACACTCGTGTACCGGAGGTCTACGTCGGGGTGGTGGTTCGCGGCGTCGGCAAGCCTGCCGACTGCCTCCACCAGTGCGACGCCCGCGGCAAAGGATCCGGTGCGAAAGTGCGCATGCGCGCCGTCGTACAGCACTCGCCAGTCATCGACGCCGTCGCAGTCGTGGAACTGCCGCGGAGTGATGGCTTCGGTCATGTTCTCAACGTAACGCTGCGGTGTGGAGGCGCCTACGGCGGTGAGATCGCGACGATGACCGTCGGCGTAGACCTCAACGCTGAAGAGACGGTCGCGAGTCGGCCCGCTAACGTGCGGGCATGGTGTCCTTCATCAAGTCGGTGACGTTCGACTGCAGGGAACCAGTGCGTCTTGCCGAGTTCTGGGCGGCGGCGTTGGGTTCGAACGTTGATGAGGACAGCACGCCCGATCGTGCGTGGGTGGAGCCCGCTGGCTGGGGAGGTCCGAGTCTGTGGTTCGTTCGGGTTCCAGAGAAGAAGATCACCAAGAACCGTCAACACTTCGACCTGCGACCCGCGTTGGATCCTGCGGGGGAAGTTCAGCGGTTGGTTTCGCTAGGCGCAAGCGTGGTTCGCGATGAGGACGGCCTTGTCGTAATGGCCGATCCAGAAGGAAATGAGTTCTGCGTCGAGTAGGCCACCCCTGCCGTCCACCTGGTTCGCAGGCGCCACCCTAACGAGACGGCGAGTGACATAACGACCGCTCTTGTGAACTATCTGCCGGCGTACTGGACGCCGGTGGCGTGGATCGGGCAGTAGCCGTAGGGGTTCTTCGCCAGATACTGCTGGTGGTAGTCCTCGGCGTAGTAGTACTCCTGAAGTGGCGAGATGAATGTCTTGATCTCGCCGTACCCCTGGGCCGTGAGCGCACGCTGGTACGCCGCCCGCGACTCCTCCGCCAGCTTCTGCTGCTCAGGTGTCGTGGTCAGGACTATCGAGCGGTACTGAGTGCCGAGGTCGTTGCCCTGACGCATGCCCTGCGTCGGGTCGTGGTTCTCCCAGAAGATCGTGAGCAGGTCCGTGTATGAAATCTTTGCGGGGTCGTACACGACACGCACCACTTCGGCGTGACCGGTGCGGCCGCTGCACACTTCCTCGTACGTCGGATTCGACGTCAGACCGCCGGCGTAGCCCACCGTCGTCGACCAGACGCCCGGCACCTCCCAGAACGTCTTTTCCTCACCCCAGAAGCAGCCGAGACCGAACACCGCCACCTCGAAGCCTTCCGGGACCTGTCCCTCAAGCGGCGTTCCCAACACCAGATGCCGATCCGCGAGCTGGAATGGGCGGTGGTCGCGGCCGGGAAGGGCCCGGTCGGGGGTCGGGAGTTCACGGTTGCTACGGCTGAACAACATGGTCTTGGTACCTCTCGATTCGCTATACGGTGAGGCATGCCTGCCGAGCTCCGCCGGTTGACTGTCGACCACTCATCCAAGGTGACGTCATTGTGGCAGGCAGCCAATGGACTTCGGCGAGAGCGCATAGGCCTTGCTGCCCTGCCAGAGGCGGAGCTCCTTCTCACTCGGCCGGGGGTGTTCGGTGTCGGTCTTTTCGACTCGGACCTCGTCGCGATGGCTGTCGCGATGCCTGCCCGAGGCGATGATGGTCGCAGTGACCACAACGTGCCAGGTCTCGCGCATATTTCCATCGTGGCGACGGCACCGGAGCGCTGGGGCGAGGGGCTCGGTGGCCAAGTTGTCGGGGCCGTCGTCTTGCAAGCACTCCGCCACGGCTACGCCCGCGCTCAACTCTGGACCCACAGCACCAATGTCGGGGCGCACCGGCTGTACGAGCGGAAGGGCTTCGCGCGATCAGGCCGTGAGCGTCCGGATGACCGAGGCGAGCACATCGTGCACTACCTACGCGATCTCCCGGTACTCCCGATGAGTTCGCGCCCTGCCGCTCGACTGCTGTGCCGAGACGACGAAGAGCGCTTGCTCTTACTTCACTTTCGCGACCCCGACGACGGTGCACACTTCTGGGAGCCACCGGGTGGCGGCCTGGAACCTGGTGAGACCGCGCTGCAGGCTGTCATGCGCGAGTGGGACGAAGAGACCGGTCTGGCCTCACCAGTGGTGGTTCCAGATCCGATGTACGTCGCCCGTGATTTGGTTTGGCGGGGTCGGCGTTGGATCGCCGACGAATCGTTCTTCGTGGGCAGATTCCACGGGTGCGGCGAACCCATACCACCGGAGGCGGTCGACCAGGAGATGGATGCCTATCTTGGCTCGGACTGGGTGCACTGGCGAGAAGTCGATGATCTGCCCGACCCGGTCATTCCCGATCTATTGCCGGTGCTGCGGCGGCTGGACCCGAATGGCCCGTGGAGCACTAGACCGCCATAGGCTCATGCGGCATGGCGACAACGAAGCAGCCGGGGTTCGAGACGCGACTGATTCATGCGGGGCAGGGTGCCGACGAGCGCACCGGCGCGGTCAACGTGCCGATCGTCGCGTCGACGACCTACCGGCAAGACGGCGTCGGTGGGTTGCGAGGCGGTTATGAGTACTCCCGCACCGGCAACCCCACGCGACGAGCTCTCGAGGACTGTCTGGCGGCGCTCGAGGAAGGTGCCCGCGGGATCGCTTTCTCCTCCGGCATGGCTGCTGAGGACGCGCTGCTGCGAGTCCTCTGCTCACCTGGTGACCACGTGGTCATTCCGCATGACGCCTACGGCGGCACCTACCGGCTGTTCGATCGGGTGCTAACGCCGTGGGGCCTTGACTACACACCCGCAGGTGGCGACGACGTAGCAGCGATCGAGTCGGCGATTGATCCGGGCCGCACAAGGGTGATCTGGATCGAGACGCCGACGAATCCGCTGTTGAGCATCGCCGACATCGCAGCCGTTGCAGAGCTCGCAAGAGGTCAGGGGGCGGTGCTCGTGGTGGACAACACGTTCGCGACGCCGTACCTGCAGCAGCCGCTGACTCTTGGCGCCGGCGTCGTGGTGCACTCGACGACCAAGTACGCCGGCGGTCACAGCGACGTAGTGGGTGGCGCGATCGTCACCGCCGACTCGGACCTGGGCGACGAGGTGGCTCGATTCCAGAACTCGACAGGTGGCATCGCCAGTCCCTTCGACGCGTACCTGGTGTTACGGGGCCTGAAGACGCTTGCCGTGCGGATGGAGCGGCACTGCGACAACGCCGAGCGGATCGTGGCCTGGCTGGTCCAACATCCAGCCGTTCCGCAAGTGCTGTACCCGGGCCTCGACACGCACCTTGGGCATGAGGTGGCCAGCCGGCAGATGCGTCGCTACGGCGGCATGGTCTCGTTTCGCCTGGCTGCGGGTCGCGACGCTGCGCTCGCCGTGTGCAAACGAGCACAGCTCTTCACCCTGGCCGAGTCGCTTGGTGGCGTCGAGTCGCTGATCGAACACCCAGCGGCGATGACCCACGCCTCGGCGGCCGAGTCGCCACTCGCGGTGCCCGAAGATCTCGTGCGGTTGTCTATCGGCATCGAGTCAGTCGAGGACCTCATCGCCGATCTCGAATCTGCGCTGGCCGACGTATGACGCTCGTCTACTGCGTCGACTTCGGGTCCACCTTCACCAAGGTCGCGCTTGTCGATGTGGACGGCGGCCAGCTGGTCGGTACGGCAAGCGCACCGACCAGTCTTGCGACCGACATTCTCGACGGCTGGCGGCAGGCACGGGCTGCACTTGAACCGCACGGCCCTGATCGCCCGGTTCTGGCCTGTTCGTCGGCGGGCGGTGGGCTGCGCATCGCCGTCGTGGGCAATGAGGAGCTCGTGTCGGCGGAGGCGGGGCGACGCGTCGCGCTCTCCAGCGGTGGGCGGGTGGTGTTCGTCTCCGGCGGTCAGCTGATGGTCGAGGAGCTCCGCAGCGCCCAACCGGACGTGGTGCTGTTGGTCGGCGGCACCGACGGAGGCAATGCGCAAGTGTTGCTCGACAATGCCGAGACTTTGGCCCGGACGCGCTGGCAAGGGCCCGTGGTGTCTGCCGGCAATCGAGCCGTCGCCGAGGACATCCGCGGAATGCTGACCTACGCGGGTATTCCGGTCGTCGTTGCGGACAACGTCGTGCCGCAGATTGGAGTTCTTGGGTCGGAAGGCGCGCGCGCCGCGATTCGGGAGATGTTCCTCGCGCATGTCATCGGCGGCAAGCATCTGTCGAGCTCATCGGAGTTCACCGACATGGTGAGTGGCGCGACGCCCGACGTGGTGCTCCGGGCCGTCGAACTGTTCGCCGAGGGTGGCAGCGACTCGTCTGCCGCGCGTGACGTCGTGGTGGTGGACATCGGTGGCGCCACGACTGACGTGCACTCGGTCGTCGCCCCGGAGGGTTCCGACGGCGAACTGTCGCGCGAGGTCGTCGCCACCGTCCCGGTGAGCCGAACCGTCGAGGGCGACCTCGGCATGCGGTGGAGTGCCGAACCGACGGTTCAGGCAGCGCGCGACTCGGGCTTGGATCTGCCAGCGGAGCTAGACACAGCTGCGAAGATCCGGCGACGCGACCCGGCGATGGTGCCTCAGTCACTCCAAGAAGTGGCGGACGACCTGACGATCGCCTCGGCTGCAGCCGTTTTGGCGGTACGCCGGCACGCCGGCAGGCAACGGGTGGTGTTTGCACCCGACGGGCGGTTGGTCGAGCGGTCGGGAAAGGACCTGCGCGACATTGAGGTGCTCGTAGGGTCGGGAGGAGTCCTCCGGCACAGCGAGCCGACCGCGGCTCACCGGGTGCTGACTGCGGCGACCGGCGACACAGTGGAGGGCGGATGGCTGATGCCGCGGCGCCCGCGGGTCGTCATCGACACCGACTACGTGTTGGCGCCCGCCGGTCTGCTCGCCGGAGGTTACCCGGGGGCGGCGTACCAGCTGCTGTCGTCGCTGCTCAGGTGATCTGAGCCGATCTGCCGGTTGGCCTCAGTGCGTGAGAGCGACCTCGTCGGGCGCGCGCTCGTCGGCGGGGGTGCTCGCCCGGGCCTTGAGCGGTACCTCCTTGATGAAGAACGACACCGCGAGCGCCACCAAAACGACGGGAATGGCCCAGAAGAACACGTCGTCGAGCGCCATCGAGAATCCGTTGAGCACCAGGCCGTGGACGGGCTCGGGCAGCTGCTGGATCTTCTGCACGTTGTTGCTGATGTCGCCGGAAGGCACCTGAGACTGTGCTCCTGACCCGCCCAGGGTGGCGAACTGCTCGGCGAGATGAGTGGCAAGCCTGCTGGTCAAGATGGCGCCGAAGACCGCCGTGCCGAAGGTGCCGCCCATGGCGCGGAAGAACGTGACTGCGCTGGTCGCGGTACCCATGTATTTCTTGTCCACAGCGTTCTGCACGGCAGTGACGATGATTTGCATGGAACACCCGAGCCCCGCGCCGAAGACGAGCATGGCGACCGCCGCCTGCCAATAGGGGCTGTTGACGTCGAGCTGTGACAACAGATAAAGCGCGATGGCGACGAGGGCCGAGCCGATGATCGGGAAGATCTTGTAGCGTCCGGTCTTGCTCATCGCCTGTCCGGTGCCGACGGACAGCGCGAAGATGCCGACAACCAGGGGAAGCATGGCAAGACCGGAGCGGGTGGGGCTCATGCCGTCGACGACTTGCAGGTAGAGCGGCAAGAAGATGATGCCGCCGAACATCGCGAACCCGATGACGAATGCGTACAGGTTGCAGGTGCGGAACACCGACATCGAAAAGAGCGGCAGCGGAATGATCGGCTCTGCCGCGCGTGACTCCACCCAGACGAACAGCAGGCTCAGCACAGCTCCGGCAGCGAGCAGAGTAAGGGCCAGCGCTGAGCCCCAACCGTGAGCAGGACCAGCCCAGGTCGTGTAGAGGAGGAAGGAGCTGACGGCCGCCACGATCGTTGCGGCGCCCAGGTAGTCGATGGCGTGCTCTCTGCGCACGTGCGCAATGCGCAGCGCAGACGACGTGACGAGGAGCGCGACGATTCCGATCGGGATGTTGACGAAGAAGATCCACCGCCACCCAGGTCCGTCGGCGAAGAAGCCGCCGAGAACGGGACCGAGAACGCTGGAGGTGCCCCACACGGCGCCGAAGTAACCGCCGTACCGGCCACGCTCGCGTGGTGGCACGATGTCGCCCATCGTGGCGAGCGCAAGAGCGAAGAGCCCACCTCCACCGAGGCCCTGCACCGCTCGGAACGCGATCAGTTCGCCGATGCCTTGCGCCAGACCCGAGAGCAGCGAGCCGAGGACGAACGTGAGGATGGCCGCTTGGAACACCATCTTGCGGCCGTAGAGGTCGGAAATCTTGCCCCAGAGAGGGGTCGACGACGTCGAGGTCAGCATGTAGGCCGTCACGACCCAGGACAGCTTGTCCAGGCCTCCCAGCTCGCTAGTGATGCGCGGCAGCGCCGTACCGACGATGGACTGGTCGAGTGCGGCGAGGAACATGCCGGCCATCAGGCCGCCCATCACCACCAGAATCTGGCGATGTGAGAGGTAGCCCTGAGCGTCAGGGGTAGGAGTTGTTGTCGTCATACGGACGTCACGCTTTCATGCTCGAAGTCGAGGGAGTCACGGTCGTTGGCCTTGGCGAAGTCGGCGGCAAGACGCGTGAGGAGGGTTTGAAGTTGTGATCGGTCGGCGTCGCTCCAGTACTGGAGAACGCTTTGGATGCGTTCAAACCTCCGCCGAAACGCCGCTTGCATAACTTCTCTTCCGTTGTCACTCAGCCGCACCAGGGACGCGCGGCCGTCAGCGGGATCTGGGGTGCGCTCGAGGACGCCCTTCTCTTCGAGCTGTTTGATCTGGCGGCTGACCGTCGACGCGTCCAGGTTGATGCTTGCAGCGAGGTCCGACACTCGCATCGCGTCGGCGCCCATGAGCTGTCTCGCCAGCGGAAAGCTCGACGGGTCGACTTGGTCTTCGGGATGCCGCGTATGCAGCCGGCGACCGGCTTGCATGAGCAGGAAGACAACGGCTTGTTCGGGGCTGGTGGGGGTGCCCATGCCCTGGCTATTCAATTGCATGGCGAAAGCATATAACTAGTTGCTTGACGCATGCAATGAATCAGTGCGCACCTTTGGCCATTTGCGTGCCAGGACTCCGGCTGGTGGGGCGGCATGATCGACTCGCCCGGGAAGTTTCTGGGTCGTTTGGTCGTAGGCTTCGACCATGACCGGAAGCGGCACGAGAGGCGCTTCCGGGAGGCCTGCGGGGGCTCAGCCCGGTTTCAGAGCGTCTGCCGAGCTGACGCTCCCGCCAGCTGAGGACGACGTACCGACCGTCACGCTGGAGCAGATCCAGGCTGCGCGGAAGGCCCTTCGAGACAGTGGCACCGTCCTCGTGACTCCGATGGAGGGGTCGCGCTGGCTCCACGCGAGCACCGGCGAGCACGTGTGGTTCAAGTGCGAGAACCTGCAACGCACGGGGTCGTTCAAGATCCGCGGGGCCTATCTGCGGATCTCCCGCCTCAGCCCTGAAGAGCGGGCTCGGGGCGTCGTCGCGGCAAGTGCGGGAAATCACGCGCAAGGGGTGGCCCTGGCGGCGAGCGTGCTCGGCATCCGGTCGACAGTCTTCATGCCGTACGGCGCCCCGCTGCCAAAGGAGCGCGCCACGCGAGAGTACGGAGCGCACATCGAGTTCGTCGGTCACACGATCGACGAGGGGCTCGTGGCGGCGAGGGAGTTCGCCGACGAGACGGGAGCCGTCCTCATTCACCCCTTCGACCATGGCGATATCGTCGCCGGTCAGGGCACTTGCGGTTTGGAGATCCTCGAGCAGCGGCCAGACGTCCGCACGATCATCGTGCCGGCAGGCGGCGGAGGGTTCCTTGCTGGCATCGCCACTGCCGTGAAGTGCCTGCGGCCGAACGTGACGCTGATCGGCGTCCAGGCTGAGTCCGCAGCTGCCTACCCTGCGTCCCTGCGGGCCGGCGGGCCGGTTGCCCTGTCGAGCATGGCGACAATGGCGGACGGGATCGCCGTCGGGCGGCCCGGCGACGTACCGTTCAAAGCGGTCCAGGCGTACGTCGACGAAATCCGCACGGTCTCGGAGGAGTCGCTGTCGACGGCCCTTCTCGCGCTGTTGGAGCGTGCCAAGGTCGTCGTCGAGCCGGCCGGGGCCGCCGCGGTGGCGGCGATCATGGACCATCCGCACGATTTCGAGGGCCCGATCGTTGCAGTGCTCTCAGGCGGCAACATCGATCCGCTGCTGCTCATGCGCGTGATCCGGCACGGCATGGCGGCGCAAGGGCGGTACATGACGGTTCGCTGCCGGATCTATGACCGCCCCGGGGCGCTGGCGCGGCTGCTGACGCTGTTGAGCGAGGTAGAGGGCAACGTCTTGGACGTCGTACACGAACGCACCTCCGCCACCTTGCCTCTGGACCAGGTGGACGTCGTGCTTCAAATGGAGACTCGCGGCTCTGAGCACCGTCATGAGGTGGTCAAGCGGCTGGAAGAATCCGGGTACGACGTTTCCGTCTCTTGACGCCGGACGTCAATTCGGAGCCGACACTCCGGCAGAAGTGGGCCCTGCGTGGCGTTCGGCGGAAAGGGGCGGGTGCCCCCGCGCTCGACCGGCGGTGGCTCCTAGCCGACGAACGGGGTGGCGTCGATGATCTCGACCTCTACCTCGTTGCCGTTGGGCGCTTTGAACGTCGCGGTGTCGCCGGGACGCTTTCCGGTGATGGCGGCACCAAGCGGTGACTGTGGGGAGTAGACGCTTCCGTCGACGCTGCTGTCGAGGGCGAGCACCTCTCGAGCTCCCAGCAGAAACTTCTCGGTGTCGGAATCTCCCTTGAACTGCACCGTCACCTGCATCCCGGCCTGCACGGTGTCGTCGTCTGCCGGAGGTCGCTCACCGACGCGTGCGCGATCCAGCATGTCCTCGAGCTGGAGGATGCGCGACTCGGCTTTGCTCTGCTCCTCCCGGGCCGCGTGATATCCGCCGTTCTCTCGTAGATCACCCTCCTGCCGGGCATCTGCGATCCGGCGTGCAATCTCCGTTCGCCCGGGGCCGCTGAGGTACTCCAGCTCCGCGGCGAGGCGGTCATACGCCTCCTGCGTGAGCCAGACGTCGGTCTCGGCGGGATACTGCGTCACGGGAACTGCTCCTTGTCGGCCGACTCGGCAACGGAAGCCGAGCCCTATTTAGCGGAAACAGTCGAGGCTATCAAGTCCGCCCCCATGTGGGGCAAGCGAGAACAATCAGCGGCAGCTAGAGACGGTCGCGGTGGTTGCCCGCCGGTCCGTGCGGAGAGACATCGGCACTGTGAAGTCTCCCTCTGGACCGGCCTGAATTGCAACTTGTTCCTCGCCCACAATGGCGTGGTCCACCGCCTGGGCGGTGACCGTGCACACCAGCGATGTTCCGGCGGCCCGGTGAACGGTGACCAGGACCCGAACGCGGTGATTACTCACCACGTCATAGGAGCGCAGCGCCGCGCCGAAACCCGGAGATCCTTGGGCCAGCGCAGCCCAGACCAGCCACGCAAGGAAGCCCACGGCCAAGGCTGTGATCGCCACGATCCAGGTCACCCGCCGAATTCGCGAGGTGGTGCCGTACCGCTCGGCCAGCGACTGCTCGACGTCCGGTGCACCAGCCTTCATCGTCACCAGAATCCGCCTCCTGCCGTGCCTTAGCCGCCCGTGCATGCGGGAATGGACACGACACGGGCGGAGTTGCTCCTGCTGTCACCATTGTCTCTTGGCGGTGTGCCGGCGTGAGGCGACGTACCGCCAGCAAACCGCGGGAAAGGACCACATGAGCGAGAACCTTCGGCTCATGCACGTCCATGCCCATCCTGACGACGAGTCGAGCAAGGGTGCGGCGACAACGGCGAAGTACGTTGCCGAGGGCGTGGATGTGCACGTGGTGACGTGCACTGGGGGTGAGCGCGGTTCGATCCTCAACCCCAAGATGGAGCGGCCGGAAGTGCTGGCAAACATAGCCGAGATCCGCCGTGAGGAGATGCGACGAGCCCGCGAGATCCTCGGTGTGCGTCAGGATTGGCTCGGCTTCGTCGACTCCGGCTTCCCGGAAGGCGACCCGCCGCCTCCCCTGCCCGCGGGCTGTTTCGCGACTTTGCCCGTGGAGGAGGCGGCTGAGCCGCTGGTACGGCTGATCCGGGGGTTCCGCCCGCATGTCGTGACGACGTACGACGAGAAGGGTGGCTATCCGCATCCGGACCACCTCATGTGCCATCTGGTGACGGTTCGGGCGTGGGAGACGGCAGCCGACCCGGACGCCCATCTGGGCACTGGCGAGCCCTGGCAGCCGCTCAAGCTGTACTACCACCACACGTTCAGCCACAAGCGCATGCTGACCATGCACGAGGCGCTGCTCGCACGCGGGCTGGAGTCGCCGTACGCCGATCGGCTCGAGCAGTGGCTGCCGGACCCCGAGCGAGAAATGCGTATAACCACTCGAGTGCCCTGCGGTGATTACTTCTCAGTGCGCGACCGGGCGCTGATCGCTCACGCTACCCAGATCGACCCGGACGGCTGGTGGTTCGCGGTGCCGCTGGATCTTCAACGCGAGATCTGGCCCACCGAGGACTTCGAGCTGGCCGACTCGGTCGTACCGGCCGACGTCCCCGAAGACGACCTCTTCGCCGGCATCCGTGATCTGGCGGAGTCCTATGATGGCCGACGCGACAGTATTGCCGTATGACGACTCGGTTGGCCGACCTGGCGTTCAATCCCAACGATGTGCGTCCCGGCTGGGGGGCACTCCTGCTGGTGCTGATTTTGTGTGTCGTCACCTATCTGCTGTGGCGCAGCATGAACACCCAGCTCGGCCGAATCAAGATGCCTCCGAGCAGGCCCTCGCGTCCCCCCATACCGAGCGCAAGTGATGTTCCACCGGAGGGCGACAGCGAGGACGAACAGCCTCCACCCACCGTCGCCCCTTGATTGCCGTCCTTCTCCGCCGAAGTGCTCTGACCGAACTGGTTGTCAGACCTTCAACTCGACGCCGACGAGGCACTTCGGTCAGGGTTTCGGTCGGGCGATGCCTCGACTGCCTGCCTATCTCGGCTACAGCCGGGGATCCACTGGCTCGGACTCGAGGGCGAGGACTGCGAAGACGGCCTCGTGCACCCGCCAGAGCGGCTCGCCCCTGGCGAGTCGCTCGAGGGACTCCAAGCCCAGGGCGTACTCGCGGAGAGCCAGCGAGCGCTTGTGGCCGAGGTTACGGTCGCGAAGCCGGGCGAGGTTCGCGGGCTCGGCGTAGTCGGGGCCGTAGATGATGCGCAGGTACTCGCGGCCTCGGACCTTGATGCCCGGCTGGACGAGCCCCCGACGGGCGCGGGTGAGGTTGGCCAGCGGCTTGACGACCATCCCCTCCCCGCCCTTCTCGGTCATCGACTCCCACCACTCCACCGCAGCGGAGACGGAAGTGAGGTCCGCAGTGTCCACGAGGACCCGATGCGTGGAGCGGATGAGCTCCGGCGCGGCGATGACGAGCCGATCGGCCACGTCCAGGTGCCAGGTGTGCGTGCGGCCGTGGTGCGTCCGACCTTGGGTCGCGAGCACCTGGAACGGCGCCAGGCTCACGCCTTCCAGCCCGTTGGTGGACCAGCAGTATCGGCGATAAGTCGCGGTGAAGGCCTCGGCGTTGTCAAAGCGAGCCGCTGTCCGCGCCAGCAGTTCGCCGACGTCGATGCCTCGCTGCAGCGCCACCGACAGGCCCTCCAGCGCCCGCGGCAAGGCGTGGCGCGCAGCCGCGCCGACCGCGGCGTACTGGTGACGGAGCAGGTCGCTGGCCTTGGCCGACCAGGGCAGGATCTCCGCGTCGAGGAGCAGCCAGTCGGTGTCGAGCTCGCCCCACAGACCAGCACCGTCGGCCGCCTTGCGTACCTGGGCAAGGAGCGCCTCGGTCGTGTTGCGGTCGAAGAATGAGCGGCCGGTGCGGGTGTACGCCGCACCGGTCTCCCCGTCGGTCGCCCCGAAGCGTTGGGCGGCGACCGCTTCGTTGCCGCACACCAGTACGACGGCCCGCGAGCCCATGTGCTTCTCCTCGCACACCAGTTCCCGGACACCAATCCCGGAAAAGGCAGCGAACGCCTCGTCTGGGTGCTCGAGCACGTCATCCCGTTTCGAGGTCGCCGGAGGAGCCATCGTCGGCGGGAGATAGGGCAGCCAGCGGGGGTGCAGTGCGAAGCGACTCATCACCTCCAAGGCGCCGGCGGCGTTATCCTCCCGCACTGTGACGTTCCCGTGGTGGGCCGTTTCCACGACCCGCTTGCCGAGCACATCCTCGATGTCGAGCTGGTCGCGGTCCCGCCGGTCGGCGTGGGAAGGCTGGTCCGCAGCGGTCGGGAACGGCTTGGCCGGCTCGTACCAGACCTTCTCCGCAGGAACCGAGACCGTCTCCTTTTCCGGGTACCGCAGTCCGCTCAGCCGTCCGCCGAACACGCACCCGGTGTCGAGGCACAACGTATTGTTGACCCACTCCAGCTCGGGGGTCGGGGTGTGGCCGTAGAGCACCATCGCCAGCCCGCGGTAGTCATCGGCCCACGGGTAGCGCACCGGAAGCCCGAACTCGTCGGTCTCGCCGGTGGAGTCGCCGTACAGCGCGAAGCTACGGACCCGGCCTGAGGCCCGGCCGTGGTAGGCCTCCTTGAGCCCAGCGTGCGCCACCACCAGATGGCCGTCGTCCAGGACGAGATGGGAGACGAGGCCGTAGCAGAACTCCGCGACCTTGCTGCGGAACTCCGGCGTCTCGCGAGCAAGTTGGTCCAGGGTCTCCTCGAGGCCGTGGCTGACCTGGACCTGGCGGCCGCCTAGGGCACGGATGAGCTTGTTCTCGTGGTTGCCCGGCACGCAGAGGGCGTGGTCGTTGCCGACCATTCCCATCACCAGCCGAAGTACGCCGGGGCTGTCGGGGCCGCGGTCGACGAGGTCGCCCACGAAAACTGCTCGCCGCCCTTGGGCATGGACTGCGTCGACGGGTCGACCCTGATCATCGCGGGCGAGGGAGTAGCCGAGCCGGTCGAGCAACGTCTCCAGCTCGAAGCGACAACCGTGGACGTCGCCGATCACGTCAAAAGGTCCGTGCTGGTCGCGGAAGTCGTTGAGCAGCTTCTCGCGCACGATGCTGGCGGCGGCGGCTTCTTCGACGCTGGAGAGGACGTGAACCTTGCGAAACCCCTCTTTGGCGAGACCTCGCAGCGAGCGGCGCAGCTGGTCGCGCTGGCGGTGCACGACCCGGGCCCCGAAGGCACGGTCCGGCCGGCCGGCGTTGCGGGCGACGCAGACCTGTTCGGGGACGTCGAGCACGATCGCCACCGGCAACACGTCGTGCGCCTTCGCCAGCTCGACAAGCTTCTGCCGCGCGTCGCGCTGCACGTTTGTCGCGTCCACGACGGTGAGCCGGCCGGCAGCCAGCCGCTTGGCCGCGATGTAATAGAGGACGTCGAAGGCGTCTGACGTGGCGGCCTGGTCGTTCTCGTCGTCGGAGACGAGGCCGCGACAGAAGTCGCTCGAGATCACCTCGAAGGGTTCGAAGTGGTCTCGCGCGAAGGTGGACTTGCCCGAGCCGGACACACCCACCAGGGCGACGAGGCTGAGCTCGGGGATGGCCAGCTCGATCACGACGCCTCCCGAGCGCTCTCGTCGGAACGGTGGAAGACCGCCATCTGCGTGGGTGGCCCCACGGCCGGGTCGACGTCACCGACCGGGAGGACTTGCACCGAGTAGCCGGTACGGCCGCACACTCCGGCGGCCCAGTCCGCGAACTCCTGACGCGTCCACTCAAAGCGGTGGTCCCGGTGCCGCATCGTGCCGGCGGCGAGCCGCTCGAGGCGCACGTTGTGCTCGACGTTGGGCGTCGTCACCACCACCGTCCGCGGGCGCGCGTTGGCGAAGACAGTGCTTTCGAGTGCCGGCAGCCGCTCGGCGTCGATGTGTTCGACGACCTCCATCAACACGACGGCGTCATACCCGGCGAGGCGTTCGTCGCGGTAGGTGAGCGAGGACTGCAGCAGGCGCAGCCTGGCCCGCTGGCTGTCGGGCATCCGGTCGAGGCTGAGGCGGCGCCGTGCGAGCTCGAGTGCTCGGGCGGACACGTCGACCCCGAGCACCTCGGTGAACTCCGGGTGCCGGACCAGATCGCGCAGGAGGGCACCCTCCCCGCAGCCGAGGTCGACGACGCGTGATGCGTCCACGTCGCGCAGGGCGTCGAGGACGGCTTGCTTGCGCTGCACGACCAAGGGCTGGGGGGAAATTGCCTCTGTCGGCGCATCCTCCTCCAACGCTTCGGTCGGGAGGTCGTCGACCGCTTCCAGGCGTGACACGGCCGTCGCGACGAGGTCGGGCTGGTGTGCCAGGTAGCGCCGGGTGATGACCTCGCGCGCCGGGTGCGCCGGCAGCCAGTCCCCAGCGGCCCGAACCAGCTTCTCGACCTCGTCGGTGGACACCCAGTAGTGCTTGGAGGAGTCGAGCGCCGGCAGCAGTACGTATAGGTGCGACAAGGCCTCCGCCAGCACAAAGCTCCCGGTCAGGCGCAGGTCGACGTAGCGCGAGTCGCCCCACGCGGGCATCGTCTCATCTAGCGGGAGGGCAATGGCCATCACGGCCCAGCCGAGCGGCTCGAACAGTTCCTGCACCATCTCGGCGCCGCCGGCCGAGGGCAGCACCGGCACGCGCACCTCCAGCGGCAGGTGCTGGTTGACGAGCTCCGGCCGGGCGTCGCACCGGCCGGCCATCGCCGTGCGGAAGACCTTGCCGAGCGCGACCGCGAGCATCGACGAGGCGGTGTACGGGCGGTCGTTGACGTACTGGCTCAGCGCGAACGTGTCACCGCCATACCTGCGTCCGCGGATCAGTGTCACCGGGTCGACCTCGAGGAGCAGCGCGACGGTGCAGCGCTCGTCGGTGGCCTCGGGGTAGAACACATGGGCCACCCCTGCCGACACGTCGAACTGCTGGGCGCGCGCCGGATGCTTGTGGAGCAGGTAGCCGAGACCGGTCGCGTCCGCTGCGGTGGAGGTGAGGGTCAGGTACACCGGCGTCATTGTCCATGAAAGGCACCCCTAGGGTGACACTCTTCATCACTATGCTCGGTGACACGGGGGTGGCAAGTGGCCAACCGGCTCGCACACGCCACGTCGCCGTATCTCCTGCAGCACAAGGACAACCCGGTCGACTGGTACGAGTGGGGCGAGGAGGCCTTCGCCGTTGCCCGCGAGCGCGACTTGCCCATCTTGCTCAGCGTGGGGTACGCCGCATGCCACTGGTGCCACGTCATGGCCCACGAGTCCTTCGAGGATGAGGCGACGGCGGCTTATGTCAACGGCAATTTCGTGCCGATCAAGGTCGACCGTGAGGAACGGCCCGACATCGACGCCATCTACATGGAGGCGACGCAGGCGATGACCGGCCATGGCGGGTGGCCGATGACATGCGTGCTGACCGCCGACGGTGAGCCATTCTTCACCGGTACGTACTATCCGCCGGAGCCCCGGCACGGCATGCCGTCGTTTCGCCAGGTGCTCGAGGCGATCACCGCGACATGGCGCGATCGCCGCGGAGAGGTGAGCACGGTCGGCCAGCAGGTGGCCGACTACCTACGCCGGCAGCACCAGCTGCCCGCGACGGACATCGCCGAGGTGGGCGAGAACGCTGTCGCGGACCTGGAACGAAGCTTCGACTGGCGCTTTGGCGGCTTCGGCGGAGCCCCGAAGTTCCCGCCGTCGATGGTGTTGGAGTTCCTGCTGCGACGGGGCGCCCGTACCAGCGACAGCGCCGCGTTGCGCATGGCAGAGGGCACCCTCGAGGCAATTGCAGCCGGCGGGCTGTACGACCATCTCGGCGGCGGGTTCGCTCGCTACAGCGTTGACGAGCGCTGGGAGGTACCGCACTTCGAGAAGATGCTTTACGACAACACGCTGCTTCTTCGGGTCTACCTCCATTGGTTCCGGCAGAGCGGTCGTGGGGCTGCCGAACACGTAGTGCGTGCGACTGCCGACTTTCTACTGCGCGAGCTGTTGACGGCCGAGGGAGGCTTCGCCTCGGCACTGGACGCCGACTCCGAGGGCGAAGAGGGCAAGTTCTACGTCTGGACGCCGGAGCAGCTCACCGCGGCGCTCGGCGAGGAGGATGGCGCTTATGCTGCCGCGTTCTTTGCGGTGACGGAGAGTGGCAACTTCGAGCACGGTACGTCGACCCTTCGTCTCCGCGGCGTCGACGAGCCCCATGAGGCGCGCGAACGCTACGACGACGTGGTCGCCCGTCTGATGAGTGAGCGAGACAAGCGCGTACGCCCAGCTCGCGATGACAAGGTCGTCGCCTCCTGGAACGGTCTGGCCATTGCCGCACTGGCCGAGGTCGGCGTAGTGCTCGACGAGCCACGGTATCTCGACACAGCGCAGTCGGCTGGCCAGCTGCTAGTCGACGTCCATCTGCAGGCCGACGGCTCGCTGCGCCGCGTCTCTCGCGATGGCCAGGTCGGGACGCCGGTCGGCGTGCTCGACGACTACGCCTGCGTCACCGACGGATTTCTTGTTCTGTACTCCGCCACCGGCGACGGGGCATGGTTCGAACGCGCGACAGCGCTCACGGAGCAGATCCTCGCGCGCTTCGCCGACGGACGCGGCGGATTCTACGACACCGCTTCTGACGCGGAGACGCTGCTCAAGCGACCCCGAGACCCCAGCGACAACGCGTATCCGTCCGGCCTTAGCATGACCGCGACCGTGCTCACCGCGATGTACGGGTTCACCGGCGACGACAAGTATAGAGCGGCGCGCGATGCACTTCTGGCCCAGCTCGCCACGGTCGCCGCAGCGGCACCGCGCTTCGCCGGACAGACGCTAGCGACCATCGAGGCGGTGCTCGACGGCCCGCGGCAGTTCGCGGTCGTTGGACCGGAGGATGTCTCGCGGCACGACCTGGTGCGGACCGCATTCTGTTTGTCGTCGCCCGGCGCTGTGATCGCGCAGGGTGACGGCGCAGCGGTCACGTCGCCGCTGCTGGAGGGCCGGGCACTCATCGACGGTCAGTCGACGGCGTACGCATGCTCGCACTTCGTGTGCGAGCTCCCGGTCACGTCACCTGGCCAACTGCACTGACCGTCCTTGCACGGCTTTAAGGTGTGACGCCATGAGCATTGGCGACCCCGTCCTACGTACCGAAGACAACGTTGACGCCGCCTTCGCCGCCGCGGACGTCGTCGTGCGCAGATCCTGGGAGCAGCCGCGAGTCTTCCCAGCCGCCATGGAGCCGCGAGTGGTGACGGTGCAGCCGGACGCCGACGGCTACACCGTGTGGCTGTCCAGCCAGACCCCGCATGTCGTGCGGCATCTGCTGTCGGAGGGCTCCGGCGTTCCGCTCGACCGGCTGAGAGTCGTCGCCCCCG
>JBBSHN010000035.1:0-21748 GCA_038252945.1 Propionibacteriales bacterium | reverse complement strand
GCACTTGACGACCTCGCGGCCGAGCCTCAATTGGCTCGAAACCCTTATCTCGCTTCGTCGCGCGCGGACTTTCTCCGCCGCCACGGCCGTAAGGATGAAGCCCGCCTCGCCTACAAAGAAGCCGTGATCCTCACGGACAACGAGGCGGAGCGGAGCTTCCTCGAGAGCCGCATTGTCGCGTTGCCTTGAGCGTCTGTGCCTGCTTAGGGCTTCTCCGCTCTCCCAGTCAGGCTCTCGCCCTGCATCTGGCTCTCGTAAGCTGCGGTCCCACCGCGGACACACCAAAGAGCCGCTTCGCGACGACGAGGTAGACCACGGAGACAACGTTGATGACGAGGGCTGCCACCTTGGTGACAGTGACCGTCTTGAACGGCTCGTGGATCTCCAATGGCAGGAATGCCGCTGTCGCCATCAGCCGCAGCGCCTTACCCCTTCCGGATTCGAGGTCTAGCTACTGCCCCGCGGGGTTCTCTGCGAGGAAGAACTGTCACCCTTCAGTCGGCGCCAGCCGCCCGCCGCCGGTGGCCGCGCTGCTCTCACCCTCAACATCGTCGCCGGCCGGACATTCGCCACGCTCTCGGCACTGCTCTCGTTCGAAGTCGCCGTCGGATCGGGCGACCGCGATCTGGTCCAACGACCGGCTTGAGGTGGCCGCGAAGTTGCGGCACCCTGGCCTGCGTGGACACCGCGCCTGAAACGGTGGAACCCGCTCCTCTTCCGGTGGCCTGCACGCTGTCTGCCGGTGACGGGCGGGAGCGGCTGCGGCGCTGGCAGCGACTGGAAGAAATGGCGGCTCCGGTGGCGTCGCTCCAGGCCGGTCGGCTATCGGTGCGTTATCAACCTCTGGCAGGCGTTGCCGAGGAACTAGCCGAGCTGGCCGCGGCCGAACAGATCTGTTGCCCGTTCGTGTCCTGGGAGGTGACGGTCACGGAGGGCCAACTGATGCTTCGCGTCACCGCCCCGGCGGATACACCGGAAGCGGTGGCACCGATCGCTGCCTTGTTCGGTGTTGCAGCCGCATAAAGGCCCGCCGGCGGTCTCCCGCACTGAAGAAGCCCTGCAGGGCAAACCGAGCTGAACGCCGACGTCGAGTTCTGGTCAGCCTGTGCCCGGCCCGTAGGTGCAACGCAGCGCCTCAAGGTCCCAACCGGCGAGCGTTGCACCGGCGCGGTAAGCGCTCTCGAAAACTCCAACGCGGCGACGCGGGGGTCAGCGGCGGACCGTGCGTCGTCGTACCGCAACAGCGCCATGTGCGCTCCTCGGGAGTCGATCCAACGTGCCTGCTTCGGGCTCAGCCTCTGGTCGGTGAGTCCGGCCGGTTCTGGGGCGGTGTAGCTGTAGAACGCGGGTTCGGCAACCTGGTCGTCGCCGAACCAGAATCCGGCGCTGATGACTTCATGGGAGTATGCCTCGCGGGTCACCGGATCTGCGGTCTCCGGCAGCGGCACACGCCGATCGGAGAAGCGGGTGACAGCTAGGTCGAAGGTGTGCCAGAAATGGTGCACTGGACTTGTCTTGGCGTAACTGCGACCCGCGAACTCCTCCAGCACAAGAGCCACCTGACTCAAGACTTGCCAATACCGTGTAACCCAGAACGGGTCGTAGGAGTGGTGGGTGCTGTCCTTCGCGAAAGCGATCGTGTCGGGGAGGTCGAAGGGCACCGGGCGGATCGACACCGCGATGTCCAAGGAGCCAAGGGCGCTCAGCAGGCGATGGAAGAACGCTGCGACCGACAGGCCCGGCAAGCCGAACGAGACTCGGTCGCCACTCAAAGTGCTGACCTCGAGCCGGTGGTCGACGAAGTCGAAGTCGATGGTGAACACAGTGTCGGTGCCCATCGGGCGGGTCGTGATCCCTCGCCCGGTCAGGTGAAACGGCACATTCCACCAGTGATTTCGTGGGGTGCTCTGGTCCAACCGAATCTTGCCAACAATCTGTGCGAACCGGTGAAGCGTTTCCTTGCTCTCCGCCCACTCACTCAACGGGAGCGGCGGGAACAACGGCACCTTGCGCGCGCTCTCCACGTCGCCAGCGGACGGCATCAGCCACCCTGCACGGATGCACAACTCGCCACGCGTTCAGCATGACAGGTTTCTGTAGCGGTCAGGCTGAGCCCCTTGTTCCCAGGCTGCGACCTCCTAGAGCGCGGTCGAGGTTGACTGCGGCACTGATAAGGGCGAGATGCGTGAAGGCTTGAGGGAAGTTTCCGAGTGCTTCTCCAGCCTTCCCGATTTCTTCAGCGTACAAACCGAGGTGGTTCGCATAGGTGAGCATTTGTTCGAACAAGTGCCGAGCTTGGGTAAGTCGACCTGCGCGAGTGAGAGCTTCCACATACCAGAAGGAGCAGAGGCTGAAGGTGCCCTCGTCGCCGGTGATGCCGTCTGAGCCGTCCGTGCTGTAGCGGCGGACCAGGCTGTCAGTGACGAGGTCGCGGCCGATGCGGTCCAGCGTCGCAAGAAAACGTGGGTCCTTCGGGCCGGAGAACTTCACGAGCGGCATGATCAGCGCTGAAGCGTCCACTGTGGTGCTGTTGGAGTGCTGCACGTAGGCGTTGGCGGAAGGGCTCCACCCGGTGTTCTGAACGTGCAAGTACGCCTCGTCGGCGAGCTTCTGCCACTCGTCTAGGGGCGCGGGGAGCCCTCGGTGCCGGGCGATGCGCTGAGCCCGTTCGAAGGCGACCCAGGTCATGAGCGCCGAGTATGTGTGCCGCTGGGGTCGGCCGCGCATCTCCCAGATACCGTGGTCCGGTTCCTCCCAGTGGTGGGCAAGCCAGTCCAGCTGACGGCGGAGCGCATCCCAAAGGTCGTAGGAGATGGGCTCGCCATGCTTGTTGTACAGGTAGACCGAGTCCATCAGCTCGCCGTAGATGTCGAGCTGACGCTGCTTGGTGGCGGCGTTGCCGATCCGGACCGGCTTGGATCCGGCGTAGCCGGCGAGGTGGTCGAGGGTCTCTTCCGGTAGATCGCGTCGACCGTCAACGCCGTACAGGACTTGCAGGCCTTCACTGTCTCCCGCCGCATCGCGGCATCGTGCTTCAAGCCAGCCCATGAACGCCGCGGCCTCCTCTGTGAAGCCGAGCCGCATCAGGGCGTACAGGGTGAACGCGGCGTCGCGGATCCAGGTGTAGCGGTAATCCCAGTTACGGGTGCCTCCAACAGACTCAGGCAGTGACGTGGTTGGGGCTGCAACGAGAGCGCCTGTGGGGTCGTGGACCAGCAGCTTGAGCACAAGAGCGGACCGTTCCACCATCTCGCGATAACGGCCCTGATAGCGCGATTGCCTGATCCAGCGCCGCCAGTAGGCTTCGGTGCCGGCCAGGCAAGCGTCGATCTCGCCTGGGCCCAGCGGAACCGGTTCCCCTTCCCAGGACAGCGCCAAGTCGATGGATTCGCCCTCTGCGAGCACGGGTTCGGCGACTACTCCGAGCCCGTCAACCCGAAGTGCAGTGGTGGAGCGGAGGAGCAGCCGGCCAACCGGTGAGGTGAACACCGCCCCAACGCCGTCGATGAGATTCACCCGATGCGGCGCACGACCGTAGTCGAACGCCGGCTCGCAGTGGAGCCGGCCGGTAACGCGGCCGCGCGCAGCGCGGAGTCGGCGGATCAGTTGCCCGGCGCCTGGGCACTCGGCTGGTTTCCGGGGAATCATGAAATCGACCAGCTCGGCCACCGAATCGGTGCCTAGCATCCGCGTTAACAGCACATTGGTGTCCGGGTGGTACATCTGCTTGGTGCGCACTGCGTCCAGGCTGGTGACGGTGAAGCGCCCGCCGCGGTCAGTGTCGAGCAGCGCACCGAACACCGAAGGAGAGTCGAAGCGTGGTAGGCAGCACCAGTCGATGTCGCCGTTGACCCCGACCAACGCCACGGTGTGCAGGTCGCCGATGACCCCGTGGTCCTCGATGGGTAGGTAACCGTTCGCCACGCGTGGACGTTGGTCCTCAGCCATCTCTACCGCCGAGGAAGTAGCGCAGCAGCAGGTGATCACCGTGACGGCGCAGACTTGCCAACCGGGCGGATCTTTGAATGTCGGGCAGCAGGGCAGTGTCTTCGACCAGCCCGAGCCGCGGGGACTGTGGCGCTCTGCCGGCCAGCTGAGGGGATTGGGTGAGGAACAGTTCGTCCACCAAGTTGGCAGCCAAGAGGGAGCCAAAGACCCGGGGACCCGCCTCAGACAGGATCAGCCGGCTGCCGCGATCGGCCAAGACGTCCACGACGTCGCGCGCGTCGACGCTGGCGGTGCCAGCAAGCACGGCCACCTCGCAGCTGGCCTGGATGCTCTGAGGAAGCAGCCGGGCGCCACGCGCGGTGGTGAGGACGAGTGCCCCGGCTTTCAGCGCTGGGTGGTCGGAGTTCAGTGCTCCGCTGGCCGTCATCACCGCCAACTGAGGGCTCGGGGGACGGCCGTGCTGTCGCCGGAGTTCGTCGAACGCCGACCCGCCGGGTGGATAGGCTTCCTCGGCCGTCCAAAGGGTGCGGGGAGAGCCGTGCAGGGTGCCCGAGCCGATCAGCACGGTGTCGGCAAACGCTCGCAGCAAGCCCATGACGAAGCGGTCCGCTTCGCTGTCCTCGCTGATCACTTTGTTGGATTGGGGCAGCCGCGAAATGGCGACAACACCGTCGATCGTCGATACAAAGTTGGCCACCAGGCGGGGCTCGGTGAAGCCGAGTGGACCGCCGTACCAGGAGTGCAGCGTCGGCGGCAGATCCGACGCGGCCGGGTTTTCGGCCTCGACGAGGACTTCCAGGGGTATAGCCAGGCCGTTCACACCGAGATTCTCACGCCAGATCTCACAGCGAAGCCGCGCACGGCCCGATCACCAGCTGCCGCTGCCTGCGCGGGTCTCAGTCAAGAACTCGCGGCGCAGCTCGGGGTCTGAGTCGAAGGACCCGCGCCAGAAAGTCGTGACGGTCTTGGAGTGCTCCTCCCGAACGCCGCGCATCTGGGTGCACAGGTGCTCGGCCTCCACACGAACCGCGACTCCATGAGGGTGCAGCAGACCGACCAAGGTGTCTGCGACCTGCTGGCCGAGCCGTTCTTGGACGGTGAACCGCCGGGCAAACAGTCGCACGAGTCGGGTGAGCTTCGAGATGCCGATGATGTTCTCGTGGGCGACGTAGCCGACGTGTGCCACCCCGTGGAAGGGGAGTGCGTGGTGCTCACAGAGCGCGTAGAAGGAAATCGGACCTTCGATGATCTGGCTGATCCGGCAGTCCGGGCCGCCGTGGCATTCGGTCGGGAACGCGGTGAGAAGTTTCGGATCTCCCTCGTATCCTGCGGTGGCGTCGAAGAGTGCCCTGAGGAACCTCTGCGGCGTCTGCTGCGTGCTCGAGGAGTCAGTTTCCATGCCGAAAGCGGTCAGAATTTCGTCGACGTAGCCCTCGAAGCGCTGCCACTGGACTGGATCCACCAAGCGGGGTGTCAGGTGCTCCCACGGACGGGTGTCTTCCGGGTCGGTGGTCACCCTACCTTCGGCTGGAATCAGGCCTGTGCGAAGTTCGCTGACGTTGGCAGTTGGATGCATGCAGATCTGCCCTTTCGGTTGGACCGCCTCCGGCGGTGATTGACGGGACGCCCGGAGCGAATCTGAAACTGTGGGCCGGCCCAGCAGGCCGAACTGAGTCGTCAAGCGTTCTATAGATGATGATGTCAGTTATAGAGGTCCGAATGCTTCCATGTCAAGACTTCCCTGCTGAGGACGGTCATTGAGCGACATGAACGCGGACGTCGACCCGCGTCTGTCTTCGGCACCGGGTGACCGGACGGATCAAACGCCGCGAACAGCAACGCAGCACTCGTCGGGCCCCGGCTCCAGGCTCGCCGTCATGCCGGTTGACCGCAAGGGACCAAGGAGGCCTTCGACGAAAGCGAGGTTGGCGCCACAGACCAACTCTCGGTGCCCTTCGGCCAGCCGGTGGAAGGGACAGTTCCGGAACCGCACGGTAGCGGGACCGTCCTCATAGGGCTCATAGCCGTGTTCGGACAGCAGCTGCATGACCGTCACGCGATCGGATTGCGCGCTTTGAGCTGCGGTGGAGTCCCGCGCTGTTTGGCCGGTCCGGCGAGCAATCTCCAGCAGCGCATCCCTTGGTGAATCCTGGGGACTCTCGATGCTCTGGGCGAGCAGGTCGGCCAAGAAGGCGTAGTCGCGCGTGGGGACGCTGAGCTCGACGGGTTCGGCCGCCCTGGAGTACAACTTGCTTGGGCGACCGGCGCCTGGTCCTCGTCGACCGCTGCGGCGTTCGAATGTGACGTCTAGGAGCCCAGCGTCCGACAGCTTGTCGAGGTGATATGCCGCGAGCGGGCGGCTGACCCGGACACCAGCAGCGGCCTCGTCGCGTGACACGGGGTGCGTCTGCCCGAGGACGTACACGTAGAGAGCTCGACGAGGCTCTTCGCCGAGGCCGGATAACCGGGCCAGCTGCGTGGCCACGGTGTCGAGAGGAGTCATGAGGAGAAGTCTAAAGCAAGAGATCCTTGACAAGTGGGTCGCGAGGTGGGTCGTAGACGCTATTGGGATGCAGAGCGTATGTAGCTTGCCTGTTACGTAACCAATCGGGTACATTGGCCAGATGGACGCTGTATTGCGGGCGTTGTCGGACGAAAGTCGAAGGACTGTGTTGGAGGTTCTACGGGAGCATCCGGCAATAGTCAGCGAGCTGGCTGATCTCTTGCCCATAGCCCGACCGGGTGTCTCTCGCCACCTCCGCGTGCTCCGGGAGGCCGGGCTGGTGGACGTGCGCCAAGAAGCGCAGCGGCGGGTGTACAGCCTCCGCCCAGAGCCGCTGGCTGAGGTCGACGAGTGGCTGGGTCGATACCGCGCCCTGTGGGGGCAGCGTCTGGACGCCCTCCAGACGGAGGTCGCCCGTGGAAAGCATCAATGAAGGAGCAAGGCATGACCAGCACACCCGACCGCATCGTTGGGACCCTTCGTCGCACGGCGGATGGCAAAGGCGCCGTCCGGATGGAAGACCTGTACGACACCGACATTGACGATCTGTGGTCGGCGATCACGGACCCGTCCCGCTTGGCCCGCTGGATCGCCGACGTAGAAGGCGACCTCCGCCTTGGCGGACAGATTCACGCGCGGTTCACTAGTGCGTGGGAGGGACCGGGCCGCATCGACGTCTGCCAAGTTCCGCGCCGCCTTGCCGTCACCATGTCCCCAGGCATGCCCGACGAGACCGTCATCGAAGCAACTCTCGCCCCCGAACGGGGCAAGACCCGCCTCGTCATCGAGGAGCGAGGCATCCCGGTCGACCAACTCGCGGCCCACGGCGCAGGATGGCAGGCGCACGTCGAGGACCTGACCGCGCACGTCGACGGACGCCAGGCAGCCGACTGGCACACCCGTTGGACCGCACTGTCGCCTGCCTACCAAGACTTCGCTGGCGACCTCTGATGACGGGGATTTCCGACGAGCGGACGACGGTCCATTTGCCACTCCCCGTTCGGTGTCCGACGTACTCGCGTTCTATGCCGAGCAGGTGAAGCGCTCAGACGAAATCCTTGCCGACGCCCCGCTTGACTCTCACCCGGCTAACCCCATACCTCCAGATATGCCTGAGGAGATTCACACCGTACGAGACGTGGTGTTGCACATGATTGAGGAGGTCTCCCGCCATGCTGGCCACTTGGATATCGCGAGAGAACTCCTTGACGGTCAGACAGGGCTTGGTCCCCGCTGATCAAGGACCAGTCCTGCTCCGTCAAACTCGATATAAGGTGTGAAGCCCACGACGGCCTGCCGGTAGTGCTCTCGAACGGCTTGTCCGTCACTGCCTTTCACGACACGACTTTTCCTGGTGGCCATCGAGGAAGCACGCTAGTCGTTGGCGAGAGATTTCCTCGGCCACACGGTCGCCCGTGCCTCGGAACGACCGGATGTCCTGGGCAGCAGATGACGGTGCTGTACGTGCCTACGGATGGGGGCAGATTGGAGGCGACCATGGTTGAGTACCCGCAACTACTGCATACCGCTATCGACACCACCAACGTCAGGGCACTTGCCGAGTTCTATCGGCAACTCCTGGGACTGCAGTACCGGCCGGGCGATGAACCTGCTGCGGATGGTGTTGCGGACGATGCGGACTGGCTCGTCCTCGTCGACCCGAACGGCGCCCGCAAGCTGGCCTTTCAGCAGGTCGAGCGTCTTGATCGAACGACATGGCCCGAGCACGACGTCCCAATGCAGTTGCACCTCGACTTCACGGTTTCGAGTCTCCAGGAGTTGCGGCGGCAGCGGGAGCGGGCTGAGTCGCTGGGAGCGCAACTGCTGCTCGACCGAACGGATGACTCGGATGAGCCGCTCTACGTCCTTGGCGACCCGTCGGGCCATCCGTTCTGCATCTTCGTCGGCTAATTGCGTCGATCCTAGTGGCCAGGAGGTAGACGGCGCCGCAAGCGATCAGCGCTGGGGTGAGGCCGGCGAGAGTACTTTCTGGGCACCTACAACATTCCCATCTGGGTCAACGGCCGGAAGCCTGTTCGGTATCCGGATTCGGAACCTGCGTCACTCGTGCTCCGCAAGCGCAGCGAGTCTGTCCAGCGAGGCCTGAAGCTTGTCGGCCGTGGTCGCCCGTGCACGGGGGAAGCGGTTTTCGTCGGTCAACTCTGTCCAGTCGTAGGTGTGCGTGACGCGCGTATGTGACGGGTCGATCGGCTCGAGCACCCAGCGCCAAAGGTGCCCTGGCGGTTCCTGGCCTGGTTCGGCCGGTCTCCACGCGATGCGGCGGCCCTCGTCGAACTCGACGACGTGGTTCTCTCGGATGTTGCCTTTCGTGGTCGTCATGGTGAACACCTGACCGAGGGCGTCAACTCGCTGTCCGCCGGGTGCCTCGGCCAAGTTGTCGTTGCCATCCCAGCGAGGCTGCTGAGTCGGGTCGGCAATTAGCTCGAAGATTGTCGCAGCGTCCGCTGCAATCTCATGGGTGGCGCTGGCGACGCGCACGACTGCACCGTGATTGGTCATAGCTCCATCGAAGCACTGTGACGGTTAACGCCCCACACGGCTCCCGGATCCAGCGGGACACCCCTTCTGCCTTTGCCTGGAGGGGGACTGAGCCGTCCTCGGCAATCGCTGCGCCTCGCTCCACTAGGAGAAGTGAGTACTGGGTCGGGGCACCGGTACGCCCTCGATGGTGATGTCGACCTTCTCGTTATAGAAGGCGACGAGGCCAGCAATAGGCATCAGCTGACGGGTCGGAAAGGCATACGTCCAGGCGAGGTCCGGGTACGTCGTTTGGTTGGCGCGGACCGACCAGTAGCCGCTCGTCGTGCCCTTATACGGGCACGACGTCACCGTGTCGGTAGGAATCAGATGGTCGAAGTCCACCTCGGTGCGGTTGACGTAGTAACGCGTCGGCAACCCCGTTTCGAATACCATGATTGGTGACGACGACTCAGCCAAGACGACGTCCTGAAGGCTGATACGCACGCGTCGGGTTGAGCGCAGGGCGTCGACCCGAGAATAGGGACTGCGGGGGTGGACAAAGACCTCCTCGTCTTCTTCAAACCAGGCGTCCAGCGCTCCCCATTCGAACCGAACCCGGTTGGTCAGGCCCTCTGCTGAGCCGTCGGCATACAGCCTGGCCGCGCCGGGCCGATAGAGCTCGCCGCCTCGCAACCCGTGCCGGCGTGCACTGCCCAAGTCCAGTCGCTCTTCATGGTTCTCGTCCACCAGAGCACCTTCTACGACGTCATCAAGGGGGACGTAATACTGCGGGTAGTAGGGCCACTCCCAGACGTAGATGGCCTGAGTCGTGTCAACGACGACCTTGCCACCAAGGACGGCGCGGATCCTGCGCGGAGCTGGTTCGATGTGGCCAGCAGGCACGAGAGCTTCCGGGTGGTCAACCATCATGTGCGCCCTCTCGTGCTTTCCGCCAGACCGAAGGCCACGCGCTCGCTCAACGGCGGCGCTGGCTGACCTGGATGTTCGACTCTTCCGTGTGGTACCCGAAGAATCCACCACCGCGGCACCGAATGGAAGCGCGGCGTTCAAGCCACCGGCGGTTGGCCGTTCTGAGGTCTTGAGCCGAACGTCGGGGCCGAATGCCGGGTGCACCCTCAGGTCTGAGGAACTTTGGACCGCGATGTCTGAGGCACTTTGGACCGCGTAGATTCAACGCCGTGACCTCCTCAGATGCCCGAGCTGTAGTCGTTTCCATTGCAGACGGCGACATGCCGGCGTGGCTGTGGACGCCGGCGAGCGGGAACGGACCTGGCACCGTGCTGCTGCAGGAGATCTTCGGCATTAGCGCCTACATTCGTCGTCGCGCTGCAGCACTCGCCGACGCCGGGTACGTCGTTCTCGCGCCGGAGCTCTACTGGCGCCTCGACGGCCCGGACGTGACACCGATGGACGAGTCGGCTCCCGATGCAGTGGAGACGGCGATGAACCGCGCGATGAGCCTCGACTGGGACACCACGGTCGCCGATTCGGTTGCGGCCCTGGAGCACCTGCGGAGCCTGGAGGAGTTAAACGGAGGTGTAGGCATCGTCGGTTTCTGCCTCGGCGGTGGAATCGGCTTCAATGTTGCAGCCATGACTGATCCCGACTGTCTGGTGAGCTACTACGGATCCTCCATTCCTCATCTGCTGGAGCTTGCTCCTCAAGTGACGGCACCGAGCCTCCACCACTTCGGTCTGAATGACGACTACATCGATGCAGAGACCGTCACTCGAATCCGAGCGGCAGTAACCGCAGAGAACGACCGGGTTAAAGTCGACACCTACGAAGGTGCCAATCACGCCTTCGACAACGACGACTTCTACAACTGGAACGCTGAGGCGTCCGCTCGAGCCTGGCGTCGGACTCTGGACTTCCTCTCCGCCCACCTGGGAACCAAAACTGAGGGGTCGTGACACTGGCCGATTACGACGCTGCAGCATGCGTCAGCGTCCTGTGACCGGGGCGCCGCTTGATGAAGCCGAGCAGCCTTATTCCTCATAGGCACGCGAAGGGCACGACACACCGTCTCACCTCATGGGTACGACGGGCCCAAGAGCAACGCAAGCGACTCCAAGTCAGGACCGCCCGTCAACGCACTCTCCGTTCGGCGGCGTGGGCTCGTCATCGAAACGCGGTCGACCGCCCACGCCCCCGGCATTTACCCTCGACGTTACGATGCAGAACTTCCCCCCGGTGGTCGACGTTTTCCACACGCTCCCGGGAGAGACCCCCACTCCGACCCCGGACTTAAGCTCCCCATCGCGATTCCTGTTGTGGCAAATGTGGCAACAGGCACCAGTGATCGCCACCGCCACCCTGGTCGGCATCTTGTGGCAGCTGCCGTTGACGGTCGGACCCTGGCTCGTCGGCCGTGCCATAGATCGAGGCATTCTCGCCAGGTCGGCTGAGGCCACGTTGCAGTGGGCCGGACTGCTGCTCCTCGTGACGATCGTCGGCGCGGTCTTCGGTATCGCGATGCACACGCTGGTGGTGCGCAGCTGGTTGATAGCGCTTTACGGCACGATATTGATGGTCACCCGCAAGGCCGTGCAACTGGGCCATGTGCTCCCTCGGCGGACCCCCACGGGTGAGGTACTTAGCGTGGCAGCAAGCGACTCGGACGAGTTCGGAGCCCTGACCGAGATCACGGCACGCGGCTTGTCCCAGCTCGTGGCTTATCTGACCGTCGCGACGATCGTGCTGTTGACGTCGCCGAAGCTAGGCCTGATGGTCCTGGCAGCGGCACCGGTGCTGGTTGGCGCGGCTCTGCCAATGCTGCGTCCTCTGCACAGTCGCCAGCAGGCAGAGCGGACCCGTAACTCGACGCTGACGTCGATGGCCACTGACATCGTCGCCGGCCTGCGTATCCTCCGGGGAATCGGCGGTGAGAGCACCTTCGGCCGCAACTACGCCACTCAGTCTCAGTTCACCCGTCAGGCAGGGGTAGCCGCAGGAGTCTGGCAGGCAGCGATCGAGGCAGTGGGAGTGCTGATGTCGGGCTGCTTCCTGGTGCTCCTCATGTACGCCGGCACCCGCGCCGTCGACTCAGGAGAGCTGACGGTCGGTGAACTGGTGAGCTTCCTCGGCTACGGGCTCTTTATGGTCGGCCCGATCCGGACGTTCTTCGAGTTCGCGCAGAAGCTGACTCGCGCGCTCGTTTCCGCCAAGAAGGCGATCGCGGTGCTCGAGCTCACCCCACCCTGGCGCGAGCCGGTTACCCCTTTTCCGCTGCCTTACAGCGGTGACCTGGTTGATGAGTCCAGCGGCTTCGTCGCGCGGTCGGGGTTGCTCACCGTCGTCGTAAGCGCCGTACCGGAATCGTCGACGGCGCTCGCCGACCGACTTGGACGGTGGTTCACAGTCGAAGAAGAACCGCCGCCACTGCTGGAGACGACCGGCCGCCGCTGGGGGCGTCAGGCCCGGACGGAACGGCGGGAGCGGCGGCAGCTGATGGCCGCTCAGGATGCCGCTCGGGCGGCTGAGCCGTGGGGCGTCAGCTACGGCGGCGTCGACCTCGGGCGTGTGCCCCTCGACGAGGTACGCCGGATCATCCTCGTAAGCGACACGAACAGTCGGCTCTTCGCCGGCACGTTGCAAGATGCCGTGGACCCCCACAACTCCCTGACGCGTGAGCAGGCCGAGGAAGCGCTGCGTACGGCGGCCGCCGAGGATGTGTACGACGCGCTCCCGGGCGGGTGGGCAGGTGAGCTCGACGAGCGGGGGCGCGGTCTGTCGGGTGGTCAGCGCCAGCGCGTCGTGCTGGCCCGCGCACTCTCGGCCGACCCGAAGGTGCTCGTGCTCGTCGAGCCGACGTCCGCTGTGGACGCGCACACCGAGGCCCGCATCGCCGAGCGTCTCGCACGACACCGGCGAGGCAAGACAACGGTGGTCACCACTGTCTCCCCTCTTTGGCTCCATCACGCCGACCACGTCGTGCTGCTCTCCGGCAGCCGAGTCGTGGCCGAGGGCAGACACGAGCAACTGTTGACCGACGAGTCCGACTACCGCGACGTCGTGCTTCGCACGATGGAGGACAGTCGTGTCTGACCTCCTGGCGACATCAGCGGCGACGTGGCGGGACAGCGCCCTTGAGTCACCGGTGCTGCCGATCGAGCTCACGACAATCCAGAGCGGCGCCTCGGTCAGTGCCCGCATCAGCGGTTTGCGGGATCGCCACCGCCTGCGCCGGGAACGTGCCGAGCGGGTCTACGCGGACTCGCGCAACCCGGCGCGGGGATGGCCGGTCGCCGATGACCGGGCCGTAGTGCGCTTCGTCGCCGACAAAGTCCGCGAGAGGCGGTGGTCGTTCACCGCGCTCGTGGTGCTTAACGCCCTCGCAGCAGCCGCCGCCCTCGCCATACCGTCACTTCTCGGACAGCTCATCGACCGCGTCACTGCCCCTGGCCCCGCCGCGGGCCTCGGTTCGTTGGCGCTGCTGATAGTGGCTGTCGTTCTGGCACAGGCGGTGTTCACCTTCTCTGGCCAGCTGACATCCACGCTGTTCGGTCAGAACCTGTTGGCCTCGATGCGTGAGTACGTGGTCGAGACAATCCTGCGGCTCCCACTGAGCCGCGTCGAGGGGGCCAGCACCGGCGACCTCGTGACCCGGGTCACGCGTGACGTCGGCACGATGAGCCGGGCGGTCCAGACCGGCCTACCCATGGCCGTCATCGCCTTGCTCACTGTCGTGCTGTCGGTGGGCGCAATGTTGCTGAACTCGGTCCTACTGGCGTTGCCTTCTCTGCTCGTGATCGCGGGGTCGGTGGTGCAGGTCCGGCGGTACCTTCGCCGAGCCTCGATCTGCTACATCGCCGAGGGGGCGTCGTACTCGCGGATCAACACAACGCTCACCGAGACGGTCGAAGGCACGCGCACCGTCGAGGCACTCGGATTGGCGGGGCGTCGGGTAGTGGCCGAGGAGGACGACGTCGCGGTCTCAGCACAGGCCGAGCGCTACGGCGTGACGCTGCGCAACCTGCTCTTCGCCGTCATCGACATCGCCTTCAATGTACCAACGGTCATCACCGTCATCGTGGGTGCTTGGGGCTACTGGTATGGCTACCTCACTCTCGGACAGATTACTGCCGCCGTGCTATACGTCGAGTCGCTCTCTGGGCCGCTCGACCGGCTCGTCGCCCAGGTCGACCGCCTGCAGGTCGGCGCAGCGTCCACGGCGCGGCTGCTCGGTATCGCCACCGTGCCGCCGGATCGGGAGCCGGGCACCGCGGTCCCGACCGGCCCGGAGCTAGTCGCCGAGCGGCTTCGCTTCGCCTACCGTCCCGACCACGACGTACTCCATGGCATTGACTTCAGGCCACGCGTCGGCGAGCGGATCGCGATCGTGGGTCCGAGTGGTTCCGGGAAGTCGACTCTTGGCCGGTTGCTCGGTGGGATCAACGGACCGCGCACCGGCTCGGTCCGTATTGGCGGGGTCGAGTTGATGACGCTGCCGTTGGAGCAGCTGCGTGAGGAGGTCGCCCTGGTGACACAGGAGCACCATGTGTTCGTGGGCTCCGTGCGTGACAACATCGTGCTCGGTCGCGAGACGGCTGACGACGATGCGGTGTGGGCGGCGCTCGACACGGTCGGCTCCGCGGACTGGGTCCGTCGGCTGCCTGATGAGCTGGACACGCGGGTCGGGTCGGGGAACATGGCACTGACGCCGGCGCAGGCTCAGCAAGTCGCGATGGCGCGGCTGGTCATCGCTGACCCGCATACCTTGGTCCTCGATGAGGCGACGTCCCTGATCGATCCGCGCACCGCACGCACGCTCGAAGGCTCGGTGCACGCGCTGCTGGTGGGCCGTACGGTCATCGCCATCGCGCACCGACTGCACACAGCACACGACGCCGATCGGGTTGCGGTGGTCATCGACGGACAGATCGCAGAGCTTGGCAGCCACGACGAGTTGGTTGCTCAGGACGGCGAGTACGCCAGCCTCTGGCGGGCCTGGACCAGCTAGTCGGGTTCGCTTGAGCATGTGGCTGTTTGGCGACCTGCCGCTGGTGTCGGCCGCTTGAGTATTGACGTGGTTCGTCATCGCAGTGAGCGCCCGAGTGCACGCGCCGCTGTCCCTGGGGCACCGGCTGTGATGGGCCTGCGCGATCCTCCCACGCTGGGGATCCCGCGGACCGTTCCCGTTCTGCCTCAAGCGGCCCGCAGACGGAGCATCCGTCATATCGCTCCGGGCAGGATTCGGGAGTCTGCGGGACACGGCAGAGCGCGGTAGGTGGGACGGCTGCTGTTGCTAGCGTCCGTGGAGATGCAGTCGCGGATGGTGCAGATCGAGGGCGTGGCGTTGTACGTCGGCGTGACGGGCGACGGGCCAGACCTGGTCGCTCTGACCGGCGGACCTGGTTGCGTACAGTACCTGGAGCGAGACGAGATCTCACCGCCTCATCACCGCACCTGGTACCCCGAACCGCGCGGCGTCGGCCGCTCGGGGGGCGGTCCGCACACCATGGAGCGGGCGATCGCTGATCTCGAAGGCATCCGTGAGGCTGTCGGAGTGGGCAGCTGGATTGTGATGGGTCACTCCTGGGGCTGTGATCTGGCTGTTCGCTACGCGGTCGAACATCCGGAAGCGGTGGCGGCGGTGATCGGGATCGCCGGTAGTGGTCCTCAACTCGATCGGACCTGGTCCGGGGCCTACGACGCGGGGAAAGTCACGGAGCCCGTAGTCAACATCGACTGGGTGCCAGAGGTGCATGCGTCGCTCAGCGACTCGTTCACCGACTGGATTCATCAACCCGACGTATGGAGGCGACTGGCAGACTGCGAGGTGCCGATGCGCTTCATTGCCGCCGGAGACGACATCCGCCCGTCGTGGCCACTGGCACAGCTTGCCGCGCTCGTTCTGCACGGCCAGTTCGCGACCGTCCCTGGTGTACCGCACAACTTCTGGTTTACCCACCCCGAGGTATGGACCGTTACCGTCGCCAACGCCTGCGTCGCTTTGTGACCTCCACCCGGTCGGCACCCTTCACTCCGGCACGAACCAGCGTCTCTGCGCCGTTGTGGTCCTGCCTTTCGGCGGAAAGCCGGGAAGTGGCTCAGCACGACGGCCGCGTCAGATGGCTGGCATCCTGCATGGATCGATGCGTCCCAGAAGTGTTCGCGGGCTGGTCGGGAGCAACTTGACCCTGCGTACATCGGGTTTGTGCCCGGGGTACGTTCGGAAGCTGGTGTCCATCATCCTCGAGGGGGTCATGACCGGGTCGGATTATCTGCTCGAAGGCGTACGGGACGGTACGGGCACTGGCTGACCTCGAGGTCCACGCAAGTTCGCGCAGCCCAACCATCTCTTCGACGAAGGAGCATCAAGGACATGAAACGGCGGACACTTGGCACTGCCGGGCTTGAGGTCTCGGCGCTCGGGCTGGGCTGCATGGGGATCAGCCAGTCGTTTGGCCCCTCACCGGACCGGGCGACGATGGTCGAGTTCCTGCGACAGGCCGTCGAGCACGGCGTGACGTTCTTCGACACCGCCGAGGTGTACGGGCCCTACGACAACGAGGAGGTCGTCGGTGAGGCGCTCGCGCCGGTCCGGGACGAGGTCGTCATCGCGACCAAGTTCGGCTTCTCCCTCGACGACAGCGACCGCAAGCTGGACAGCCGGCCCGAACACATCCGCGAAGCGCTCGAAGGCTCGCTGCGCCGGCTCCGCACCGACCACGTCGACCTGCTCTACCAGCACCGGGTCGATCCTGACGTCCCGATCGAGGACGTGGCCGGCACGGTCAAGGAGCTGATCGAAGAGGGGAAGGTCCACCACTTCGGCCTGTCCGAGGCCGGCGTTGACACTCTTCGGCGGGCCCACGCCGTCCAGGCGGTGACCGCCCTCCAAAGCGAGTACTCACTCTTCTGGCGCGAGCCGGAGGGCGCCATCCTGGACACTCTCGACGAACTCGGGATCGGCTTCGTCCCGTTCAGCCCGCTAGGCCGTGGGTTCCTCACCGGGACTGTCGACGCCACCACCGAGTTCTCCGACGGCGACATCAGGGCCAACCTTCCACGCTTCACGCTGGAAGCCCGCGAGGCTAACCTCGCACTGGTCGACCGAGTCCGGACGGTAGCCGAGCGCAAGGGCGCATCCGTCGGGCAAATCGCACTCGCATGGCTCCTGGCCCAGGCACCGTCCATCGTCCCGATCCCGGGCACCCGCCGCCTGACCCGGCTCGACGAGAACATTGGTGCGGCCGACGTGGCGTTGACCGCTGAGGACCTCGCTGAGCTTGATGACGCCTCGACCCAAGTACAGATCGTTGGTGAGCGCTACCCCGAGGCCATGCAACAGATGATCAACCGCTAGCCCTATGTCGAGTCCGATGACCCAAGCGGGTCGTAGCCCGCCGATATGCCGACTGAGGCGAATGAAGAGCGTGATGCCTACCGACAACTGTTGGCTGACTGGCCGCTGTTCGGGATCCGAATCCGTTGCAGCGAGATAACCCTCAGACCGTTCGTGAGGGAGATCTCGCGCACCTAGCAGTGATCCAACCAGACTGACACGGGGTACGTGAACGATGGTGTCAGCCTCAACGCGTCAGGTAGTGGGCTCGTCGCATCGAACCAGCACCTACTACCGCGCTCTGCCTGGGCGGAACACTGCGAGCGTTCGGCTCAGCACCCGGAGACGCCGGCGTCTGCTAGGACGTTGCGACCCAGGGCCATGCGGCTTGCCCGCCTGTCGGGCATGGTCGTCCAGTAATACCAGATCATCAGGGTGATGCAGAGAGCCCAAGCTCGGCCCCGCAGCCAGGTCGCGTCATCGACGTTGAGCTGCCGTCGGAAGAGTTCTCTCGCAGGAGGGTCGAGGATTTCCCAGGCAACTACGAGATCCACAGTGGGGTCACCAACCGACAAGCCCCCGAAGTCCAGGACCGCGACCAGCTTCCCGTCCTGAACGAGGAGGTTCTCCGCCGCAAGATCGCCGTGATACCACCGCGGCGTTGTCGGGTCTCGAGCGCCAGACATCTTCATGGCTTCGTCCCAGACCCGCTCGGCGACGTCGAGGTCCAACTCGAAGTCCTGCAACGACCGGCAGCTCTCGATGTTCTCTCGGGTTATCTGATCCATCTTGGCGAGCGGCTCGCCGCGGTACCACTGTAGGTCCGGGTGACTGACTGCTCCGGCAGGGACCTCCGCCTCCTGGAGTGCTTGCACTACAGCGGCGAGATCCCTCGCCAGAACCTCGCGTCGGGGGTCGACAGATGTGCTCGGATCGATCACTTCAGGGTGTTCACCATCGATCCAGCGGACCACCGACCAGCGCTCGGGGTAGTCACTGTCGGGTTCGAACACTGCAACGACATCAGGCACGGAAACCGGCAGCACGGGACCCAGCACCGGAAGCCATGCGGCTTCTTTGGTGATGGTGGCCGATCCTCCACGTTGGCGCGGCAGCCGCACAACGAATTCGGTGCCGAGACGGAACAGCGCGTTGGTTGAACCGGTTGTCCGCAAGCGGCGTAGCGGAGCGTCGGCGTAGTCAGGCATTACCCGACGCACCAACGCGCGGACCAGCTTGGCGTCGATTGGGAGCTCGTCGGAATGAAGCACTTGAGCCACGTCTGGACTCAATCCCACTGCCTGTCAGCGGCGAGGTCGTGACCTTTCAGTGCCCAGATGTGACCCGATGGGTCGGGTCCATGAGCCAAGGCTGAGACCGGGTGGCTGTCCGAAGCTCCCGGACGCGTCGGGCGGATCACGTCGACTTAGACACGCGCGTCAGGCTCAGTTCGGCCCGACGGTGCAGGACTGCACGCTCGCTCTCGTTTCTGGTGCGCGCGGCCGCCTCGGTGAACGCCTCGCTCGCCTGCGCGTGTAGCCCGGCCCGTTCGAGCAGGTCTCCGCGCACACTCGGCGCGAGCGGCGAGTCGCCGAGCACACGTACGTCCAGCTCCTCGAGCACAACAAGCCCCGTGTTCGGGCCGAACGCCCGCCCGTACGCGACCGCCCGGTTCACCTCGACGACCGGTCCCGGCGCGGCGTCGGCCAGGACGTCGTAAAGAGCCGCGATCCGGCGCCAGCTCGTGTCCTCGGCACGCTTTGCGCGGGCGTGCTGGGCGGCGATCGAGGCCTGCAAGAAGTACTTCCCGACCGGCTTCCCGCGCGCGGCGAGCAGCTCGGCCTGCTGCAGGGCGGCGAGCCCGCGCCGGATCAGCAACTGGTCCCACCGCGTCCGGTCCTGCGCTTCCAGCAGGACCGGCGCTCCGTGCTCATCGAGTCGGGCGGCCATCCGCGAGCCCTGTATCTCAAGCAGCGCCTGCAGTCCGAGCACCTCGGGCTCGTCGGGAGCGACTGCGACCAGCATGCGCGCGAGCCTTATCGCCTCGCTCGCCAGGTCGGGGCGCATCCAGTCCTCACCAGCGGTGGCTGTGTAGCCCTCGTTGAAGATCAGGTAGATCACGGCCATGACGTCGTCGAGACGCCTGGTCCGCTCAGGCCCAGTGGGCAGCTCGAACTCGGCCTGAGCGGCGGACAGTGTCTTCTTGGCTCGCGAGATGCGCTGGCCCATGGTGGATTCGGTGGCCAAGAACCCGCGGGCGATCTCGGCGGTTGTGAGTCCTCCAACCAGACGCAGCGTCAGCGCGGCCCGGGACTCGGCCGTTAAGGAGGGGTGGCAGGACAAGAAAATTAGCCGCAGGACATCGTCCTCGATGTAGTCAACCTGGCTGTCGAGGTCGGGCATCTCCTCCTCCTCTCCGCCGCGGGCGTGTTCGAGGTCCGCAATCTTGCGGCGAAGGCTGTCGGCGCGCCGGAAGTGGTCGATGCCGCGCCGCTTCGCGATGGTCATCAACCATGCAATCGGGTTGTCCGGGACTCCCGTTGTGGGCCACTGCTCGAGCGCGGCCACGAGTGCGTCCTGCGCCAGGTCCTCGGCCAGCTCCACATCACGCGTCATCCGGGTGAGAGCGCCGACGAGGCGGGCCGACTCGGCCCGCCACGCGGCGAAGATGGCCTCGGTCGGGTCATCTGCACTGGTCTCTGCCGGCACGATGCCAGCGTAGTGAGTCCCGTTCAGTCACCGGGGGCCTCCGGGCCCATGGAGATCTGGCGCAGGGTCGAGATCACGGTGACCTCGGGCCAGTACTTCGCGTGCAGCTCAGCGAACTCTTGCTGATCGGCCACGGCCTCCTCGAGGGATTCATACTGCATGATGGCCCAGCCGCCGACGACCTCCTTGGCCTCGGCGTACGGTCCGTCGACCCGGCTGACCTCGCCCTGCCGGACCACAAAGTTCACGGCGTCCTCAGTCCCGTACAGACCGCCGCCGTCGAGGAAGACACCCTTGGCGGCCCGTTCGCCGATGTAGGCGTCCATCGCGTCGAACAGCGCCTGTGGCGGCGTGCCCAGGCCTTCTTCCATCCTCACGAATCCCATAAACCGCGGCATCTTGATCACTCCTATCAGTTGGCGGAGAGTGGTTCTCGCACGTACGTCGAACGGCGGTCAGGCTCTTCGACATCGACCATTAAAGTCTTCGAACTTGCCGCCATCCTG
Organism: Propionibacteriales bacterium; assembly: GCA_038252945.1. Taxonomy (GTDB): domain Bacteria; phylum Actinomycetota; class Actinomycetes; order Propionibacteriales; family Nocardioidaceae; genus JAUJOE01. Next base: position 1,290 of record JBBSHN010000035.1, on the reverse strand, counting down.
CGTGGCAGCCCAGGCGCGGTGAAGCGCCCTCGGCACAAGCCGCGGCACTTATTCGCTCACGAGGGCCGACTCACTCCGGTCTGTGCGTCTGTCCACCGCGATCCGGCGTACTTTCGAGTGTCGACGAACTTCGGACATGCCGAGATGCGTGAACAGGTTCACTCAACTGCTTGAGACGACGACTGATAATCTCCGGGGGCCGCGACAGCACGAGGAGGTGGTACTCGATGAACGTATCGACATGGGTGCTCCTCTCTGAGGTCACGGTCGGGCGATAGGTCGTCCGGGAGCGCCGTTGAAGCGCACTCCCGAAAGGCACGACCATTCAATTCACTACTGAACAGCGTCTTGACGACGGCGTCGTTGAACGCGAATTCACCCTCGGCGAGATCCCCGGCATCCTGTGGACGCCAGCATCCAGCTCGGCATCAACACCGGCACCGCTGATCCTGCTCGGCCACCCGGGCGGACTGCTCAAGATGTACCCGCGACTTGCCACGCGGGCCCGGCACTCCGCGACGGAGGGCTTCGCCGCAGCCACCATCGAGCTCCCCGGGAGCGGTGACCGGCCTCGTTGGGCCGCCCTCGAGCAGGCCCGCGCCGACCTGCGCAGAGCGCTGGCGGCCGGCCAGGCGGTCTCCACCGAAGTCGTCGACCAGCTCATCGTTCCGCTAGTGGCAATGGCGGTCCCGGAATGGCAGGAAACTCTGGACACACTCCTTTCCCTTCCCGACATCGGCGGGCCGGTCGGGTTCGCGGGAGGGGTGATCTCCATCGCCACCCGGCTGGCGGTAGTCGAGCCGCGCATCTCCGCCGCCGTTTTGTTCGCCGGGAGTTTCGTGCCCCGCACCATGTTCGAGGAGGCCCGGCAGGTCACCATTCCGCTGCTCGTACTGCTGCAGTGGGATGACGAAGGGAACGACCGGCAAATGGCCCTGGACCTGTTCGACGCCTTTGGCTCCAAGGAGAAGACGCTGCACGCGAATGTGGGCGGGCACACCGGCGTGCCGCAGTTAGAGGGGGACGATGCGACCCAGTTCTTCGCCCGGCACTTGAAGTAGACACGAGCCCGAAGTCCCTAGTGCCGGCGAGGTTAATCGCCAGTACGCTCGTGCTTCGTCCGGAGTTCTTTCGCCGCGATAGTGATTCGCCACCGCTTGGATGACTGGTCTGGTACGGCCGCGGCACGCAAGCGTCTGACATGGTCGTTCGTGGAGCGGGTGAGGGGAATCGAACCCCCATAGCCAGCTTGGAAGTGTTGAATTGCTCCCGTTTCACGCTTCTTATTGC
>JBBSHN010000034.1:0-21839 GCA_038252945.1 Propionibacteriales bacterium | reverse complement strand
GCTCAATCTCGGTTTGCCAGAACACCACGACCTTGCGCTCTTGGGTGCCATCCCAGCCCGCGTCGGTCTCCAACTTCAGCCGTGCTCTCAGCTCAGCTTTCTCCGCCTGGTCGAGCCTCGAGGCGCACCTGCGCAGCTCATGGGTGACCTGCCGGTCCTGCGCCCAGCCGTACATTCCGGCCAAGCGAACTCCGCAACGGGGCTCCGGGTACTGCTCGGCACCGACGTGCCAAAGGGAACGCAAGCGAAGGAACCAGCAGTTGTCACGTGCGAGGAGAAGGGTGACCCAGGATGGCTAGACGAGCCAAAGGCGAGGGCACAGTCTTCCAGCGGGGGAACTTGTGGATCGGTCGCCTCACCTATGAAGACCCGGTCACCGGGCTCGTCAAACGCGCGCAGGTGACCGACCAAGACCGAGGCGACCCGGGCACTACGCGACTTCCGTGATCGCGTGAGAGTCGGCGCCCCGGTGCGTGACGACAAGATGGCGTTCGGCCTGTTCGCTCAAAGATGGATCGAGGCAACACTCGAGGCGAGCAGCCGCAAGGCCTCGACCAAGGCGTTATATGCAGGGCTCGCCCGTACACACATCATCGGAAGCGAGCTCGACCTGACGCCACTCAACAAGATCCAGGCCACCACGGTCGAGCGGTTCCTCATCAATCTTCGCAAGGCCGGGAAGTCCGACTCAACGATCCGACAGGTCTTCATCATCGCTCGAGCCATCGGCGACGCGGCTGTCCGGGATCGGCAGATCGCAGTGAACCCATTCGCCACAGTGAGGCCACCGAAGGTGGCGCATCGGGAGGCGGTGTACCTCTCCCCCGCCCAGGTCGACAAGCTTCTCCGGTCGTCCAGTGACTCCCGCTACCGGTTGCTGTTCGCTCTGCTGGTGAACACGGGTCTGCGGCGTGGTGAGGCGCTAGCGCTGAAATGGCGGGACGTGAACTTCGACAAGCGAACCATGAGGGTCCGTGGAACCTTGTCCAGGGTCGACGGAGAACTGACGGTCACCCCACCGAAAAGCGGCCACTCCGACCGCACTCTGCCGCTAAGCCAACCCGCGGTTGAGGTACTGCGGTCAGTAAAGGTACGCCAGGCGGTGGAACGGCTTCGCGCCGGCAATGTCTGGCAGGAGACCGGCTTCGTCTTCACAACCGAATTCGGGACCCCTTGCGACCCGCGCAACGCCCTGCGAGCTCTTAAGGCAGCGGCTAAGGCGGCCGCTCTCGACGGTGTCGGGCTCCACACGCTCCGGCACAGCGCTGCCAGCGTTATGCTGACCAACGGCGTCCCACTGAAGGTCGTTTCAGAGCTGCTCGGCCACTCCGGTATCGCGATCACTGCCGACGTCTACGGGCACGTCTCCCCCGAGGTCAGCAGGTCGGCAATCGACGTCCTCGGCTCTGCACTAAAAGCCCCGGCAGCCGGGGCATAAGGTGACTTATAGAGTGACTTGGCTCCCGGACAGCCGCCAATGGCGGCAACATCCATCCTTGTAAACCGCCCCTGAGCTGCGATTATGTTTCGGTCGGGCTGACAGGATTTGAACCTGCGACCCCTTGACCCCCAGTCAAGTGCGCTACCAAGCTGCGCCACAGCCCGTTGCTCCGCGCGAGTCCCGCGCTGGGCGGCGTCAGCCTACCTCAGCCCTTCGGCAACAAGGTGACCGAAAAGGCTCGGTGCCAGTGGATCCTGCACCCACCGCCGTCCTCGATAGAGCGGCGATGCCTCAGAACATCAACACTCACTTGCGACGACGACGAGAATGATGAGACCGGCGGCTCGATCCGCTCTCCACTACGCGGCGGATGCTTGCCGCGACGAAACTCGCTGCCTACTCGCTCATCTCGTCCGCCGCCGCCGACGTGGACGAACGGTCAAGGAAATCGGCGTGCCCGCGAAACCGAACTCTTCACGCAGCCGGCGTTCAACGAATCTCAGGTACGACGCCTCCAGGGGCCCAGTCGTGAAAAGCACGAACCTCGGTTGTGCCACCGTCGCTTGAGTTGCGAACATGATGCGCGGCTGCTTGCCGCCTCTCACCGGATGCGGGTGCGCAGCGACGAGTCGACCAAGGAACGAGTTGAGCGCAGCCGTTGGCACTCGCGTCTCCCATCCACCCAAAGCGGCATCCAGTGCAGGCACCAGCCTGTCGAGATGCCAGCCGGTGAGCGCGGTCAGATTGACTCGGGGCGCCCACTGCACACGGACAAGTTCACGTTCAATCTCCCGGTCCAGGTAGCGTCGGCGCTCCCCATCAACGGTGTCCCACTTGTTGAAGGCCAAGACAAGGGCTCGACCGGCCTCCTCCACCGCGCCGATGATGCGCTGATCCTGCTCAGAGAGCGGAGCGCCCGCGTCGACCACCACCACGGCGACCTCCGCCCGCTCGACGGCCGCGGACGTACGCAAGCTCGCGTAGAACTCCGCGCCGCTCGCTTCCTTGACCCGTCGCCGGATCCCGGCAGTGTCGATGAACTGCCACTCGCGGCCGCCCAGCTCAACGATCTCGTCGACCGGATCAACCGTCGTGCCTGCGACGGAATCCACCACGACCCGGTCCTCCCCCGCCAACCGATTGAGCAAACTGGACTTCCCCACATTGGGCTTGCCGACAATCGCCACCCGCCGAGGCCCGGGCGGTTCGTCGAAAGCCTCCGACACCGAAGGCAGGGCTGCAAGAACCGCATCCAGCAGGTCACCACTGCCTCGACCGTGCAGAGCTGACACCGGATACGGCTCGCCCAGTCCGAGATTCCAAAGGACCGCGGCGTCGGCCTCCAGGCGGGTGTCGTCTACCTTGTTGGCCACCAACACCACCGGTTTGTGGGCTCTGCGGAGGATCTTCACCACTGTCTCGTCGGCATCGGTGATGCCCACTGTTGCGTCGACGACGAACACCACCGCGTCAGCCAATGTCACGGCGGTCTCGGCTTGCAGCGAGATCCGCTCCGCGACCCCCCGAGCGTCGGGATCCCAACCACCCGTGTCCACAACGGTGAACGCCCGGCCACTCCACTCCGCGTCGTAGGACACACGATCACGCGTTACTCCGGGGATGTCCTCCACCACCGCCTCGCGACGACCCAGGATGCGATTCACCAGCGTCGACTTGCCAACGTTCGGACGACCCACCACCGCCACGACGGGAACCGCAGCCGTCATCGCCGTTCGACCGCAGCTGGACGCGGCATATCTACTGACATGTCCGCATGAGCCTTCACCAGCCGGGCATCGTGAGCCTCAACTGCTCGGTCCGCATCACCCGTCACGGACCATCCCCACGCGGTCCACCGCCATGGCAACCAGCTGCTCGATAACCTCATCCAGCGATGTCGACGTAGTGTCGACCACTACCGCATCCAGGGCCTGAGTCAGCGGCGCCGTCCGACGAGTCGAGTCCAGAGAGTCCCGACGCAGCAAATCTTCCTCGACACTATGCACGTCCAGCGCCGGATCCAGCGCCATCTCAGCGGCACGTCGATGGGCCCGAACGGCAGTGTCGGCGCATAGAAAAACCTTCAGCTGAGCTTTCGGGGCCACGACCGTACCGATGTCCCGACCTTCTACCACGATGCCGCCGTCCCCAATGAGCTCACGCTGTCGGGCTCTCATCAGCTCGCGCACCTCCGGCACGGCGCTGACAGCGCTCACTGCAGCAGTCACTCCGTCGGTGCGAATCTGCCGGGCGACATCGGCGCCGTCGAGCGTGATGCTCGGGTTCTGCGGGTGGGTGCCGATCTCCAGAGAAGGCCGTGCGGCGCGAGCAGCTACAGCGACCGCATCCGTCACCTCAACGCCATGAAGCAACATCCACCAGGTGACCGCTCGGTACATCGCCCCGGTGTCCAGATAGCGCATGTTCAGCGCCTCGGCGAGTCCTCGGCTCGTGGACGACTTGCCCGATCCTGCCGGCCCGTCGACGGCGATCACCATGGCGGAGAGAGCGCGCCGAGTACCCTCCTCCAACGCCCGGGCAGCCACCAAAACCACCTCCTCGTCGCTCCGCCGCCCCGAGGCTACCGGCTAGGCGCCGCCGCAGCGGTGTTGCCATCGAGCCGCCGCTCAGACCAGCCCACGGCTGCCATCGCAGGTCACCGTTCTACATGCCAACCGGCGCCTGCGAGTGTCGCCATCAGAGCCTCGACAAGCTCACTGGCGACCACAAGCTCGACATGCCCAGCGGGACGACCTGTGTCATGGTCGATGCGCACGTCCTCGATGTTGACCCCGGCTCCGCTGACAGCACCGAACAAGTTGGCCAAAGCGCCGGGAGTGTCCGGGACCGCTACCACCACGGTCTCCGTGGACACAGTGACCCCGCCATGCTTACCCGGAATGGCTGCAGCTCCGGCGGCGCCCAGAGCAAGATACCGCCGCAGCGCAGCACCGTCGCCCTCGGCCAGCGACGAGATCAGAGCGTCCAGAGCGCCGCGAAGCTGCTCCAGCATCCCCCTGAGGGCCTCTGCGTTGCCCAGCAGGATCTGCTCCCACAGCAGCGGATCGCCGGCTGCTATCCGGGTCACGTCCCGGACTCCGGAACCACTGAGCGCCAGATGACTCTGCGGCGCGTCAGCGAGCTGCTGGGCCACCAAAGCGGCCGCGACGTGTGGCAGATGGGAGATCAGCGCTACTGCACGGTCGTGTTCCTCCGGCGCCATCGGTACGGCAACCGCACCGCACGCCAGCACCAAAGCCTGCTGCGCGCGCACCGCTTCGGGATCACAATCCGCACGCGCCACGACAGCCCAAGCCCGCCCCTCGAAGAGGTCGGCGCGAGCTGCCAGCGGGCCGGAACGCTCGCTGCCAGCCATGGGATGGCTGCCGACGTACCGGTCAAGCCGCATCCCGCTCAACCGCAGCTCTTCCAACAGCTGGGCCTTCACACTGCCGACATCGGTCACGGTGGCTTCTGGGAACTCCGCCAGTGCGGCCGCGATCTGCGACGCCAGGGCCACCGGCGGCACGGCCACAACCACGAGCTCAGGGTCGACGACAGAACGGTTGGTTGAGCCGGCGCCTCTGGACGCCGCGATCCGAGCTGTCGTGTCGTCGGCATCGCGGACGTACGTGGCTATACCGCGCTGAGCCAGAGCCAAGCCGATCGACGTCCCGATGAGGCCCGCACCCACGATGAGCACCGGTCCGGTCAGCTCGTCCACTGCGGCAGCGTAGTCGGGTGCTAGCTGGAGAGCGTGTCCAACAATGCCCCAAGCTCCTCGCGTGTCAGCGGTCGAACCTGGCCCGGTCGCAGGTTCCCCAGCTGTACTTGGCCGACGGCAGTCCGGGTAAGGCGCTCGACTGGGTGCCCGACCTCGCTGAGCAACCGCCGGACGAGATGCTTGCGACCCTCATGCACCACCAGCTCGATGATCGACCGACTCCCCGAGCGGTCGATCACCCGAAATGCATCGACGGCGACCGGACCGTCGTCGAGGACCACCACGGCTAGGAGCTGACGACGCACGGCTGGCCGCACCATGCCGGTCACTGTCGCGACGTACGTCTTGGGCAGGCCAAACGACGGATGCGCCAGCCGGTGCGCGAAGTCGCCGTCGTTAGTGAGGAGCAGGAGCCCGTCGGTGTCGGTGTCGAGACGGCCAACGTGGAAAAGCCGCTCCGACCTGTCCGCTGTCAGTGAGCGCAGGTCTGGACGACCACGCTCATCAGCCATTGTGCTGACCACGCCGCGCGGCTTGTTCACCGCAAGGTAGACGTGCCGAGTCGCGACTGGAACCCTGCGGCCGTCGACACGGATCACAGCGGCCTCCGGATCTACTCGCGCGCCGAGCTGCGTCACGACCTGGCCGTCGACCTCGACCCGGCCGTCGGCGATGAGCGCCTCACAAGCGCGACGGCTGGCAACTCCGGCGGACGCCAACACCTTCTGCAGCCGGACGCCGTGCGTTCCGCCACTCGCACCGTCCGCGCTGGAAGAATCTGCGGACACGTCACTCCCCGTTCGAACGACCGCCCACCGAAAACTCCGCCAACTCGGCGTCCTGCTCGATCTGGGCCATCTCCGGCAGGAAGGGAGCGATCTCCGGCAGCGACTCGAGACTCGTCAACCCCATACGCTCAAGAAAGTACGACGTCGTGCAGTACAGGAAGGCGCCAGTGGTCGCGTCGGTGCCGCACTCCTCTACCAAACCCCGTGACATCAAGGTACGCATCACTCCGTCGACGCTCACAGCACGAATGGCGGCGACCCGCGCACGGCTGACCGGCTGCCGGTACGCCACGACGGCGAGGGTTTCGAGTGCAGCCGGGGTCAGCCGAGCCTGCTGCCCGTCCGCGACGAACTGCCCCACGACGTCGGCGTACTCCTCACGACTGTAGTACCGCCATCCCGAGCCGACGAAGCGCAACTCAAAGCCACGACCATCGCGGGTGTAACTTTCCGCAAGGTCCTCCAGCGCTCGCGCCACCTCGGCTTCTCGCTCCCCCACGACCGCGGCCAGCATGCGAGTGCCGAGCGGTTCGTCGGTCACCATGAGCACAGCCTCGAGCTGCGCCAGCAGCTGAGATGCGGGTGACTCGGACTGGGTCACTCTTAATCAACCCCCGCCAGCTGACGCACATCTGCATCCGTCACCGACTCTGCGGGGGCAGCCTCCTCAGCGGGCACCTCGTCGTACTCATCGAGCACGCCGATGTCTTCCTTGTCGCCGCCGGTCCAGCGCACCTGAAGCTCACCGAGCGGAGCGACCTGGTCGAATGCCACGGCGCCCTCGCGAAACAGCTCCAACAGCGCCAGAAACCGTGCGACCGTTGTTATGGCGTCCGGGCTGTCCGAAGCCAACGATCGAAATGTCGCCACGCTGGTACGCCTGAGCCGCTCCACCATCCCTGCCGCTTGGTCCCGCACGCTCACGGCGGGTGCATGCAGATGTTCCAGCGACAGCACGGGAGTCTCCCGCGGACGCAGGACTGAGGTCGCCACCTCAGCGAACGCGTCGACGCTGAGCGGGATGTTGACGTCGGGCAGCAGTGAAGTGAAGCGCAGATCAAGACCCACCGAACGCGGATGGCGTCTCGACTCCTGTTCTATCCGCTCCGCCAGCAGAGTTGCCACCTCCTTGAAGGCCCGGTACTGCAGCAGGCGGGCGAAAAGCAGATCGCGGGCCTCCAGCAGTGAAAGGTCTTCCTCGTCCTCCAACGTGACCGAGGGAAGCAGCCGCACAACTTTGAGGTCTAGAAGCGTCGCCGCTACCACCAAGAAGCTGGATGCCGAGTCGAGCTCAGCGTCTGTTGCGAGCGTAGTGATCGACGCGATGAACTCGTCGGTCACCTGAGACAACGCGACCTCGGTGATGTCGAGCTGGTGCCTGGCGATGAGCGAGAGCAACAGGTCGAAGGGACCCTCGAAGTTGTCCAGATGCACCGAGAAACTGCCGGCAGCATTGTCCTCGCGGTCTGCCACGGAAGTCTCCGGACGAGGGGTCACGTGTCTTTCAGCCGCCGGACCAGCTCACTGTGCGTCCCGGCCGCGTCGAACTGTTCGAGCACCGCTGCGAGAGCTGCCCGAACGATGCGGCCTCGGTCCACTGCCACGTCGTAGTCGCGGCGAAGAGCCAGCCGCACATTCTCCAGATCGAAGAGCTCATCGGCTGTGACATACACCGTGATCTTCTCTTCATGGCGCACTCGCCGACTGGGCGTACGACGACTTGGAATTCGCGCACGCGTACGCGGCGCCGATGACTCGTCGGACATGCGCTCCTGCGTTCTAGTGTCCGTAGATGGTGATGAGCTCATGCTTCCGGACACCTCACTAGTACCTCTTTGGCCAACTGTCGGTACGCCTCCGCTCCTGGCGAGTCGCCCGCGTACTCGGTGAGCGGCTCGCCAGCAACCGTCGCCTCGGAGAACTTGACCGTCCGTCGGATGACGGTGTGGAAAACCTTGTCCGTCCAACCCCTCACCAGGGTCTGAAGGACCTCTCGGCTGTGCAACGTGCGACCGTCATACATGGTGCCGACCAAGCCGACGATCGTGAGCTTGTCGTTCAGCCGCTCTTTGACCTTGTCGATCGTGCCCTTCAGTAGGGCGACACCGCGCAGCGCGAAGTACTCGCACTCGAGCGGAACGATGACTCCGTCGGCCGCTGCCAGAGCATTTACCGTCAACAAGCCCAGCGACGGCTGACAGTCGATGAGGATGACGTCGTAGCGATGCTTGGCCTCACCTAAAGCTCGAGCCAGCACCTGCTCTCGACCGACTTCGTTGATCAGCTGCATCTCCGCACCGGCGAAGTCGATGTTGGACGGGATCAAATCCAGGTCAGGAACGTTCGTTGGCAACACCACGTCGTCGAGCGGAAGACCCTCTTTCATCATGACGTGGTAGATCGTCGGTTCGACTCCGTTGGGATTGAAGCCCAGGCCGACCGTCAATGACGCCTGCGGATCGAAGTCAACGAGCAGCACCTTGCGCCCGAACTCGACGAGTGCCGCACCGAGATTGATCACCGTGGTCGTCTTGCCGACCCCACCCTTTTGGTTGCACATCGCGAACACGACTGCTTCGGTCTCGTCGCCACGCGGGCGCCGGCGCGGGCGGGGAGCCGGGAACTCAGGCATTGGACGACCGGTCGCGCCGATGACCGCCTCAGGCTTCGGGTCAGGCTCAGCAGCCACCTCGACGCCGCCCGCGGGTGAGTCTCCTTCCGGCACCGCCTCGACAGGAGGTTCAGGCACTATGCGGGATGGCATTAGAGGCGCTCGCTCAAGGGGCGCCACCGTTGCGGCGGAGTCGCTTGGTTTTGGGGTCCGCGGCGCCGGTGTTGGTATCGGCGCGGACTCCACAGGAGCCAATGCTGCCGACACAGCAGGCCGCGGCCCATCGGGCGCAGTCCTGGCTGGAGTCGACGGGTTTGGCGGACTGAGGGGCCTAGCCGACGGCGACGTCGCCGGCATCGTTTGCCGCGGTTGCGGTACCGGTGCCTCGATCGGCCAGGGCGCACCAGGCGCAGTTGCGACACCAGCCGGAGCAGCAGCGGCCAACGATCCGGTCACGATCTGTGGTGGCCGCGGCACAGTGTTCTGAGGTGGCGCCGGAACGGGGTGCTGAGGCGAAGGCACAGAGTTCTGTGGCGGCGACGCTGCAGGATTTTGCGGCGAGGGGCCTCCTGCGGTCGGTGCCGCGACACCTGGCATCGCGCGACCTGCTGGCTGGCGCTCGACGGGTCGGGTGACGACGTGCTCGACCCTGGTGGCGACGCGGCCGTAGGGCGCGGCAGGGACCGAAGCGGGAAAGCGGCTGAGCTGCTGCCCCGGCTGCCGCGGCGGTCCAACGTGCTCGACCGGCTGACTTACGGCTGGGCTGACGGACGGATCTGGCAACGGGAACACCTCCGTGGGCTCTGCGGCTCGAGGGTCGGTCCCCGAATCCACTCGGCGATGGAGCCCGATTCGCGATCGACGGGCGGCGTCGCCGGACTGCGCTGAATTGGCGCGAAAGCGAAAGCGCGGTGGCAACTTCGGAGGTGGGGCGAAGGATGGTTCGCTCATCGGCTTCTCTCGTCGGTTTGTTGACCTATCGGCAAGTTTCACCTCCGGTGCGGCAAAGACTGGGGCAACGCGCCGACGGGAAGTCGACAAGAGCCAAAAAACTGCGCTGCTTGTGATCTGGGCTTGTGACCGCCCGCCTGCCGCGAAACAGGCGTCAGGCCAGCGCTCGCGGATGAGCCGTCGCGTACACCTCGCGTAACCGATCGACGGTGACGAGCGTGTACACCTGGGTCGTCGTGACCGAGGCGTGGCCGAGCAGTTCCTGGACGACGCGCACGTCCGCACCTCCGTCAAGCAGATGCGTGGCGAAGGAGTGCCGCAGCGTATGCGGCGAAATCGGCGCGGAGATACCAGCCCGCTGAGCTGCGCGGGCCAGCACAGTCCAGGCGCTCTGCCTGGAGAGCCGACCGCCGCGAGCATTCAAGAAGACAGCTGGGCTCGATCGGCGTCCGGCTGTTGCGAGGGTCGGTCGCGCCCGCGTCAGATAGCCGCCACAGGCGTCGCGCGCGTACGAGCCGATCGGCACGATCCGCTGCTTGCTTCCCTTGCCCGTCAGCCGCACGACCCCGGACCCGAGATCGAGGTCGTCGACGTCGAGCCCCACCGCCTCGGAGATCCGCGCGCCGGTGCCGTACAGGAACTCCAAGAGCGCTGCGTTTCGCAACGCCAGTGCGGTGCCACCGGCGCCAGCGGCCGACAGCACCGCCTCGACATCGGACACCGACATCGCTTTCGGCAACCGCTGCGGCTGCGCTGGAGGCTTCACCTCAGCCGCAGCGTCGGTCTCGGCGATGCCGTCGAGCAGCGCGAAACGGTGAAATCCGCGGACGGCCACGACAGTCCGGGCTGCGCTTGAGGCACTGAGCGGCCGCACGTCTTCGCTGCCCTCGCGTAGCCGCATCAAGAACTCTGAGACGTCGCCACTTGAGATGTCGTCGAGGGACTCGATTCCCCGCTCGGCGAGAAAGCCGGAGTACTTGCGCAGGTCACGGCGGTACGAGCTGAGGGTGTTGGCGGCAAGCCCGCGTTCGACGGCCAGATGGTCGAGGTAGGTCGAAACCGCCGGCGCGATGGCGCTGTGACTCAGCCGAGCACCTCCGAGAGGTCACGGAACGGCAGCCCGTGGGCATCCGCGACCGGCTCATAGGTGAGCTCCCCGTCGTGCGTATTGAGCCCGAGCGCCAGCGAGTCATCGTCGCTCAGCGCCTGACGCCAGCCCTTTTCGGCCAGTGCGACGGCGTACGGCAGAGTGACGTTGGTCAGCGCGTACGTCGACGTGTGAGGCACCGCCCCTGGCATGTTGGCCACGCAGTAAAACACCGAGTTGTGCACCAGGTAGGTCGGATCGGCGTGCGTCGTCGGACGTGAGTCCTCGAAGCACCCGCCCTGGTCGATCGAGATGTCGACGAGCACCGAGCCGGGCTTCATGCGAGACACCAGCTCGTTGGTCACTAAGGTTGGCGCCTTGTGCCCCGGGACCAAGACGGCGCCGATCACCAGGTCGGCGTCGACGACGGCATGCTCGATTTCGTAGGTGTTCGAGGCCACGGTCTGCAGATGACCTTGATAAATCCGGTCGGCCTGGCGGAGCCGTTCGACGTTGAGGTCGAGCAACAAGACCTCCGCCTGCATGCCCAAAGCGATGGCTGCGGAATTCATACCGGAGACACCTGCGCCGATGACCACGACCTTGGCGGCGTACACGCCGGAAACACCGCCCATCAGCACGCCGCGGCCGCCGCCTTGACGCATTAGGTGATAGGCGCCGCACTGAGGTGCCAACCGGCCCGCCACCTCGCTCATCGGGGCAAGCAGGGGCAGCGACTTGTCAGGGAGTTGCACGGTCTCGTAGGCGATGGCGGTGACGCTCCGCTCGAGCAGGGCGTCAGTGCACTCTCGAGAGGCGGCGAGGTGCAGATAGGTGAAGAGTGCCTGTCCCGAGCGCATCCGGGGATACTCCTCAGCGATCGGCTCCTTGACCTTGAGGATCAGGTCGCCGGTCTCCCACACCTCGTCGGCGCTCGGCACGACCTTCGCACCAGCCTCCGCGTACTGCTCGTCGGTGATTGACGATCCGGTGCCGGCACCGGCCTGAACGAAGACGTCGTGCGCGCGAGATGACAGCTCGTGAACTCCGGCTGGGGTGATCGCCACTCGGTACTCGTGGTTCTTGACTTCGGTGGGGACGCCGACTCTCATGGCATGAATTTACTCATGTCCCGGCGTCGGCTCAACGCCACGTAGTCCGGTTTCGTCCACAGGCAGCCGCAGCTCGCGCTGCCGGGCCAGTGCGGCAGCCACCAAACCGGTGAACAAGGCATGCGGGCGCGTGGGCCGGGACCGCAGCTCTGGATGCGCCTGCGTCCCGACGTAGAACGGGTGGACGTCGGGAGGCAGCTCGACGTACTCGACCAGCTCGCGGTCTGGGGATAGCCCGGAGAAGACCAGCCCTGCGGCCTCAAGATCATCTCTGTACTTGTTGTTGACCTCATAGCGGTGCCGGTGCCGCTCCTGCACGCGATCGGTGCCGTACGCCTTGGCGACCACCGTTCCGGGCTGCAATTCCGCCGGATAGAGCCCGAGCCGCATTGTGCCCCCCAGGTCTCCGTTTCCGGCCACGATGTGCAGCTGCTCCTCCAGGGTCGCGATCACCGGGGCGTCGGTGTCGGCATCGAACTCCGTCGAGCCGGCGTCGGTCAAGCCGGCGACGTGACGGGCGAACTCGATCACCATGCACTGCAGCCCGAGGCACAGGCCGAGAGCGGGAATCTGGGACTCACGGGCGAAGCGAAGCGCACCGATCTTGCCCTCGATTCCGCGCACGCCGAATCCGCCGGGAACGCAGACCGCGTCCACATCAGCGAGATGCGCTGCAGCCCCCTCAGAAGTACAGCACTCGTCCGAGGGCACCCAGCGCAGCTGAACTCCCGCCCCATGCTCGAAGCCCCCTGCCCGAAGTGCCTCGGCAACAGACAAGTAGGCGTCGTGCAGGTCGACATATTTGCCGACAAGAGCGACGGTCACGTGCTCTTCGGGATGATGGACCCGTTGGAGAAGTTGATCCCAGCGGGTCCAGTCGACGTCGCGGAACGGCAGGCTGAGGCGGCGTACGACGTAGGCGTCGAGGCCTTCAGAGTGCAGCACCTTCGGAATGTCGTAGATGGACGGAGCGTCGACGGCGGCGACAACCGCCTCCTGGTCGACGTCGCACATCAGTGAAATCTTGCGCTTGATCGACGTCCCGATCTCCCGGTCGGCTCGGCACACGATCGCGTCCGGTGCTATGCCGATGGAGCGCAGCGCTGCAACGGAGTGCTGCGTGGGTTTGGTCTTGAGCTCCCCTGACGGGCCGATATAGGGCACCAGTGAGACGTGCAGAAAGAAGCAGTTGTCACGCCCGACGTCGTGACGGATTTGACGGGCCGCCTCGAGAAACGGCAGCGACTCGATATCTCCGACCGTTCCGCCGATCTCGGTGATGACGACATCGACGCCGGGGCGCGCCATTGCCCGGATGCGGTCCTTGATCTCGTTGGTGATGTGCGGAATCACCTGCACGGTGTCACCGAGATAGTCGCCACGGCGCTCTTTGGAAATGACCGAGGAGTACACCTGACCGGTCGTCACATTCGCGTGCTGATCAAGATCAACGTCGAGGAAGCGCTCGTAGTGACCGACGTCGAGATCGGTCTCCGCCCCGTCATTGGTGACGAACACCTCACCGTGCTGGAACGGGTTCATCGTGCCCGGGTCGACGTTGAGGTAGGGGTCCAGCTTTTGCATCGTCACGCTCAGCCCGCGCGACTTCAAGAGCTGGCCGAGCGAGGAGGCGGTCAGTCCCTTGCCAAGTGAGGAGGCGACGCCGCCGGTGACGAACAGGTGCTTGGTCGAGGCGGAGGTCGCCATGTACTGCTCCCGTGGAGTCGCGTGCGGCGGGAACACCCGCCTGTCCACGGGATTCCAATGTAGCAAGCCGCGGCCGGCATAAGCGAGGCCACGCCCATCTTCGCAACGGAATGCGTACCGGCCGGGTCAGGTGACGACGAGGCTCAAAGACCAGATGCCGCGAGACCAGGAGGAAGCGCGACTGCCTTGCCGAAGACGCCGAAGCGCCCCGGGTGACCGTTGACAGCCGCCGTCAGGGCGTAGATGGCGACTACAGCGCCCCCCGACCCCATGGACACGTTGACCACCGACAGCGGGATGCCGCCGTGCTTTCGTGTGGCGGCGGCCCGGTTTCGGCCCCTGCCGGCTCCGGGTGCGACCAGCACCGCTCCGTCACTGGCCTGTGCCAACGCCTTGACCAGCAAGGTGATGATCACCCTGGTCGCTGCCGCATACGGGCCGGTCGTGACGGTTCGAGGGGCCAGTACGACGACCAGGCTCCCGCGACGCACCGGTGCCTGCTTCAGTGTGATGACGTTGGCGCCCTGAAGCTCCGCGTCGATGCCACGGGACTCCGGGTCAAAGGTGCTGGAGGCGTTTCGACCGACGTAGGCGCGGGCGAGCACGGCTCCCATACGCGAATACGTGTCATGACCAGCATTTGCCGAGATGTCGGGGCGGTGACGCAGCGAGCCGGACGCCACGCTGTCGATGTAAGTCTTCTTGCGGGGGTCGACGAGCCCAGGCGCAAGATGCGCGACAACCGGTGTGAGGCCACCGGCCTTCTGCACCGCGGCGACGAGTCCGTTGACCGTAGTGGCGGGCACGCCGGGGAGCGCGAACACCGCTACGGATCGGCCGGACAGGCGGTTGTGCAGCAGCCACGGGCTGAGCGCCGACGTGACGGCACCAGCCAGCCGGAGGCCGGCATTCGTGTTGGTGCGCGGGGCGCTGCTTCGGCCAGAGCTGTTGGCGTTGAAGCCAGTGTCCACGAAGTGCCCTTGTAGTGGGCCGCCGCCGAGAGCAATACCCACGGCGAGGGACGTACACGCCGCCAGAAAGCCGAACAAGTTCCGACGCAGCAGCGTCACGGCAGGGTGTCCCGCAGCCGCGCGTACTCACCGGTCACCCACGTCCAGACGGCATCCAGCCAGTCGTGGCCGACTGGAGTAGTCGCGACCGCTGCTGCGACGCACAGCAAGGACACCAACGCGAGCAGAAGCACCCACCATCCGCGGATGCGGTGGCGGTAGAGTGCCGCGACCGCTCGCGCGTCGACGAGTCGTGAGCCGACAGCTGCGCGGGTGAGCACCGAACTCGCCATGGCGGACTGGCCTCGATCAAGGAACTCCAGCAGCGAGGAATGCGACCCTGCCACAACGATGAGGCTTGCGTCCCCCGCAGCGGCAAGCAGCACCGCGGCGTCCTCAGCGCTCACGCTGACACAGAAGTCGACGGGAGAGATCCCGAGGCGCTCGAAGCGATCGGCGAGCGAGCCTGACTTGCTCTCGGTCGAGGACAGCTCAACGATCTCCGCGCCGCAGGTCAGCGCCGCGTCGCTGATGTCATCTCCGATGGTGACAACTATGTCGGGCCGATAGCCCGCTTGAAGCATGACGTCAGCTCCGGCCTCCACTCCAACGAGCACCGGGTGCTGGTCGGCGATGTAGGGGCGGAGTCGCGCAAGATCAGCGGAATAGTCGAAAGCTCGATGCACGACGACCACATGTCGCTCGCGCAGCTGCGTGGCAAGCACGGGCACGCCGGTGCCGTCAACGAGCGGACCGCGGTCCCTTCTGAGGTGTTCGACAGTGCTGGCGCTGAACGCCTCGAGCTGACTCGGCAGGCCTTCCTTTGACGCCTCGAGAGCCGCCTCGATTGACGCGGTGTCCTGACGCACCCCGCACGCCACCGCGGCTTCTCCGCTGTACACGATGTCACCGACGATCCAATGCCTTTCGCCATCGTCGATAGCTGCGAAGGCGTCCGACCCGACGTGGTCGATCAGGGCGACACCTGCGTCGAGCAAGACACGCGGCCCCAAATTGGGATAGCGCCCAGACACCGACGGCGCGGCGTTCACGACGGCGCTGACGCCTGCCTCAACGAGAGCCACCGCCGCAGCACGATCGAGATCGACATGGTCGATGACAGCGATGTCACCGGGGCTCAGCCGCCGAACCAGGTTGCGGGTTCGCCGGTCCACCCGCGCCGTACCTGTGAGAGCCGCGTCGGTCGTGCGTGACCGGCGTAACGAGGACAGCTTCATGGCGGCTCAATCCTGCAACACCACCGCCGTCGACCAGCGCATTTCGGGGTCTCTGGCGCGTGGCGATGCAGCTCGGCCGAGGCTCCGGTCGGCGACTTCGTCGCCGCTGTCTACGCCGGTCCTCGACCGCGCCAGCCGCTTACCGGAAGATCGAACTTGGCGACCAGTCGGTCAGTGAACGGTGCCTGATGCAGGCGAGCGAGCCGTACTGGTGTCGAGCCCCGCCGTACCTCGACGCGCGCACCCTTCGGTAGTGGGACGGTGCGGCGCCCGTCGCACCACAACACTCCCTGTGATCCACCGTCGGGGAGCACCTCTGCCGCCAGCGTCGAGTCCGGAGACGCCACCATGGGGCGGGCGAACAGCGCGTGAGCGCTGATCGGTACCAGTAGCAGGGCTTCGACCTCGGGCCAGACCACCGGGCCACCGGCGCTGAACGCGTAAGCCGTTGAGCCGGTGGGGGTGGCAAAGACGATGCCGTCGCAGCCCCACCGAGACAATGGGCGGTCGTCGATCTCGATCACCGCCTCGAGCATCCGCTGACGAATGGCCTTCTCGATCGTGGCTTCGTTGAGCGCCCACCCCGACTCGATCTCGGTGCCGTCCAACGTCACCGAGACGTCGACCGTCATCCGCTCCTCTACGACGTAGTGGCCGGCGATAATCGCGTCGACAGTGCTGTCGAGGTCCTTCTCCTCCGCCTCGGCGAGGAAACCGACGTGACCGAGGTTGATGCCAAGCAGTGGCGTAGCCGTGTTCCGAGTGAGCTCGGCTGCACGCAAGATAGTTCCGTCACCGCCGATGACGATCGCCAGCTCACATCCGGCGGGCGCTTCATGGTCAGCGCACACCTCCACGACACCGGAGGCACCGACGGCGACTGACTCCTCCTCCAGAAGCCGTACGCAGATTCCCGCGTTCACCAGCCGCTTGACGACGGCTTGTGCGACGTCCACCGCTTCTTGTCGGCCGGTGTGCACCACAAGAAGGACGGTGCGTGAGGCAACCTGCGGTTCGATCACTCCTCCACTCTCTCACTCGACGCCGTTGGTGGCTGCTGGCCAGTTGCTCACTGTGGGCCCTCCGCCACGACGCGCTCGACGACCTCCCGCCGTAGTTGCGGCGCGCCGCGCTGCAGCCACAGGAAGTACTCGACGTTTCCGGCCGGCCCAGGCAGAGGACTTGCGCACACGCCTGAGACGCCGAGGCCGGTGGGGGCTTCGCCGGCCACCGCCAGCACCGCGTTCACCCGTTGCGCCGGATCCCGTACGACGCCTTTGCCGGCGACACCGCGGCCCACTTCGAACTGCGGCTTGACCAACAGCAGAAAGTCCGCCTCCTCGGCTGCCACACGCACGAGCGTGGCCACCACCTTGGTCAGCGAGATGAAGGAGAGGTCGGCAACCACGACCTCCGGTCGCACGGGAAGCGCCTCCGCGGTGAGGCTGTTGACGTGTGTGCGCTCGAGTACGACGACCCGGTCGTCGGTTCGCAATGACCAGGCCAGCTGCCCGTAGCCAACGTCAACCGCGGTCACGGAGCGCGCCCCCCGACGCAGCAGTACGTCGGTGAACCCTCCCGTGGAGGCGCCGGCGTCGAGAGCATTCCGGTCCCTCACGACCAGTCCTGAAGGGCGGAACCGGTCGAGCGCACCGGCGAGCTTATGGCCGCCTCTGGACGCGTAGTCGGGGGCGTCGGGATCCTCGACAACCCATAAGGCGGCAGCAGTCGACACAGCCGTTGCCGCTTTGGTCGCGGGCGCACCCGCGACCAACACACGTCCGCGCGCGATGAGGTCTGCGGCGTGCTCCCGGCTGCGTGCCAACCCTCGTCGTACCAGCTCAGTGTCGAGGCGTTGTCGGCGCGTCACCGGATGAAGCGCCGGGACCATAGTGTTCCCCCGGCCCGCAGCTCAAGCCTTCGCAGTGAACTCGTCCCCTGTGCCGCTCAAATGGATCGGCTTGCCCGGCAGCTCATCGGAGCCTTGCAGGGCTGCGTCCAGCGCGGCGGAGAGCTGCTGGTAGAGCGGAAGCGCGCGCTCAGGGTCGCCAGCGACCTCCTCGAGCTGGCTCACGTGCTCCTCGATCATGGCGAACCCGCCCGTTCCAGGCGCCACGTCCTCAATTGTCTGCTGCTCGCTCATAAGACTCAACGTACCGAGGCCAGCGCCTGCTCGGCCGCATCGAAGCGCAAGACCACGCTGGGATCTGCGTCGTGCGCCGCCCATGCCAGCGCCACAAGCGCACGCAGGCCGTCCTCGCGGTTTGTGCCGGAGCTCTCAATGGCGACGGCGTCCGACGACCGGCGCACTACCCAGCCGTTCAGCTGCGACTCGTCCGCGCGCACCTTGGGCGCGTCGTGGGGAGACAGCAGACCGTCCAGAGTCCAGGCGATGTACGACGGCCTCTGTTGCGGTGCAGCCCGGCACAGCGCAGTGAGGTCGGTGACACCGGTCAGCACCAGCAGTGAGTCGGCATCAATGGCATGTGCGCCCTCGATGTCTGTGTCCAGACGGTCACCGACGACGAGCGGGCGCCGGCAGCCGACCCGGGCAACGGTCTCATCGAAGAGCGGGCGGAACGGTTTTCCGGCCACGGCGGCGGGGCGTGCGCCAACCGCCGCGGCCACCGCGTTGACGAGTGTCCCGTTGCCCGGCGCCGGGCCCTGACTCGTGGGAATGGTCAAATCCGTGTTAGTGGCCACCCAGATCGCCCCTTGACGCACCGCGACAGCAGCGTCGGCAAGCTGACGCCAGCTGACGTCGGGACCAAAACCTTGAAGCAGCGCGGTCGGCGACTCTGCACTTGACGTCGCAGGCGTGAGCTCAAATTCGGCGAGCGCCGCCTCCAGCCCGTCACCACCAACGAGAAGCACTGTGGAGCCGCGCGGAACGCGAGCGGCCACCTCTCGTGCAGCGGCTTGCGCAGACGTCACGACGTCCGTCTCCTCAGCCGGGACGCCGAGCTCGGTAAGCCGCTGAGCGACCGCGGCTGGGGGTCGGGACGCGTTGTTGGTGACGAAAGCCAGCGTCATGCCGCGGTTCCGGGCCTGTTCCAGGACCTCGGAGACGCCGTCGAGAGCATCACCAGCCACGTAGACAACGCCGTCCAGGTCCAACAACGCACAGTCGTAAGCCGCCGCCAGCGGTTCCTCGCTGCGAAGCAAGCCAGCCGGACCGCCGTTCGGCCGAGTCGGCATACCTCTCCTCTCCGGCGCAGCGTGAGAAATCTGCGGCGTCGGGAGGTCACCGTACGATGCAGCGTGGAGAGGCTGCATCTACCCAACCAGCCGACGTCCGGACTTCGGCTGCACCCGTTCCGCGGGCTGCGATACAACTCTGCTCAGATCGCAGATCTCGGGGCCGTGACGTCGCCGCCTTACGACGTCATGGACCGGCAGATGATCGAGGACCTGTTGGAGCGGCATCCTCGCAACATTGTCCGGCTTATCCTGCCACGCCTGGTGGCCGAGCCGATGCACACCGACGACCCGAACGTTCATGCAGCCAAGCTGCTGCGCCGTTGGGTCGAATCGGGAGTGCTGACGCCTGATCCGACGCCTGGACTTTACGTCTACGAGTACGGCGACACGCTCACCACGATATGCGGACTGGTCGGCGCCCTCGAGCTGCGCAGCCCCGCTGAACGGACGATTCTGCCCCACGAGGACGTGATCGGCGAGATCGTGGCTGACCGGCTGGCCATGATGAGCGCCGCCGAAGCGAACCTCGAACCGATCCTGCTCGTGTACGACGGCGCGGGAGCAACCGAGGAAATCCTTACTGCCCTGCGCAGCACACCACCGCTGGTTGACGTGACCTCTGCAGAGCCTGCGTCTGGGAGTTCCGGGAGCCGCCACCGGCTGTGGTCGGTGACAGACCCCGCACAGCTTCGGCGGCTGCAGTCGATGCTGGCACCACACCAGGCATTGATCGCTGACGGACACCATCGGTACGCCAGCTACTTGCAGATGCGTTCGAGAGCCCGTCTCGCCGGACGCGACTACGGGCCGGAGGAGCGCGGTCTCGCTCTGCTCATCGACTCCTCTCGCTATCCGTTGCGTCTCGGCGCCATCCATCGCACCGTCGCGGAGGCGAAGCTGAGCTCGTTTTCGGCACCCGCGGGTTACCGCGTGCTCTCCTCGTCGGTATCTGGTGAGCCTTCGCAGTCCCTGCCGGAGAGTCCACGGCGCTTCGTGCTGACAGACGGACGGCTTGCGGAAATTCTGGCGGCGGAGGTGCCCGAGCAGCAGGCGGTCACCGACGCCGAGCTACTCCACAGTGATCTGTTGCGGCACTGGGCTGTCGGAGACGACCGGCTCGGATATCACCACACCGCGGAGCAGGCGGTGGCCGCGGCCCTGCGGGAGGGAGGAGTGGCGATTCTGCTGCACCCACCTCCACTGGAGCAGGTGATGCAGGTGGCAGCCGGGGGAGCCAGCCTTCCGCGCAAGTCAACGTCCTTCGGACCCAAACCGCGCACCGGCCTTGTCATGCGCCGCTTCGTCGATGAGGCATGAGCTTCGACTACCCCGAAGGCGCCTTCGCTCCCGCCG
Source organism: Propionibacteriales bacterium (assembly GCA_038252945.1). Taxonomy (GTDB): domain Bacteria; phylum Actinomycetota; class Actinomycetes; order Propionibacteriales; family Nocardioidaceae; genus JAUJOE01. The sequence goes on along the minus strand of JBBSHN010000034.1, from coordinate 1,616 downwards.
GCTTCAGCCGCTTGGCTCGCTTGACCTCTACTTCAGTCCGGCTCACCGCTCCGGCTGTCCCCCGGTAGAAACGGCGCCGGAGCGCCCCATCGATCTGGACCAGGTCACCTGGCTGCCATGACCGCATCGTGCGCTGAATGCGCGCTTGCCACGCGACGCAGCCGATGGTGTCCACGCGTTGGCGTGACTTGGTCATCTCGTTGGCATCCCGGTCGACGATGATGCGGGCGGTCAGCACCCAGTCGCCGCTGGGCAGCTCACGCTCGTCCGGCGGGGCCGCCAGGCGACCGCAGAGAGTCACGTCGTTGCGGATGAGCCGCTCTGCCATCGCCACCTCCTGACGAACTCGAGGCTTTCACGCACTCGCCAGAAGTGCGGAGGCAATTCGATGCCTGTGGACGAAGAACCGACTAGCTCGGCGCTGTGGACTGCGGCTCGTCAGTGGCATCGACAGGCATGGCCGACGCCGAAGCGGCGTCCTCGAGGAGGTCGACCATATGAAGTCCCTCGAGTTCCGCAATGCGATCAGCAGCATCGGTTCCGCCTTCAGGATCGGCACCCGCCGCTCGATGGAACCATTCAAGAGCTGCGTCGTCTTGGCCAGCAGCAAGCAGAGTGTCGGCATACGCATAGCGAAGGCGGGCGATTCCCGCTGTCGTACCGCGCTGGTGAAGTGCTGGCAGGTCAAGGGCCCGCAATGCGGACCGAAGGTCGCCCAGGTCTCGACGCGCTCCCGACTCGACGATTCGCATCTCGATTCGACCGGCGGCGTCGAGCTGCTGCACGGCGGGGTCTTGGGCGAGCGCCAGCGCCCGCTCCGGCCTGCCCAGCGCTCGCTCGCAGTCGGCGAGAAGGGGTAGGTACAGCGGGCTGCCGTTGATTCTTCGGGCGGCCTGGAACTCCGCAAGAGCCTCCTTGAAGTGGTCTGCGGCGTAGGCAGATTCTCCGCACGCTTCACGCACGAGGGCGATGCGGCCGGCTCGAGCGCGGGCGGCGAGGGTATGCCGATAAGCGGTCTCTGGATCCGTGTCGAGCAGCCGCCCAGCGGCCACCAGATGGCGAGCAACGCGAAGCGCCAGCTTCTCCGGGAGGGACCGAAGCGAGCTCTTCACTTCACCGGCGATCTCGGCCCCGGTGATGTCACTGTCAAGGGGTGGCCCGTCGTACTCCGCCTGCGCGGTCGTCCGCGTCGTCTCCGGTCGCTCGCTTCGACGGTGCACTCCGCCGGTGATCTGCTTGTCCCGCTCCGGCGGAACAGGGCTGCGTCGCGAAGAGTCGTCTGACCGCTTGCGCCCTGGCACAGCCAGCCTCCTTACAACAGCAAGAGGGCCACCCAAAGGCAGCCCTCTTGCACAAAAATGTCCGGCGACGTCCTACTCTCCCACACGCTCCCGCGTGCAGTACCATCGGCGCTGAAGGGCTTAACTTCCGGGTTCGGAATGGAGCCGGGTGTTTCCCCTTCGCCATGATCGCCGAAACACTATGGAGATATGTCCCCGACCGTATCTCGGGAACTACACAGTGGACGCGAACAAGCTGCAGACAAGTTGAATGAAGAAGACAAGCCCTCGGCCTATTAGTACCGGTCGGCTACGTGCATTACTGCCTTCCACCTC
>JBBSHN010000033.1:0-21884 GCA_038252945.1 Propionibacteriales bacterium | reverse complement strand
GTGCAAAGGTGTCACGGTCCACGTCGAGGGTCGAGAGGTCTCGGGTGTTGACACCGATGAGGTCGGCCCCGGCTCGCAACGCACGGACCACCTCTGCGTGGGTGTGCACCTCCACCAGGGGCGTGAGGCCGATGGAGCGCGCCCGGTCGACCAAACCGTCGAGCTCGTGATCGGTCAACGCCGCGACGATGAGAAGCGCTAGATCCGCTCCGGCGGCGCGAGCCTCCCACAGCTGGTAGGAGCTGACGATGAAATCCTTGCAGAGCACCGGAACATCGACGGCACCGCGCACCGCACGCAGATCTTCCAGAGTCCCACCGAATCTGCGGTGCTCCGTCAGCACACTGATCGTCGCTGCGCCTCCGGCTGCGTACTCGCACGCGAGCGCCGCTGGGTCGGTGATCTCGGCGAGCCGCCCTTTGCTGGGGCTCGACCGCTTGACCTCCGCGATCACCGAGATGCCGGGACCCCGGTAGGCCGGCATGGGGTCGCGAGCGGGATCCTGCTTGGCCGCCTGCTCCTTCAGGGTGTCGATGCTGACTGCTGCCTGACGGGTGGCGACGTCACTGCGGACGCCAGTGAGGATGTCGTCGAGGACCGACACCTCAGCGGGCACCTAGCCCAGCCACCTGCATGACCTTGCCGACGATCAGTGACGACACGACGAGCCCGACGCCGATCCAGAACACCAGCCAGGCGCCCGCGACCAGTCCGATCGCGCCGATGAGGAAGCCAACCAGGGCGAGAATGACTGCCGTCCACGCGGCTGGCGTGGAACCGTGTCGTGCGGTCATTGATGTCGGCTCCTTCCTCGTCTCGCGGGTCCCATTGTGACCTGTCGCGGTCACGGCTCTTGCGTCGGGTCACGCCCCTCGTCCAGAGCCCGCCACATCGCCGTTTCGCTCAGAGACTCGGTCGGCGCCCTCACCGGCGAGGCCGCTTGTTCCGCCGATGCCGAAGCCGGCGCGTCGTACCGCGCGCTCATCGTGGGCCACAACCGGCTTCGACGTACGACAGCCACCCCCGCCGCCAGGCAGCCGAGACCTCCGACCACCGCGAGGTAGCGCCACAGCTGCCAGGTGGCGGTGTACGTCGCGGAGCCCGCCCAACCCTGAGTTGCCAGCCCTCGTCGCAGCAGCGGGTCGGCGGCTCCGGGAACGGCTGCCGCTCCCACGATTACGGCACCAGCGACCACGATCACAACTCCCACGCACTGCCGCATCCGTCCGCGGGTCGCAAGCACAGCTCCGAAGGCGGCGAGGAGCACCCACGTCAGCGCCCCCGCCAACGGATGCAGGTCCACTCCGCTCACCCCCGCTTGGATCGGCGGGATGCCAGGCTGCACGGCCGCCGCCGTGACCCAGGGCCGGGTAACCGCGAGGGCAGCTGTTCCGGCGCTCACCAGCCCGACGAGCATCGTGACGGCGTACTCGCGATGCGAGCGCACTCGTCGCGCACTGTTGTTCACCGCCGTGCCCACAACGACATTGTGACGTCGCTCGCCTGCGGCTGATACAAGTCCCGTCGGAGCGCCGTAACATCGCCGCTATGAACGGTCCTGACGCCGGTCCGGCTACAGCGTCGCTGGCGGTCACCGAGCGCTCGCTGCTGTGCGACCTGTTCGACGAGCTGGGGCCGCATGCTCCGACCCTGTGCGAGGGCTGGGACACTCACCACTTAGCCGCGCACCTCTACCTGCGCGAAAGCTCTCTTGTCGACATCCTCAAGGTCACCGTGCGGAAGGCCGCGGCATCGGTGACCGACGAGGTTGTGTCGTCCTCGGACTTCGGTGAGCTTGTCGACCAGCTCCGGCGCGGACCGTCGACGTGGTCTCCCTTCTCCATACCGCAGGTCGAACGGCTCACCGGAACTCTGGAGTTCTTCGTGCACCACGAAGACGTCCGCCGAGCGCAGCTGCGGTGGACGGCGCGCGACCTTCCCGCCGATGCTCAAGAGGAGATCTGGTCCCGGCTGCGGGGGTTCGCCAAGATCGCCATGCGCCGCTCACCGGTGGGAGTGAAGCTGGCCCGGACGGACGCAGTGGAGTCCGCGCCGACGGCCAAGGGTGGTGACCCGGTCACCGTCCGGGGTTTGCCCAGTGAGTTGGCGCTGTTCGCGCATGGACGTATTTCGGTCGCTCGGGTGGAGGTCGACGGCTCAGACAGCGCGGTGCGGGCACTGCACGGCGCCCGGTTGGGTATCTAGCGAAAAGCTGGCGAGCTCAACGGGAGCCGCCTATCACTTGCACCTGCCGTAGGGCATCGACCAAGTCGATGGCTCCGGTATAGAGCGCGCTGCCGAGGATGGCTCCTTCGACACCGGAAGGTGCCAGCTCCGCCAGAGCGTCAAGGTCGGCCAACGAGGAGATTCCGCCAGAGGCGATCACTGGCGCACTGACGCGACCGCACACGTCTTCGAGCAGGTCGAGGTTCGGCCCTGTCAAGGATCCGTCCCTCTTGACGTCAGTGATGACGTACCTGGCGCACCCGTGTCGGTCCAGCTCAGCAAGTATCTCGAACAGCTGCCCGACCGCCTCCGTCGAGCCGCGGGGGACCACGGTGTCGTCCCGCACGTCAAGACCGACCGCAATCCGGTCGCCGTACCGCTTCATCGTCGCGGTACACCACGGCATCGAGTGCAACGCGGCCGAGCCGAGAACTACTCGGCGACACCCGGTGGCGAGCGCCTCCTGCAGGGTGTCCTCATCGCGCACGCCTCCTGATACTTCGACGTCCACGTCGAGGCTGCCCACCACATTTCGAAGTACGTCCCGGTTACTCCCACGTGCGAACGCGGCGTCGAGGTCGACGAGGTGTATCCAGCGGGCGCCTGCCGCCTGCCAACGCAGCGCTGCCGCGAGCGGGTCGACCGAGCCGTCGGATGAAGAGTTCCGCGCTTGCGGCTGTGCCACCTGCCCGGTGACGACATCGACGGCGGGCAGCAACTCCAGGGCGGCACGGTGGCTGAGGGGTGTCACGAGAGCACCGCGATCAGGTGCCGCAACGGCGGCGGCTGTTGCAGGCCGTCAGCGGTGCGGTAGACCCGCGACGTGCCGTCTGCCCATTTGATCCACACGGTGTACGTATAGCGGTCACAGCACAGCGATTGCGGCATGCGCGGGAGATGCAGCGTCTTCAGCGCCGGCGCACTGGCTGCGGCAAGCACCGCACGCTGTTGTTGAGGGCGCGTGCCCGCTTGTGGTGCGCCAGCAACGAACCGCTTGATCTGGTGCACGCCTGCTTTGCCGCCCATACGCTCAAAGGTCACGCTGATTGCTCGGCTTGCGGCCGCAGTCGTGGAACGCGATGTCGTCGGCGAGTTTCCTCCTCCTGACTGCCGACCCGCTACCGAACCGCAGCCAAGGAGCGTCAAGACCAACCCCGCGGCGGCCAGGCGTCTCAACTCAGACATAGTCATTGGACGCTGTCGGAGCCGCTTCGGCTCCCGAAATCTTTCGCGAGTTTGGTGTCGAACGACGACGAGCCGGCCAGGCCGCGATTGCGGCCACGGCGCCAATGAGCGCTCCGACCGGCCATCCGAGGTAGGCGGCTCTAGTACCCACGCTCAAAGCGACGTCGACCGGCTGTCTGACAGATGAACCGAGCAGATGCTCCGGAAGGCTCGGCCCAAACAGGTGAACCCCACTCCAGTAGCTCACCCAGCACGCCACTACGCTCGCGATCACCGTGGCTGCGACCACCAGCGCGCCGTACGCCGACCGGTTCCAACACAAAGCCATGCCGACAAGCACGCCCAGTGCTGCGCCCGTCACCAGAAACCACAACGTGACGTCAACCTGCTGGGCGAGTTGCGTCTCCCCCAAGACGACGCCGGTGGATGTCACCAAGGCGGTGGGCGGGTTGGCAATGCGCGACCACACCTCGCCGCCGAGAATCCCCGAAGCGATACCTACCCCGGCGGTGATGAGCAGGTAGCCGGGAAACGGTGGGCGCCGACGGTGGGCCGGTGTGATTTCAGCAGGTTCGCCGCTCGGATGAGAGGAGCTCACGACAGGCCTATAGCAATAGGCACGATGGCCCCAAGAGTGCCTTCAGGTCGGCCATCAAGGCGGGACTGGGAGCGACTCGAAGGCCCTCGTCGAGCCGCATCACCATGGTGCGTCCGGAGGACTGCAACCGAAGGTGCACCTCGGCGACCCCCGGATGCGTGGCGAGCACGTCCTTGAGCTGGTCGATGACCGGAGGGGTGATCCGGCGAGTGGGCATTGAGATCACCACCGGGCCATCGAACGCGCGGCGACTGAGGTCTGGGACGGAGATCTCCAGCGCGCGCAGCTGCACGCCCTCGTCGCGGTTGCGAGTGAGCTTGCCCTTGACCACAACGATGGAGTCCTCGATCAGCAGCGTCGACGCCGACTGGTAGGTGGCGGGGAACACCATCACTGGAATGGCTCCCTCGAGATCTTCGAGTGTGGCGACTGCGTACACGTCACCGGTCTTGCGCGTCGTCTTGCGGATCACCGAGGTCAGAAGCCCGGCGGCCGTCACGATGGACCCCTCGTCGCGCTCGTCATCGGCCAGGAGGCGACCAACCGATACGTCACAGATGCCCGCCAGAACGTGCTCGAGCCCGTTGAGAGGATGGTCGGAGACGTACAGACCGAGCATGGCCCGCTCGTGGGCCAGCAGAATCCGCTTGTCCCACTCCTCGAGCAAAGGCACCTTAATGGAGACTGCGGCGAAGCTGTCGTCGTCGAGACCACCGAACAGCGAGTCCTGACCAATGGCCTGATTGCGCTTGAGGTCGAGAAATTGGTCGGCGGCTTCCTCGTGGATCGTCACCAAAGCGCGACGACAGTAGCCGAGGGAGTCAAACGCGCCGGCTTTGCACAGCGACTCCAGCACCCGCTTGTTGCACACCGGCACCGGCACCTTGGACAGGAAGTCTCCGAAGTCGCTGAAACGTCCTTCGCGTTCGCGCGCCTCGATCAAGCCTGCGACAACGTTGCCGCCGACGTTGCGTATGGCGGACAGGCCGAAGCGGATGTCAGTGCCCACCGGAGTGAAGTCGGCGGCTGACTCGTTGACGTCAGGTGGAAGCACCTTGATGCCCATCCGCCGGCACTCGCTGAGGTAGACAGCTGACTTGTCCTTGTCGTCGCGGACGCTCGTCAACAGCGCCGCCATGTACTCGGCGGGATAGTTTGCTTTGAGGTACGCAGTCCAGTAGGAGACAAGCCCGTAGCCGGCGGTGTGGGACTTGTTGAAGGCGTAGGAGGCGAAGGGAACGAGGATGTCCCACAGCGTCTTGACCGCGGAGTCGGAATAGCCGTTGGCGCGCATGCCGGCCGCGAATGGCTGGTACTCCTTCGCGAGGACGTCGGCCTTCTTCTTGCCCATCGCCTTGCGCAGCAGGTCCGCGCGGCCGAGGGAGTAGCCCGCGAGCTTCTGCGGGATCTCCATCACCTGCTCCTGGTAGACGATGAGCCCGTACGTCGGTGCCAGAATCTCGTGCAGTGCCTCGGCCAGCTCCGGGTGAATCGGTGTAATCTCCTGCTTGCCGTTCTTGCGCAGCGCGTAGTTGATGTGGCTGTTCGCGCCCATCGGCCCTGGTCGGTACAGCGCCAGAACGGCGGCGATGTCCTCGAAGGAGTCCGGCCGCATTTGGCGCAGCAGCGAACGCATGTTGCCGCCGTCGAGCTGGAAGACACCCAAAGTCTCCCCGCGGCCCAGAAGCTCGTACGTCGCTGGGTCGTCGAGAGGGACCGACTCGATGTCGACGTGTTGGTGGTGATTGGCTGCCACGTGCGCGATTGTGTCGTCGATGACGGTGAGGTTGCGGAGCCCGAGGAAGTCCATCTTCAACAGTCCGAGCGCCTCGCAGGTCGGATAGTCGAACTGGGTAATGATGGCGCCGTCCTGCTCCCGGCGCATGATCGGAATGTTATCGATCAGCGGCTCGCTCGACATGATGAGCGCGCACGCGTGAACACCCCACTGCCGCTTGAGCCCTTCGAGCTCACGGGCGGTGTCGACGATCGCATGGACGTCGGGGTCTGCTTCGTAGAGAGCGCGGAACTCCGACGCCTCGCCGTACCGCTCATGCTGGGGATTGAAGATGTCGTTGACCGGAATGTCCTTGCCCATCACCGCAGCAGGCATCGTCTTGGTGATGCGCTCACCCATGGCGAACGGGTGCCCAAGCACACGCGCTGAGTCCTTGACCGCTTGCTTGGCTTTGATCGTGCCGAACGTGACGACCTGGGCCACCCGGTCGGCGCCGTACTTATCGGCGACGTAGCGCAGCACCTCGCCACGCCTGCGCTCGTCGAAGTCGATGTCGATGTCGGGCATCGAGATGCGCTCGGGATTGAGAAAGCGCTCGAACAGCAGACCGTGCTCAAGCGGGTCGAGTTCGGTGATGCCTAACACATAGGCGACGAGTGAGCCGGTCGCGGAGCCGCGGCCTGGCCCAACGCGAATGTGCTGCTGGCGCGCCCAGCGGATGCAGTCGGCTGTCACCAAGAAATAGCCCGGAAAGCCCATCTGCAAGATGACATCAACTTCGTAGTCGGCTCGCTTACGCGCCTCAGGCGATACGCCCTCGGGATAGCGCTCCGCCAGGCCTCCCTCGACCTGCCTGACGAACCACGAGTCCTCGGTCTCACCGGCTGGTACGGCGAAGTGCGGCATCAGATTGCGGCCCTCGGCGAACTCGACCGAGCATCGCTCCGCGATGAGCAGCGTGTTGTCGCACGCCTGAGGAAGGTCGCGCCACACATAACGCATCTCATCCGCTGACTTGAGGTAGTAGTCCTCGCCCTCGAGTCGGAAGCGGTTCTCGTCGTGCACCGTCGATCCGGACTGGACGCACAGCAAAGCGGCATGGCTCTTCGCATGCTCCGGCTTGGTGTAGTGCAGGTCGTTGGTGGCGACGAGCGGCAAGTCGAGCTGCTGAGCCAGTCGGAGCAAGTCGTCGCGTACGCGGCGCTCGATCGCGAGCCCGTGATCTATCAGCTCAACGAAGTAGTTCTGCGCACCGAAGATGTCGCGGTACGACGCAGCGGCAGCCACCGCGTCGTCATACTTGCCGAGCCGCAGCAGGGTCTGCACCTCACCTGATGGGCAGCCGGTGGTCGCGAGAATGCCGTTGGCGAAGCGCTCAAGCAGCTCTTTGTCCATGCGGGGCCGGTAGTAGTTGCCCTCGAGTGAGGCCAGAGACGACAGCCGAAAGAGGTTGTGCATGCCTTCGGTGGTCTCGGCCAACAAGGTGGCGTGGGTGTAGGCCCCAGCACCGGAGACATCATCGCCTCCGCCGCTGCCCCACCGGACGCGCCGTCGCTCGAACCGGCTGGTGCCTGGGGTCAGGTAGGCCTCGATCCCGATGATCGGCTTGATGCCGCGAGCCTGAGCGGCGCGGTAGAACTCGTGGGCGCCGAACATATTGCCGTGGTCGGTCATGGCGAGTGCCGGCATCCCCATCCGGACTGCCTCGTCGAGCAGCTCGCCCACGCGGGCGGCGCCGTCGAGCATCGAGAAGTCGGTGTGGACGTGCAGATGCACGAAACCCGCGGATGTCGGGTCCGTCATCGGCGCCGGGCTCCTTCCGTCGTACACCGAAGCAGACCTGCCGGGCGCACAACGCCGAAGGCAGCGCAACGAGAGGTGATGCCATCGCAGCTGACACCGACTGGGAGAAGACGATCAGCCTACGTGGTTACAGCATTGCAAGCCCCGCCGACACTCGGGGCTGCCACACCGTTGGCTGCTTACCTGGACCGGAGCACCGCCCTGGTGTGGCCGGCGCCTCGCCACGCAGCACTGCCGCAGACAATCGCCGTTGCGACGGCGAAGACAGCGAGCAGTGAGGCGAGCTGCTGCGGTCCGGCGTTCGCCTCGGAACTTCCGACGACCCACCACAGCCCGCCGCGAAAGGTGGCTGCCAACGGCACGCTGGCAGCCACGGCGACACTCGTCGCAACGCCGGGCCGTAGGGGTGCGCCACGGCGGCTCACGAGCCGGAGGTACCTTCCCGCGAGCGCCACGAAGGCGAACGTCGAACACGCGCTGATGGTGATAAAGAGCGCCGCCAAGCCGAGGCCGTAACCCTCGAGCACCACCTGCGGCGCGTCCGCCGCGGCGCCGAGCAGAATCGAGAAGACCGCTGCTGCCGCGACGGGGTGGAACCGGACGCGAGCGATCACAACGTTGTCAACCCAGCGGACGGCCGACGACGCAGACGGCCGCCACTTTCCCAGGTGGTGCGTGAGTCGCTCGAGAAGCACGACGGCATCGGTAGCCCAGTCGGGCTGGTCAGGGACGTCGGAGTCGCGATGTGCCGCGCTGAGACGCAGCTTCTCCACCACCGCGACGGTGCAGAGGCTGAACGTGGCAAGGCCGGCAACCATCGCAGCCGTTGTACTGTTCCATGCGTCCTGGTGAGCCTGGAAGGCGAGGCTGACCCAGTCGCTGAGCTCCGTCACCGCGACGACTCCCACGATCAGTCGGCTCGCCCGCACCAGGTCGATCGCCCGCCGCGCTGGCAGCTCCGCTGCGCCGAGGGCCGTCCGCAGAGCGACAAGCGCAGTCAGCAACGGAATCATGATCATCGCAAACGAGACCACGGCGTCGTAGGGATCGTCCTGCCACGGCTCGTGAAGGTATAACGCCAGCACCTCTTTGGCGCCCCACGTGTAGGCCGAAAAGGCGATGCCGAGCAACAGCGCTCCTCTCACCCCCTTTGGAATCACCTCATCGCTCCACTGTCCCCGCCGGTCTGGGCGCTCGCAGCGCGGCGAGCGCTCGAGGAGAAAGCGCAACCGCCGCCAGCGCAGCCGCTGCACCGACTGCAAGCGACGTCGCGAGTCCGTTGCGCGCACCCACCGCCAGGTCGGCTGTGCCCTGCAGAAACTGAAGAAGCGCAAGGGTGCCCGCACCAACGACTCCGACGACGGCGACGAGGTCGGGTTGAGCCGCTGCGGCGAACCGATTCAGCGGGCCCCCGCGGCCGCGGCGAGCGAGCCAGTAGGCCACCAGTCCTCCGACCCCGACAAGGCCCAGGGTTTGGTAGGAACCGACGATCTCGTCGGCGTGATGGAGTCGAGAAGCCTGCAGGCACGTCGCTGCGTGCGGGTAATACTCGGCCAGCTGAGCGCAGCGAGCCTTGCTGAGGACCGTCCCGGACAAGTCGCTCGCCACGAGGACGACTCCGGAGACCGCCCGAACGACGGCAAGGGCGACACCGGCCAGTCCAACGAAGAAGCCGGCCAGGGCACCCAAAAGCCAGGCGTCACCGACCAGCCTGGTGACGAGCGCGCGGAAGCCAAGCCTGTTCACTGCATCGACGCCTTCGACGTACTCGCTGACCTCGCCGAACCGACTCAGCGCCGCAGAGTAGGCAGCATCCAAGGAGGCACCCCGGGCTTCGTCTTCGGCGACCGCTTGCAACAGGTGCGCCTCTGCCTCGAGGTAGGCGCGCCGCCCTGCCGGCCCAAGTGGTGCAAGCCGCGTGAAAAGGTCGTCGAGTACGTCGTCGATGGGATCGCTCACGCTGTCACTCCCAACACGCAGTTGAGCCTGGCGCTGAACTGCCACCAGTCGCGAGTCCCCGTGGCGAGCTGTCGCTGACCCACGGCGGTGAGCGCATAGGTACGCCGGCGGCGGCCGCTGTCGCTCCATTGGCTCTGCACGTAGCCGCGCCGCTCGAGCCGCTGCAGCGCCGGATAGACGCTGCCTTCCGGCACTTGGAATGCCTGGTCGCTGCGGCGCGCCAGCTCGGTGATGAGCGCGTACCCGTGCAGTGGCCCGTCCTTCAACACCGCGAGCAGCATGAGGTCGAGGTGGCCGTGCAGCTCTGGCGTCATACCTAGATAGTCTAGGTATGCGAACAGTACTGCGCAACTAGTCTACGGAAGATGTCCCGCTACAGATGCAGATCCGGGCTCCACTTGTAACGGACGTCAGGTGATTGCTCCTCGTTGTCGCCGTCGGTGTACTCAACCGGCACGAAGCCGTGGCGTTCGTAGAAACGGCGAGCACCGAAGTTGCTCTGGAAGGTCCAGAGCTGCAAGCCGGCAGGGCATCGTGCCTTGGCGAGAGCAAGCAGACGAGAGCCGAGTCCTTTTCCGCAGAAGCTGGCGTCGACGTACAGCTGGTCCAGCCAGTCCGGATGTCGCAGCAGCATGAGTGCGACGAGTGCGCCGCGAGTGTCTGCCACCCAGACTTCGCGGGTCGGAAACATCATGTCCCGCATCCAGGCGCGCGTCTCCGCCAGCGAGTGCACCTGCTGTGGAATCGGTCCGACGTTCTGTTCGCGGACACGCCAGATGAGCTCAGCCACCGCTTCTGACTCGGAACTGTCGGCCCGGCGGAGCACCACAGTCGCTAACTCAGGTGGGGTTGGCACGGCCGCACCTGGCCAACGTGATGCCGTCGAGGGCCTTGACGGCCACTGAACGCAGCTCCGGGGAAAAGTCGCCAGATCGGGACAGGTCGGCCACGAAGTCGCACATGTAACCTGCGAACTGGCGGTTGATGCGAGCATGGCTTCCCAGGGTGGTGTGCAGGCTGAGCGTGCCTGGGTCCACGCTTGCGAACCGGTTGACGTACACGCGCCACAGTGGCTTCGGCTGCGCCGATCCGATGGCGAGCCGGTAAGCGTGCTTAACCGCCATCGCGTAGACCGCACCCGCTCCCGTCCTCATCTCGGGCACCGCGGATTGTGACGCGTTAGGCGTCGGAGCCTGACTGCGTGAAGAAGCAGTCGGCGACGAGGCGGAGCTGCCTGCCGTACCTGAAGAACTCGCTGACGATCTCGACGCGTTGTCACCGCCACCGAGGCTGGTCAGGCGGCTAGCCATGACCGCCAAGACGATGGCCAGACCAACCAAACCGACGTACTTCACAACGCCCTTCATCGGGCACTCTCCTGCGGCTGCGCGGGACTTCCCAGGGGTCAAGTCAAGACTGCAACAATTCGTGCCTCGCGGCTAGTGCCTTGACGTAGACGGTTGGCGAGCGCGGGTCGGTGAAGCTCAGGCGGCCTCTTGGATGACCTCCAGCGCATGAGTGAGGTCGTCTGGGTAGGGCGACTCGAACTCCATCCACTTCTCGGTCTCCGGATGAGCGAACCCGAGCCGCACAGCGTGCAGCCACTGTCTGGTCAAACCGAGGCGTTCGGCGAGAACCGGATCGCCGCCGTAGGTCAGGTCTCCCACACACGGATGGTGCAGGGCGCTCATGTGCACACGAATCTGATGTGTACGACCTGTCTCCAGCGAGATGGCGAGCAATGAGGCGAAGCGGTGAGCTTCGAGCGTGTCGTAGTGCGTGACGCTGTGTCGGCCATCTGCGCTCACCGTGTACCTGTAGTCGTACTTGCGATGGCGGGCGATGGGTGCGTCGATGGTGCCTCGAAGCGGATCGATCTGGCCCTGCACCAAGGCGTGATATCTCTTGTCGACATTTCGGCGGCGGAAGGCGTGCTTGAGCCGCGAGTACGCCCATTCGGACTTCGCCACGACCATCAGCCCGCTCGTTCCGACGTCAAGGCGCTGCACGATTCCGTGCCTCTCTGGGACGCCGGACGTGGCGATGCGAAATCCAGCATTCATCAAGTGACCGAGCACCGTCGGGCCGTTCCAACCACCACTGGGATGAGCCGCAACACCCACCGGCTTGTCGACGACCAGCAGGGCGTCGTCGTCATACACGATGCGGAGCCCCTCAACGGCAGCTGGGACAATCCGCACCGGCGTGTCCGGCGCAGGCATTACCACCTCGAGAAACGCGCCCTCGTCGACGCGCTCCGACTTCGCCGGGGTGGCGCCGTTCAGGACGACGTCCCCCGCTGCGACCAGCTCGGCAGCTCGAGTCCGAGACAGGCCGAACATCCGGGCGATGGCGGTGTCGACGCGCTCACCGGCGAGCCCGCTGGGGACCTGCACGACCCGCCGGTCCATTCTTGTCACCGACGCGCAGGCCCGGCTGTCACGGTTTCACTGGAGCGTCGCCAGCGTGCACCGAACGCTCGCCGACCTGTCCATCTAGGTGAACGCCCCGGACTGTCAAAACCACAAAGAGCAGCGCCGCAACGCAGATCGCTGAGTCGGCCACGTTGAACACCGGCCAGTAGGGCAGCTGCAGGAAGTCGACCACATGTCCGCGGAACGGCCCGGGAGCGCGAAACATTCGGTCGGTCAGGTTGCCGAGCGCGCCGGCGAGCAACAGCCCGATCGCGGTCGCCCACCCGAAACTGCGCAGTCGTCGGGAGATCCGCAGGCATGCCACGACCACGGCCACTGCGACGAGGGACAGCGCGATTGTGTACGACGTGCCCACACTGAAGGCGGCACCAGCATTGTGAGCCAGGTGTGCCTGCAACCAGGGCCCCAGCAGCGGGCGCGGGACGCCGTCGCTGAGCGTGTTCTCGGCCCACCACTTCGTCCCCTGGTCAAGCGCATACACCCCCAAGGCAACGACAGCCCACAGGGCCACCGCCGCGCGGCTGACGTTGCGGACGCCACCCGGTGCGGAGGCGTCCGTCAGCGGCGTTCCTGTCGTTGCTTGCATTCCATGCACAGTGTGGCACGCGGAAACGCCTGCAATCTGGCCTTGCCGATCGCCTCCCCGCACGACTCGCAGACGCCGTAGGTTTCATCGTCGATGCGGGCGAGTGCCTGGTTGACCAGAGTCAGCTGGTCTCGGGCGTTGCGAGCGAGAGTCATCTCGTGGTCGCGCTCGAACGTGGTCGAGCCGACATCTGCCTGGTCGTGCCCGGCGCCTTCACCGCCCTCCCGCATCAGAGCGGAGATCTCGGCCTCCGCCGCGGTGATTTCCGCGTGCAACCTGGCAGCGTCGGCCTCCAGTGCCGCCCGCACCTCTGCCACCTGTTTGGCGCTCCACGGCTTCTCCCCGGACCGGACAGCGAGCTTCGAACGGCTTGCCTTCTGAGTCGAGCGCTTCGGCACCGCCTTCTTGGGCGTGGCTTTTTTTGAGTCGGTGGAAGTCGTCGCCGTCTTCCTCGCAGCCATCTGCGGCCTTTCTGTCCACCGGCCTGCCGACCGGTCCCCTTGGTGAACCCTTCCCCTGTGCGGTGCGGGAAGAATAGGCGTAACGCGACCGGTCCACAACGCTTTCCACGATTTGCGGGCCCCTTGGCGCTCGCAGCTTCCGCTGCGCGACTGCTCCGCCTCGGTCGATGCCGTCCGGCTCCGGGACGCAGAAATGCATGGGCCAGACGCTGGTTAGCCGGTAGGCTTGCCCCGCCGCAGAGCGGTGACGAGGCCATCACCTCAGAGCTGCCGGAAGAACGGCCGAAGCAACTCGACCTACTAGAACCGGCCGCGGCAGCAACGAAGTGGACGTCGCTTCGCCGAGAAGCGCAGCGTCAAGAAGGGTGGTACCACGGGAGCCGGTCTCGCCGGTTGTCGTCCCTTCGTCTCGGCAGCGACAAGGCGCCGCTGCGAACGACGCCCGTGGACGGTTCAAATGACCGCGCAATACCCCTCGGTCCCACACCATGTCGACCTGCCGGCACTTGAGCACGGCGTCTTGGACTACTGGGACGAGCAGGCCACTTTCGCAGCTTCGCTGGAGACGAGCGCGGACTGCCCCCGCTGGACTTTCTATGAAGGTCCCCCGACCGCCAACGGCATTCCGGGCGTGCACCATGTCGAAGCTCGAGTGTTCAAGGACGTGTTCCCCCGCTTCAAGACCATGCAGGGCTATCGCGTCGACCGCAAAGCCGGCTGGGACTGCCAGGGGCTGCACGTCGAGGTGGGCGTCGAGAAGGAGCTCGGCCTCTCCGGCAAGCGAGCCATCGAGAAGTACGGCATCGCCGAGTTCAACGCCGCGTGCCGCGACTCTGTCCGGCGGCACGTAGGGGGGTTCGAGGCGATGACGCGGCGGATGGGGTACTGGCTCGACACCGAGCAGGCCTACCGCACGATGGACGCGTCGTACATCGAAAGCGTCTGGTGGTCACTCAAGCAGATTTTCGACCTCGGGCTGCTCTATGAAGCGGACCGCATCTCGCCGTACTGCCCTCGCTGCGAGACGGCGCTGTCCGACCACGAGCTGGGGCAGCCGGGCGGGTACGAGACAGTCGTCGATCCGTCGGTCTACGTCCGGTTTCCGCTGACCTCCGGCCCGCTCGCCGACGCGGCCGCGCTGCTGGTGTGGACGACGACCCCCTGGACGCTTGTCTCCAACACCGCGGTGGCGGCGCATCCAGCCGAGCAATACGTCGTGGCCAGCGACGGCAACGAGCGGCTGGTCGTCGCCGAGCCGTTGTTCGAGACGGTTCTCGGCGACGGGTGGATCGTCGAGTCCCGGCTACTCGGCGACGAGATGGAGTACTGGCGCTACCGCCGGCCGTTCGACCTCGTGGGGTTTCCCGAAGCCACGAAGGCGCACTTCGTCGTGCTGGCCGACTACGTGACGACCGACGCCGGCACTGGGCTTGTGCACCAGTCACCGGCATTCGGTTCGGACGACATGGTGGTCGCCTCGGCCTACGGGCTCCCTGTCGTCAACCCCGTCGGTCGGGACGGCCACTTCGACTCCGACGTGGAACTCGTCGGCGGCCAGTTCTTCAAGCACGCTGACGTCGACCTGGTGCGCGAGCTGGACCGTCGAGGTTTGCTCTTCCGCCACGCGTCCTACGAGCACTCCTATCCGCACTGCTGGCGGTGCCACACCCCACTGATGTACTACGCGCTACCCGCCTGGTACATCCGCACCACGGCGATCAAGGATGCGCTGCTGCGGGCGAACGAGCGCACGAACTGGTATCCCGCCACCATCAAGCACGGGCGGTACGGGGACTGGCTGCACAACAACGTCGACTGGTCACTGTCACGGACGCGCTACTGGGGAACTCCGCTGCCGATCTGGCGGTGTGGAAGCGGTCATCTGACCTGTGTTGGGTCACTGGCCGAGCTGAGCGAGCGCAGCGGACGCGATCTCAGCGACATGGACCCGCACCGGCCGTTCGTCGACGAGGTGACACTGCCCTGCTCTGAGTGCGGCACGCAATCAACCCGCGTGCCCGAGGTCATCGACGCCTGGTACGACTCGGGGTCGATGCCGTTCGCCCAGTGGGGATATCCGCATGCGGAAAAGTCGAAGGATCGGTTCGCCGATGCATTCCCTGCGCAGTTCATCTGCGAGGGCTTGGACCAGACCCGTGGATGGTTCTACTCCTTGATGGCGATCGGCACGTTGCTGTTCCAGGAATCCGCATACGAGAACGTCGTGTGCCTCGGGCTCCTGCTTTCCGAAGACGGGCGCAAGATGTCCAAGCACCTGGGCAACGTGTTGGAGCCGATGCCGCTCATGGAGGAGCACGGTGCTGACGCCCTGCGCTGGTTCATGGCCGCCGCGGGGTCTCCGTGGGCAGCTCGCCGAGTGGGCCACGGCGCTCTGCAGGAGATCGTGCGGAAGGTGCTGCTCACGTACTGGAACACCGTCGCCTTTCATGTTCTGTACGCGCGCACGAACGGCTGGTCGCCTCCGCAGGGCGCCCCGCCACCGGCGGACCGGCACGTCATGGACCGCTGGGTGCTTTCGCAGCGGGAACGGCTGGTGGAGGACGTGACCGGGGCACTGGAAATCTTCGACACCCAGCGCGCCGGTCAACGGCTCAGCGAGTTCGTCGACGACTTGTCGAACTGGTACGTGCGCAGATCTCGGCGGCGCTTCTGGGACGGCGATTCCGCAGCGCTTGCTACGTTGCACGAAACGCTCGAGGTGTTGACGAGACTGCTAGCTCCGCTCGTGCCGTTCGTCACCGAGCGTGTCTGGCAGGACATGGTCCGCAGCGTCGACCCGACAGCACCGGCTTCGGTCCATCTGGCCTCCTGGCCGTCGTACGACGGGGAGTGCATCGACACCGAGCTGAATGCAGCGATGGCGCTGGCTCGGCGGCTCGTCGAACTCGGCCGAGCGGCGCGAGCGGAGGCCAAGATCCGGACGAGGCAGCCGCTGTCCCGGGTGCTGATCGCTTCAGCTGCTCATGGGCAGCTAAGCGACGAACTTCAGACGCAGATCGCGGAGGAGCTGAACGTGCAGTCGGTCGAGTCGTTCTCTGCTGCAGGGGACCTGGTGACCTATCAAGTGAAGCCGAACTACCGCAGTCTCGGAAAACGGTTCGGGAGCCAAACACCGGACGTAGCGGCCGCGATCACTGCTTCGGACCCCACAGTCCTCGCGGCCGACCTCGCCGCGCAGGGTAGGGCCACCGTCTCCTGCTTCGGGACCGTCGAGCTGACATCGGACGACGTCATCGTCAGTGAGCTGCCGCGCGAAGGGTGGTCGGTGATCAACGAGCATGGCGAAACCGTCGCTCTCGACCTCAGCCTCACTCCGGAGCTGGTACGCGCTGGACGTGCTCGCGAGGCGATCCGGCTGATCCAGGAGGCGCGCAAGACCGCTGGTCTGGACGTCGTCGATCGCATCCGCCTGCGCTGGAGTGCCGCCGGGGAGACTGCATCTGCGCTACGTGAGCACACAGACCTCGTCGCGACTGAGGTGCTAGCAGTCTCTGTGACCGAGTCTCCGGAGCCGGAAAAAGGCTGGCTGGCCGACCCGGAACTGGAAGTCGCGTTCCAGCTCGACAAGGTCTGACCAGCCAGCCTCAGCCAGCGCTTGACCAGCGGCGGTTGCCTACTTGCGGTCGCTCAACAGCTCACGGATTCGCTCGGAGGTCTCACCGTTTGCTGACGGCGTCAGCGGGACGTCATCAGTCTCACCGTCGCCCTCCAGAGCCCGCAGCTGGGCTTCGAAGTAGCTCTTCAAGCGGCTGCGGTACTCCCGCTCGAAGGCGCGCATCTCCTCCAGCTCAGCAGCCAGGGTCTGCTTCTCCCGCTCGAGAGTGCCGAGCATCTGCTCACGCCGCTCTTCGGTCTCCGCGTCTAGTCGTTGCGATCGCTTACGAGCTTCGGCAGTCAACTTGTCAGCCTTGGACTGCGCGTCCTTGCCGACCCTGTCGGCCTGTGTGCGCGCCTGGCCAACGATGCGATCAGCATCTGCCTTCGCCTCGTGAACCAGCTGTTCGGCGTTGCTCGTCGCGATCTCGAGCAGGCGGGCTGCAGCCGAGGACGCTTCTGGCGCGGTCTTCACGAGCGGAAGCTCGGTCAACGAGGCCGGCTGCATAGGTGCGGCGACGACAGGTGCCGGCGGAGGTGGCGCCGGCGCGACCGAAGCCGGGTCGGGAGCGGCGGGCGCAGTGACTTCAGCTGTGGCGCCGTTGGTCGCTACCGATGCGAGCTGGGCTCGAAGGTCTGAGCTCTCCTTGAGCAGCCGGGTCAGCTCTTCTTCTACCTCGTCGAGGAACTGGTCGACCTCCCCCATGTCGTAGCCCTCGCGCAAGCGGACCGGTGTAAACGTCTTCTTGTGGACGTCCTCGGGCGTCAGCGGCATGGAAGTCCCTTTCCTGGGTCGATGGCGTCAGCGCAACGCTACCTCCTCTACACCTTCTTGCGGAACCGGTCACCCGGCACCGAATTTCCCGGGGCGACGTCGGGGCGGTCGGCGCTCAGGCGAAAAGCAGCGTGCGGCGGTTGATGTAGAGAAAGACATAACAAATCAGCAACACAAAGAGAATCGACAAATCGATCCCTTGGCCCCCCAGCCGCAGCGGTGGCACGAATCTGCGGAACAGCCGGATCGGCGGATCAGTGGCGGTATAGATCATCTCCAGCAGCACCAACACCGGCCCTTGCGGTTGCCAGGATCGCGCGAACATCTGCACCCAGTCGGCGACGATGCGGGCAAGCAGAAGCAGAATGTAGAACCACAGCACCAGCTCGAGCACGACACCGACGAACACCACGAAAGCAGCCTAGACGTCGGAGCAGTGAGGACGCCGCCGTAGCGGGCAAGGTCAGCGCCATACTGCGATGCCTGAGAGGGGGTGACGTCAGCTCTGGTTGAAGAATCCGCCCTCGGCGATACGCTGCTTGTCCTCAGCCGCGACCGACACGTTGGGCGGCGAAAGCAAGAAAACCTTGTTCGTGACGCGTTCGATGGTTCCGCGGACGGCAAACACTAAACCCGCCGAGAAGTCGACGAGCCGCTTGGCGTCTCTGTCGTCCATGTCGGAGAGGTTCATGATGACCGGGATGCCTTCTCGGTAGTACTCACCGATCGTGCGCGCCTCGTTGTAGGTGCGTGGATGCACCGTGGTGATCCGGGACAGTTCAGTGACCACTTGCGAGGGTCGGCGCCGATCCGCGAGTGACGCCACGGGCGCTGGGCGGTCGTCAGGCACAGCATGCATCGGGCGGCCGATCGCCGTCGATCCCCGCGAGCTTGTAGGCGTCTCGTCGTCGGCGTAGTAGTCGTCCTCGTAGCGGTCCGTGTCTTCGAGCAGACCGAGATACACGCCGACCTTGCGCATTGCGCCCGCCATGACCTGGTGCCTCCGGATGCCGAGGTGGTGGTGCGGCTTTCCGCGGAGCGGAAATCGGTTCTGACCTTACCGGTTGGGGGGCCTCAGACCGAGTATCGCGCTGCCGACACGCACGTGTGTTGCGCCGACCCGGATTGCCGCCTCGAAGTCGGCGCTCATTCCCGCCGACAGGAGCGACCCGTCCGGATGACGGAGCCGTAGCTGTGCCGCCACCTCAGCCAACCGCCGATAGGCCAAGGTGGAGTCTTCGTGCAGAGGCGCGACGCCCATGACTCCCGCGAACCGCAGGAACTCAGCCGCTTCGAGCGCCTCGGCAATCTCATCGGCCAGGCCGGGGCGCACGCCGCCCCGGCCGCTGGCGTCTGCCGCCGGATCAAGACTGACTTGAACAAGACACTCCAATGATCGCTCGGCCCGTTCCGCCCCGGAGTTCAGACGGTGAGCCACTCGAACAGAGTCGACCGAATGCACGACCGAGGCGTAGCCGGCGATCCGGGATGCTTTGTTGGACTGGATTTGGCCGATGAAGTGCCAGGTGATGGGCAGGTCGGCCAGTTCTGCTGCCTTGGTCTCGCCTTCTTGCGAGCGGTTCTCAGCGAAATCGGTCACTCCGAGCTCGTGCAGCAACCGAATGTCACTGCTGGGCCAAGTCTTGGTGACGACCACCATCGAGACGTCGTCGGCCGACCGACCGGCTGCTGCGGCGGCGCGAGCGACCCTTTCGCGTACTCCCGCCACTCGTTCGGCGAGCTCGTCGCGGCGCCCAGAGCTCACAGCGACGGAGCCGGGTCGGGAAACGCGCTGCGCCGGACGACGATACCTGCGAAGCGACCAGACGCAGCTCCGTCTCGTCGATAGGAGTAGAAGTCGTCGCTTTCGAGGGTGCATTCGTTGCGATCGTTGACCGAGCAGCCGTTGGCCGTGAGCTGCCAGTTCACTGCCGCGCCCAAGTCCACCGACGGAGTTCCTCTCGTCGTGCAGGCGAAGGCCGTCGGCACCGTGGCCGAGACGTGGTGGCGCAAAGGTGCCGGGACTTCGTAGCAAGCCCCGCAGACATAAGGTCCGATCCAGCTGGCGATCCGTTGCGCTCCGAGCGTCCGCATGGCGGTCACTGTCGCTGGCACGACGCCTGCGACGATTCCGGCTCGGCCCGCATGCGCGACCCCGATGACTCCAGCGTCGGCGTCCGCCAACACCACAGGCACACAGTCACCGACCCGAACGCACAACGGGACCCCCGCTGCTGCGGTGACGAGACCGTCCGCGACCGGCTGGTCATCGGTGAGCTCGGTGACGATCGCCACCGCATTGCCTTGGACCTGTCGCATCGTGGCGAAGCCGTCCACGTCAAACGCTTCGGCCAGGAGCTCGAAGTTCTGCCGCAGTGCCCCGTCGCCGCTGTTGCGGACGCGGCTCAGGTCCAGGCTGTCGCACGGCTGTGGACTTACACCTCCGTGCCGGTTGGTGAACGCCAGCTCGACTCTCCCAGCCGCGCCGCTCAGCGATTCCCGCGAGGCGAACACGGGCTACTTGAGAAAGTCCGGTACGTCGAGTTCCTCGGAGTTGTCGAACGCAATCGGTCGGGGCTGCCGCGGCGGCAGCGGCGAGGGTTGTTGGGGACCGGCAGCGGCCGGTTCTGGCTTGTCGGGCTGATCAGTCTGCGACTGCTTCTGAGCGGTCTGCGGCTCAGGGGTCTGACGTTGCGGTTGGCCCGACTCCCCAGTCGGAGCGGCAGCGGCGGGCTGTGGTGAAGGCTGCGCCGCAGCTCCCTGCTGTGGTGCCTGCGAAGGAAGTTGCTGCGCCGGGATCTGCTGTGGCTGCGCGGGTGTCTCCCTGGGGCGAAGCGCCGGCTGAGACTGGTCTCGTCGTTTCGGCATGCCGCCGTCGAAACCCGCCGCGATAACAGTGACTCGAACCTCGTCGCCGAGGGCATCGTCGATCACCGCACCAAAGATGATGTTGGCCTCGGCGTGTGCCGCCTGCGACACCAGGGCGGCGGCTTCATTGATCTCAAAGAGTCCGAGGTCTGAGCCACCGGAGATTGACAGCAGCACTCCGTGAGCGCCGTCGATCGACGCCTCGAGCAGCGGACTGGATACAGCCATCTCGGCCGCAACGACTGCCCGGTCTTCGCCATTCGCACGTCCGATGCCCATTAGTGCCGAACCGGCGGAGGACATCACCGACTTGACGTCGGCGAAGTCGAGGTTGATCAGGCCGGGCGTGGTGATCAGGTCGGTGATGCCCGAGACGCCTTGCAGAAGCACCTGGTCGGCCTGCTTGAAGGCGTCGAGAACGCTGACCGAGCGGTCGGAGATCGAGAGCAGCCGATCGTTGGGAATCACGATCAAAGTGTCGACTTCTTCTCGCAGCTCAGCGATTCCTTCTTCGGCCTGGTTCGCGCGCCGGCGCCCTTCGAAGGAGAACGGCCGGGTGACGACACCGATCGTCAGGGCGCCCAGCGACCGTGCGATTCGGGCCACCACGGGTGCGCCACCCGTGCCGGTGCCACCGCCTTCGCCGGCAGTGACGAAGACCATGTCGGCGCCGTTGAGGACCTCTTCGATCTCTCCTGCATGGTCGCCGGATGCCTGGGCGCCGACGTCGGGGTTGGCACCGGCGCCAAGGCCGCGGGTGAGGTCCCGCCCGATATCGAGCTTGACGTCGGCATCGCTCATGAGCAGAGCTTGTGCGTCGGTGTTGATGGCGATGAACTCCACTCCGCGAAGCCCAACCTCGATCATCCGGTTGACGGCGTTGACGCCGCCCCCACCGATGCCTACGACCTTGATGACCGCCAGGTAGTTCTGCGGTGCAGCCACGAGCAAGTACCTCTCAGGAGTTACCGGCACAGCCGCACTGGTGAGCTCGAAAGCCGAGCGACTGCAACATGTCCAGACTGTGGGGAAGAATGACGCTGGTCGAGCGCAAACCTTAACTCTCTACTAAAGAGTTACAGCAGTGTCAACCTCGTGTCGACCAACAACGTAGGACACCGGCGCGCTTCGGGGCAACCGACACGCGGGCTCCTTTTTGTGTCGTCTTCGCCCCGACCCGGACCACCAGCGGTGCAGGGTCATGCATTCAGGAGGTCGCGTCAGTGGCTGGTCAACGTTGGCTCAGCCGGAACGCTGACGTCGTACGCGGTGGCTCGATGCTTGAGTAGCACCGCCAACACCTGTGCTTTCGCGCGATTCTGGTTTGCGTTGCCCCACAGCACGGACCTTCCGTCCCGCAGAAGGAGTGTGATCGAGTCCAGCGACTCCGCTCGCACGCTACGAGTGCGCGACAGCAGGTCACCTGGCAACGACGACACCACGGCGGCGGCTGACCGCAGCACGTCGGTAGTTCGAGTTGACGGGACGTCGATCACTGGCATTCCCGGCGGAGCAGCGGCAACTCGTCGAAACAGCGCTCCTGTCTTGTCCACTAGCTCCCATTGGCTCGACTGACTTACGACAGCCACCGGCTGTCGCTCCGTCACGGCGATAGCGATTGTGTGTGGCCAGGAT
>JBBSHN010000032.1:0-21987 GCA_038252945.1 Propionibacteriales bacterium | reverse complement strand
CAGCGTTCTGGCAGGTCAACGCCTCGTTTCATGTGGCGGAGGATAGGGGATTCGAACCCCTGAGAGCTTTCACTCAACACGCTTTCCAAGCGTGCGCACTAGGCCACTATGCGAATCCTCCGCCGCAGAGGCTATCGCCTTCGTAGAGCGCTCGGCCGCAGCAGCGGCCAGGGCTTAGACTGGCGAAAGCCCCTCGTGTGGCAGCATCTCGCCTAACTCCCCCAGGGCCGGAAGGCAGCAAGGGCAAGTGAGCTCTGCTGGGTACGCGAGGGGTCTTCACTGTCGCCGTGCAGGACTAAGGTCGGTCAGGTGGACGCCCCGCTTGCGCTGTACCGGCGGTATCGGCCCGACACTTTTGCCGACGTGATCGGCCAAGAGCACGTCACCGCTCCGCTCAGTGCCGCACTCGACAACAACCGCGTTCATCACGCCTATCTCTTCTCCGGGCCGCGCGGATGCGGCAAGACGACGAGTGCACGCATTCTGGCTCGAACGCTCAACTGCCTAAAGGGGCCGTCGTCGGTGCCCTGCGGCGAGTGCGAGTCGTGCGTCGAGCTGGCGCGCGGCGGCCCCGGGTCAATCGATGTGATCGAGATCGACGCGGCGAGCCACGGAGGTGTTGACGACGCACGCGACTTGAGGGAGCGGGCGTTCTTCGCGCCGATGAAGTCGCGGTTCAAGGTCTACATCATCGATGAGGCGCACATGGTCACTCCCCAGGGCTTCAACGCTCTGCTGAAGCTCGTCGAGGAGCCTCCGGCACACGTGCGGTTCGTGTTCGCGACCACTGAGCCGGAGAAGGTGATCGGCACGATCAAGTCGCGCACGCATCACTACCCCTTCCGACTCGTTCCCCCCAAGGTCGTGGGCGACTATTTGCTCGACCTCTGTCGGCGAGAGGGCGTGCAGGTCGAGCCCCCGGTCGTGCCGCTGATCGTCCGTGCCGGCGGTGGCTCCGTGCGCGACAGCCTCTCGGTCCTCGACCAGCTGATCGGCGGCTCCGGCCCCAGCGGCGTCGTCTACGCGCAGGCGACGGCGCTGCTCGGGTACACGCCGGATGCGCTGCTCGACGAAACAATTGACGCTTTGGCGGCCGACGACGGTGCCACCTTGTTCGCCGTGGTCGACAAAGTGATCGACGCCGGACAAGACCCGCGCAGGTTTGCCGAGGACCTGCTCCAGCGGCTTCGCGATCTTGTGATCGTGTCGGCCGTTCCCGACGCCGCCTCGCGCGGACTTCTCGAGGTATCCGCTGATCAGGCCGAGCGACTGACCAACCAAGCCGGGCAATTCGGATCAGCGGAGCTCACGCGAGCAGCCGACGTCGTCAATGTCGGGCTCACCGAGATGCGAGGAGCCACCGCGCCGCGGCTGCTGCTCGAGTTGATGTGCGCGCGGATGCTGCTGCCCGGTGTCGACGGTTCGGTGGAGGGGATCGGTGCGCGCCTTGCCCGGTTAGAGCGTCGGCTGTCGGTCACCGACCGTCCGGGCGGCGCACCTCCAGCGACCCGTCAAGGAGACGCGCCCGCCCGCCTCCCTCCAGCCGCTGCGCATGGGACCCCTGCGACCGGCACGGATGAGGCCGGTACGACCCCTGGCCCGGCCTTGGTGGCCGATGCGGACTCGCAGGTGGCGACTGCAGCACCCGTCTCCACGTCCAAGCCTCCCGCCTCCTCAGCGGGGTTGGGCCTGGTCGACGTTCGCCAGCTTTGGCCCGGAGTGCTTGACCGAGTCAAATCGATGCGCCGCTTCGCCTGGATGGTGCTGAGCCAGAACGCGTCCGTGAAAGACGTGGCTGACGATGTACTCACCTTGGCCTTCGTCAACGACGGTGCTCGTCAGAGCTTCGTGCGCAGCGGCAACGACGAGATCGTGCGTCAGGCGCTTATCGAGGAGCTGGGCGTCGACTGGCAGGTCGAGGCCATCGTCGACGGCCCGGGCCCGACCACGCAGCCACGGTTCTCCTCGCGGACAGGCACTCGCCACGACGCGGCGTCGTACTCGAGTCCGACGGAGTCGACACGTGAAGCGCGGGTCGGTCCGACGTCTGGGGCTGCCTCGGGGATGGCTGACCCGACTCCAGCGGCCAGTCGGGCAACGCGGAGTGAAGCTCTTCGGCACGCCGCACGCACTGCGTCAAGCTCCCCGCCATCCGACAAAGTACCCTCCGAAGACGACGAGGTCGTCAGCGACGACGACGAAGTACTCGACGACGGCGCCTTGTCGTCCCAAGAGCTGCTCGAGCGCGAACTGGGCGCCAAGCTCATCGACGAGATCCGCCACGACGGCGCCTGACTGTACGAGTGCTCGCAGCGACTAGAGAGGCAGGGTCACGTTGTACGAGGGCGTGGTCCAAGGCTTGATCGATGAGCTCGGCCGGCTGCCGGGCATCGGCCCCAAGAGTGCCCAACGGATTGCCTTCCATCTGCTTGGCGCCGAACCCGTCGACGTCCAGCGGCTTGCCTCGGTGCTCGTAGAGGTCAAGGACAAGGTGCGGTTCTGCACCACATGCGGCAACGTCGCCGAACAGGAACAGTGCAGGGTGTGCCGAGATCCTCGCCGCGATCTGACCGTGGTGTGCGTCGTGGAGGAGTCCAAGGACGTGGTGGCGATTGAGCGGACCGGAGAGTTCCGCGGCCGATACCACGTGCTCGGCGGCGCGATCAGCCCCATCGAGGGCATCGGACCGGAAGATCTGCGCATCCGGGAGCTCATGCAGCGGCTCGCTGATGGCACCATCACCGAGGTGATTCTTGCCACCGATCCCAACCTGGAGGGAGAGGCGACGGCGACATACCTCACCCGCCTGCTCCGTCCTTTGGACGTGCGCGTGACCCGACTTGCCAGCGGGCTACCCGTCGGGGGAGATTTGGAGTACGCCGACGAGGTGACCCTCGGTCGCGCATTCGAGGGGAGACGAGCCGTTGACGACAGCTGACGACGCGGCGCCAGTACCGAGCGACCTCGAGGACCTCGCGCACTCGATCGCCGATCATGCCCAGAGCTTCCTGCTCGCCGTGCGGGAGATCGCGCGTACCGGCGAACGCCCCACCGCCGTGCCATTCCTGTTGTTGTCGGTCAGCCAGCTGCTGCTGGCCGGTGCACGCCTCGGTGTACAGGTCGATTTCGTTCCGCGGGAGGAGTACGAGCCCGACGTGGGCCCCGACCCCGACCTGGACGAGATGCGTGACCGGCTAGCTCAGCTTCTCGAGGGCGCCGACGAGTACACGGAGGTGTTCGACCCCTACGCCGATCCTCCGGAGCTCGTGTCGTCGCGGCTCTCCGACGATCTGGCTGACATCACCGCCTGCATCGCTCACGGCCTTCAGCACTACAAGGCTGGCTCGATCGAGGAGGCGCTGTGGTGGTGGCAGTTCTCCTACGTCTCGAACTGGGGAGGCGAGGCCAGCGCCATCCTGCGGGCTCTGCAGTCCGTCATCTCCCATGACCGGCTCGACGCCGGTGATGTCGATGAGGTGGAGGCCGCCAGGCTCGCCGCAGCCAAGGAGTTGTGACGACCGTCGGGCGCGCACGTCGCCAGAGGGCAGCCGCCCGACACGCACCGGCTCTGTAAACTGCCGCCATCCGGTGGAGGGATTCCGCGTGGGCATCGTCGTGCAGAAGTACGGGGGCTCCTCAGTCGCAGACGCAGCGGGCGTCAAACGTGTGGCCCAGCGCATCGTGGCCACGAAGAAGGCGGGGTACGACGTCTGCGTGGTGGTGTCGGCGATGGGCGACAGCACCGACGAGCTTCTCGAACTTGCTCAGCAGGTGACTCCGCTGCCGCCCGGTCGCGAGCTCGACATGCTCCTGACCGCGGGAGAGCGCATCTCAATGGCGCTGCTCGCGATGGCCATCGCCAATCTCGGGCAGACCGCACGGTCGTTCACCGGAAGCCAGGCCGGTGTCATCACGGACTCGTCGCACGGGCGGGCGAAAATCATCGACGTCACGCCGGGCCGCATCGAGAGCGCTCTGAGCGACGGCGACATCGCGATCGTCGCCGGCTTCCAGGGTGTCTCGATGGACACAAAGGACATCACCACTCTTGGTCGCGGCGGCTCCGACACGACCGCGGTGGCGCTTGCCGCGGCTTTGCGTGCCAACGTCTGCGAGATCTACACCGACGTCGACGGCGTCTTCACCGCCGATCCCCGCATCGTGCCGGTGGCTCGGCGCATTCCCCAGGTGTCGTACGAGGAGATGCTCGAGCTGTGCGCATCGGGCGCGAAGGTGCTGCACCTGCGCTGCGTCGAGTACGCCAGGCGCTACAACATCCCGATTCACGTGCGTTCGTCGTTCTCGCAGCGGACCGGCACGTGGGTCATCGATCCGGACCCGGGAGACGCCGTGGAGCAAGCCATCATTGCCGGAGTCGCTCACGACAGGAGCGAAGCGAAGATCACGATCGTCGGCGTACCCGACAAGGTGGGGGAGGCCGCGACGCTGTTTGAGTCGCTCGCTGACTCGGGCATCAACATTGACATGATCGTCCAAAACATCTCCGCGGCCGCGACCGGGCGGACCGACATCTCGTTCACGCTGCCGCGGGCCGATGGACAGGCGGCGATGACATCCCTGGCCCGGCTGAAGGACCAGGTGAGCTACGAGCATCTGCTGTACGACGACCGCATCGGCAAGGTGTCCCTGGTCGGTGCTGGCATGCGGACACATCCTGGGGTAACCGCCCGCTTCTTCGCCGCGCTTGCATCGGCTGGGGTCAACATCGAGATGATCTCAACGTCGGAGATCCGTATCTCGGTCGTTGTCGACCAGGAACAGGTCGACCCTGCAGTCACCGCGACGCACCGCGCCTTCGACCTGGACAGCGAAGACGTCGAGGCGGTCGTCTACGGAGGCACCGGCCGATGACGAGCGGCCGCTCGGGGCCGACGCTCGCAGTCGTCGGGGCCACCGGAGCTGTGGGCACCGTGATGCTCGAATTGCTGTCGACCCGGCGCGACATCTGGGGGGAGATCCGGCTGCTGGCGTCGGCGCGCTCGGCCGGCCGCGTGCTGCGCTGCCGTGGTGAGGACCTCGTCGTACAGGAGCTGACCCACGCGGCGTTTGATGGCGTTGACGTTGCCATGTTCGACGTACCGGACGAGGTGTCGGCGCACTGGGCGCCGCTGGCCGCGGACTCAGGCGTCGTGGTGGTCGACAACTCTGGAGCCTTCCGGATGGATCCCGACGTGCCGCTCGTCGTCCCTGAGGTCAACGGTTTCCAGACTCGAAACCGGCCGCGCAGGATCATCGCGAACCCCAACTGCACGACACTGACGATGATTGATGCCCTTGGCGCGCTGAACTCCCGGTGGGGGTTGCGTGAGCTGGTGGTGGCGTCGTACCAGGCAGCGTCCGGTGCAGGACAGGCCGGCATCGACCGGCTGTACGACGAGCTCGACGTGGTGGCGGGTGACCGCACGGCCGGCCAGACCACTGGAGATGTACGCCGAACGATCGCGAGCAAGCTGGGAGTGGACTCCCCCTTTGCCGCGCCGCTCGCTCTCAACGCCGTGCCGTGGGTGGGCTCGCGGCGTGACGCCGGATGGAGCAGCGAGGAGATGAAGGTCCGTGATGAGTCCCGGAAGATCCTCGGGCTTCCCGACCTCAAGGTGTCAGCGACGTGCGTCCGGGTGCCGGTGGTCACGGCGCACTCGCTGGCCGTGCATGCGACGTTCGAGCACCGCCTTTCGGTCGCTGAAGCTCGGCAGGTGCTCATCGAGGCGCCTAGCGTGGTTGTGATCGACGAGCCCGAGCACGGGGAGTTTCCGACTCCGGTGGACACAGTCGGGTCGGACCCGACGTTCGTTGGGCGCCTGCGGCAAGCACTCGACTTCCCGAACACGCTGGATCTCTTCGTGTGCGGGGACAATCTGCGCAAGGGTGCGGCGCTCAACACGGCGCAGATTGCTGAGCTCGTCGCCGCTGAGCTGAGCGGCGGGCAGTTGGGTTAGCGAGCGGTAGGAGGCGTGCGGCGGCTGCTGGAGGCGTGCCGCGGCTGGTGTGGGATGCTCCGGTCCGGTTCAGGCCAGACGGCCACGGTGTCGTTCGTCGCTACCGGCGCTGCATGCTTGGGCCGGGTAGTCGCTGATCCGCCGTATGTCTGCCGAGGAGTCACCGGCGCCGCGTGGCGTGGTCCGGACGTCAGAGGCGGAGCCTGGTGAGGGCGCGGAGTGGCCTGAGCGGCATGTTGCGGACGGGTGGCGCCGGAGCCTGCTTGCTGCGGCCAAGGAGCAACCGATGCGCGACGCCTGGGCAGAACCGGCGGCGCCGTCTGGTCGCTCAGCCACTCGGCGTGGCTTGCCCTCGGTCTTTCGTCTGGCAATTTTTCGCGGCGGGTCGCCACCTCAACCTGAGTTGCCGCCGAAGCGCGTGGCGTTGCCTCACCATACGAGGGTGAACCGGAAATGTTGAGCCCCGCCGCCGAAGCGCCTGTGGGTGCGGCGTAACGAGCGTGCGAGGACGCGCCCTCGGATTGCGCTGCTTCAGCAGGTTCATACATGCTCGGGCTGCCGTGGCTGGGTGCGACGTGCGCGGTGGGGGTGGGTTCCGTCGCGGCAACAGTGTCTGTGGCGGCATCTGAGTCAGGAGGCCGCCTGGAGGCTCTCGAACGATCCCGCGCTGCGGACATGCGTGCCAGCGTTTTCATCCCCAGCGCTGAGAGGGCGAAGGTTGTAGCCGCTAGCAGTGGAACGACGACCAGCATCCATGTGGAGAACACATGGCCGAGCAAGAACCACACGATGAATATCAACGCTGCGGCGACACCGAAAAAAGCCACCAGCACTGCGTCGGGAACCGCCAGCGCCCGGAGGACCAGTGCGCCGAGGAGTATGCAAGCCGCGGTGACAGTGATCAGCATCATGACGCCGGCACCGCCAGCGCACGATGACCGGCTCGGCGCCGCGTCGCATCCCTGCTCTCCGAGGGAGACAAGGAGGACGCCTACCAGCCCGCACACCCCACCAGCGATCGCGGCTGCCAACGCTGGAAGCAAAGTCGGCCGCTTGCTTTCTGACGTGGCATTCCGTTGAAGTGATCGCCTGGGCTGACGCAACGCCGTCGCCCCGGAGTGAGCAGGCTGACGCTTGCGTCTGCCATGGCCCATGGACAGTCAGTTTGCCGAGAGGATCGCGCCAATCGTGGCATATCGAACGGCGTGGTGGGCGTTTCGCGGTGTAGCTGCCTACGCCACTGCCGTGGCTCTAGCGGCACGTAACCGGTCGAGGTGTGGCTTCGCACCCAGTCGCTCGAACGTGTCTTCGGCTTCTGTGAACAGCCGTTCGGCTTCGTCTGAGCTGCCTTGCTCGATGAGCCACCGGGCGTAGTCGGTCTGCGTCTGCGCCAGCCAGAACGGGTAGCCAAGCTCGGTCAGAATCGCTGCCGCACGTCGGAAGTCCTGCTTCACGGTCTCATGGTGACCACGCCTGGCGTTCAACCGCGCCGTGTAGCGGGCGAGTTGAGAGCGGAGGTATGGGGGCACATGACCCTTCGGGGCGTCTGCAACTATCGAGAGCAGTTCAGAGGCTTCTTCGAAATGACCGTCGTTTATGGCCACCTCAAGGGCTAGGGGCCACCCTTGGCGGAAGACGTCGGCGGGAAAGCCTTCATCTCGGAAGGCTGCTCGTACTGCCTCTGTCGCGGTCGGCAACGCGAGACTGGGCTGATCACCCAATTCGGCGACGAGCGCTTGCGCGAGCTGCCAAGAGGCCCGAGCCTCCATGTGGTCACTATCGGCAAGTGGAGTCATTCCCGCGAGTTGCCGTTCAGCTTCTGTCGCGTCGCCTCGATGTACCGCCAAGAGGACGCTGGCAATGCGAGTCAGCGCCACCAAGTGGTCACTCGCCCCAATGACTGTCGCCTGTTGAGCCGCTTGGTCGGCCTCGACCCATTGGCCCTTCATCAGATGCGTACAGGAGAGGTTAAGCAAGTTGAGGGCCTGACCGGAGGCGTCGCCGAGTCTACGATCAAGGAGCAGAGCAGCCTCTCTAGTTGCTCAATGCTGCCAGGCAAATCGTTGCTTGCCAGAAGGAAGCCAAGGTTTGTTCGTGCCGCCGACTCGCTGTTGGTCAAATCGTGCTCCCGAGCGAGTTCCGCAGCTGCTTTGAGCAGTGCGACGGCCTCTACGGTTCGACCGAGAGCACTCAAAAGCAGCGCCTTGATGTTCAAGGAATGGCTCAGAACTTTCGGCAGTTCCATGGCGGTAGCCAAAGTGACTGCTTGCTCGATGCGGGGGAGCGCCGCCTCTCGGTTCCCTATAAAGAAGAGACTTGTGCCCAGCTGGTCATGAAGCTCAGCGAGAATTGGGTCGTCGGACCGATCAGCCAGCGCATCTAGTGCGCTTTCCATAACGTGTATCGCCTTGTTCCCGTGCCCGGTATGGCTCAGACACTCCCCGATGCGCCCCGCGAGGCGGGCGGCGTCGGGACCTTGTCCGGCTGTGGTGTGGGCTGTGTGGGCGGTTTGATAGAGGGTGAGGGCGTCCTCGGTGCGACCGGCCTGCAACGCCATGTCGGCGGCGGATTCGGTCAGCTGAATGCGGTCGGGTTCGGTGGTGGTGAGGGCGGCGGCTTGTTGGTAAGCGTTTTCGGCGGTGTCGGGGGCGCCGAGCCCACCAGCGCGGGCACCCGCGCGGGTGTAGGCGGTGACCGCTTGTTGGCGGATGCTGTTGGCGTCGGGGTCGTTGGGTGCGGCGGTGTAGGCGTCGTGGTAGTGGGTGGCGACGACTTCGGCGACTTCTTCGCCGTCGTGGGGGAACGTAGTGCGCAGATGCTCGGCGGCGGCGAGGTGGCGGGTTTTGCGTTCCCGCTTGGTCAACGTGTCGTAGGCGACCGACCGCAGCATGGTTTGGGTGAACCCGTACTGGCCACGCTCCGGCGACAGCGGGTCGGACCGGACGGTGAGGATCTCTTTGCGCACCAACGTCCGCAGCAACTCATCGGCGTCGTCAGCGGACAGGTCGGTGACGGCGGCGACGGCCTGTCTTGGGAACGTCGATCCCAACACCGCCAGCCCTTTGACCAGGTCCCGCTCAGCGGACGGGAGGTTATCCAGCCTGGCTGCCAGCAGCGACGTGAGAGTGGCCGGCACCTGAAGGTCACCGATCTCCCCAACCAGCCGGTACACCCCCTCCTGGGGGATGACCACGTCGCGGTCGACCAGCGAACGGATCGTTTCCACTGCATACAACGGAACCCCCTCCGCCCGCGCCGCGATCTGGGTCTTCGCCGGTTGTGGCATGCCGGGGACCAGGTCGTCCAGCAGCTTCTCGATTCCGTCGGAGTTGAGCGGGTCAAGGTGCAAAGTGGTGGCGTTGCGGCGGTCGGCCAGCCAACCAGTCCGACGCTCCGCGAGCTCGGGTCGAGCGAACCCCAACAGAAAGATCGGGTAGTCGGTGGACCACTCCAACAGGTAGTCGATGAAGTCCAACAAGCCGGCGTCGGCCCACTGCAGATCCTCCACCACCATCACCACCGGACCCGCCGCCGCGACCCGTTCGAAGAACAACCGCCACCCGGCGAAAAGCTCCTGTCGGGACAACTCGGTGTTCTGAGCGCCGATCAGCTGACCCAACCGGGGCAGCACGAACCGGTGCTCCTCGCCATCACTCATCCACGTCGGCAACTGCTCGATCAGCCTGGCGGTGGCAACCTCAGAGGTGTCTTCCTCGGCGACACCGAACCGTTGCCGCACCATCTGCGCCAACGCCCAAAACGCCACCCCATCCCCATACGACAAACACCGGCCCTCATGCCACCACGCCGTCGTGACCAGCCCCTCGATGTACTTCCGAAACTCCCACCCCACCCGGGACTTCCCCACCCCCGCCGCACCAGTCACCAACACCAGCCGCGCCCGGTTACCCTCCGCCGTGGCGTGGAACAACTCCTTCACCAACGCCAACTCCCGCGACCGGCCAATAAACCCCGCCTCCAACCCGTCCACCCGTTGCGAGCCGCCGGCACCAGCCACCACCCGAGTCGCCCGCCACAACACCAACGGGTCGGACTTGCCCTTCACCGTGTGCTCCCCAGCAGACGTATAGCCAATCGCTGCTTGACTGGCCGTCCGGGTTGGTTCATCCACCAAAACAGCCCCCGGTTCAGCCACCGACTGCACGCGCGCAGCAGTGTTCACCCGATCCCCAGCCACCAACCCCTCACCAGGATTAGCCCACGACGCCACCTGACCCGTCACTACCCCCGCCCTGGCCCGCAGATCCGGCAGGCCACGCGAGTGGCCATAATCCTCCACCGCCGCCGCCACCTCCAACCCCGCCCGCACCGCCCGCTCAGCATCGTCCTCCCGGGCCTGCGGGGCACCCCACACCGCCATCACCGCATCCCCAATGAACTTCTCGACGGTTCCGCCGTAACGGCCGACCACCGTCCGAGCCACCTCGAAATACCCCGACAACAACTCCCGCACGTCCTCGGCATCCCACGACTCCGTCCGAGCCGTATACCCCACCAAATCCACAAACAACACCGACACCCACCGCAACTCCGACCTGGCAGCCTGGCCCGCCGCGGGGGTCGCAGCGCCATCCGCAGACTGTCCGGCGACCGGAATGGCCGAATGCTCCAATGCGGCTACTCCTGCCACAGGTGCCGCGTCCTGAGTCAGACCTGTTCCGCACTGGCCGCAGAAGCGCTTGCCAGCCGGGCTGGGGGATCCGCAGGCAGGGCAGATGACCGCCAGGGGGTGTCCGCACTCGTCGCAGAAGCGGTTCTGTGTAGGGTTTTCGCTGCCACAGTTCGTGCATTGCACGACGTCGCCTCGCTTTCAGTCAGCCGGTCGGCCGTTGGTCGGACTGTGTGCCTAACCCGCCGATCCACTCATATCCTGCCCCCATGGACCTGGAGTTCAGCGGCCAGATCTGGTTCTGGAAGGGGCCGCCGCCGTGGTACTTCATCACTGTGCCTGAAGACGAGAGCGAAACTCTAGAAGCGACGGCGAGGGCGGTGAGTTATGGCTGGGGCATGATTCCGGTGACTGCTCAGATCGGAAAGACCGTGTGGGAAACGTCGCTGTGGCAAAAGGACGAGCGCTACATCGTTCCCCTCAAGGCGGATGTGCGGAGCTCTGAGCACCTGAAAGAAGACGACACGGTGACGGTGCGCCTGGCCGTCAGTATGTGAGCCGTCGGTCGAACCTGCCTAAAAGAATAGAGGTCACCAAGTGACTCCGGGTCAAGGTGCGGTTATCGTATTGGCTGTCGCGTACTTCGTCGTCGTGATTTGGGGGCTCTTGCACCCCCGACAGGTTTCGTTGTTGCTGCATGCCCGAGCTAAGCACTGATCGACTGACGCGTCAGCTCATCGGCTTTGTTCCAGCACCCCTAGTAAGACCGCGTCAGCGGCCCACTTCAGAGCCCCCGCTGGGTCAGAAAATTCGGCTGGCGATGCTAGAAAATGCGAGCGATGTAAGAACTGTCTCAAACGGTGGCGCTGGCTGTTGCAGCATGAGCTTCCGTGAGGGCGTCTTCCACGCTCAGATTCCGCCCAGCATCATATGCGGCGTTCCAAACGTCCGGTCCGAGAGCCGCGCGAGCAACGGACATGGGCTGCTCCATCTCACCTTGTTGCAGCGGATCTCGAGGGACCCGGACGCGTTCGCGCGTCGCTTCCGCCGCGCCGAGTAACCGAGCAGCAGCCTCGTGGTGACCCAGTTCGGCGAGAACGGCGGCCACGTCTTCTGCGTTGATGATGAGGTTGTCCGGGGACGACAATCGCAGCGCCTCAGGAAGCAGCGCACGGAAGTCTTCTAGGGCGAGGTCAGAACGTCCTGAGTACCTCTTTAGGCACGCGAGATTGAGGCGATCGATCAAAGCGTCGGTGTCACAACCGAGCCGGCGATCCACCTCAAGGGCGCTTTGCATCAAATCGACCGCTCTCTCGAAGTGCTCGTCGAGAGCCTCTAGTCGGGACAGATCTGAATAGATGCTGCTCAACCGTCTGTCGGCCCCAGCGTCGCTCGCTATTGCCAGCGCTTCTTCAAAGCTCGAGCGGGCGGCCGGTCGATCATCGAGATGCATTTGGCACATCCCGAGGTGGTCAAGTGCTCGAGCGAGTTCGATGAGATCATCCTGTCCCCGCCATAAGGCCACACTGCGCTCTGCGGCCGGTAGTGCAGCGCCAGCGTCACCGGTTAATATGTCCACGTACGCGAGCGCGGTGAGACATCGACCAAGCGCCGGACTGTCCGCGCCGCCGGCCATGGTGACTGCGCGCTCGAGCCACCCGCGTGCCTCCACCAGGTAACCACCCAAACGCCACAGCCGGTGAGCACCACCACAGATGTCCAGCCCCAGATGCATTCGCGCGGTCGATCGAGCCACTTCATCGCTTCTCAACGTCCAGGTCAGTGCCTCACGAACATTGTCGTGCTCCAAGGCGAAGCGCCGACCAGCCGCCAGTGCCTGATCTTGGGCGCCAAGAACCATCTGGTCGAGATCCTTCACCACCGTAAGGAAGTACTTGCCGTGTGCCCACCGCGTTTCATTAAGGTCTCCCCAAGCTGTGAGTTGGTCGAGGGCGTAAGTCCGGATGGTTTCGAGCATGCCGATGCGGGGTTCTCCGGCCTCGTCTTCGGTAATGGTGATCAGGCTGGCGTCCACGAGGTCGGCCACTAGGTCGAGCGGGTCGGTGTCGTCAAGGAGGTCGCCGATGACGGCAGCCACGGCGTCGAGGTCGGCACTGCCTGCGAAGACTCCGAGGCGTTGGAAGAACGACTGCTGAGTGGGGTTGAGCAGGTCGTAGGACCAGGCGATGGTGTCCCGAAGCGTCTTTTGTCGTGCCGCGGCCAAGGAGCTCGTCGATGCGAGATCGAGGGCCTTGTCAAGTCGCGCCAACAATGCAGCCGGGCTGAGCAGGCGGATTCGCGCGGCGGCCAGCTCAATCGCCAACGGTAGGCCGTCCAGCCGGCGGCAGATGTCGACAACGTCTGCAATGGTGGCCGGCGTGAGCTTAAAACTCGCCTTGGCCATCCGGGCATGCTGAGCGAACAGTTGAACAGCACCGGATGCCTCGGCAGCGGCTAGCGTCGCATCGACTGGGAGTTCCAGCGGCGGGACGGCGTGGACGTGCTCACCTGGCACGTTCAGCTGCCGTCGGCTACTGGCGATGACGACGACTTGTTGGGCGTGCTGCAGCAGGTCGGCGACGACGGTGTCTGCGTTGTTGATTTGTTCGAGGTTGTCGAGGACGAAGAGGGCAGTGCGGTGGGCGACGTGGTCGAAGAAGCCAGGGGGAATGCGTCCCTCGGGGGGCACGTCAAGAACCTCGGCGATGGTCGTCCACATCACATCAGCCGTGGCGACAGCAGCGAGGGGAACGAAGTAGACCCCGTCGGGGAACCGGTCGACTAGCCCTTCGGCGACACCGATGGCCAGCCGGGTCTTCCCTGACCCACCGGGGCCGGTCAGCGTGACCAGCCGCACCTGCGGCGACGACAACAGGGCGGTCAGCTCAGCCAGCTCACCGTCTCGCCCCACCAACGGTGTCGCCGGGCGCGGCAGGCTGGAGGAGGCACCCAACGTCTTGATCGGAGGGAACTCGGTCTGTAGTCCGCGGATGGTCAGCTGAAACAGGTGCTCGGGGTAGGTGATGTCTTTGAGCTGATGAGATCCCAGATCCTTCACACCGGCGTGTTCGGGTAGACAATCGGCCACCAGCTCGACTGTCGCCGCTGACAGCACCACCTGACCGCCATGGGCTGAGCCGGCGATGCGCGCAGCGCGGTGCACATCCATTCCCACGTAGCCACCGTCATTGATAGTGGGGGAGCCGGTGTGAATACCTATCCGAACCAGCACCTGCTCACCAGCCGGCCACTCAGATTCAGAAAGGTTCCGTTGTGCCTGCGTCGCCGCTGCAACGGCGCCTTCGGCGGTGGGAAACACCACAAAGAAGCTGTCGCCCTCGGTGCCCATCTCGACGCCATCGTGATCAGCCCAAGCCTGGCGCAGCACTTGCCGTTGGCCGTTCAACACCTCCGCATACGCCGCCCCCAGCCGCTTCAACAGCGCAGTTGACCCCTCAATGTCTGAAAACAACAACGACACTGTCCCCGACGGCAACCCGCTCACGGACTGATTAGACCGCCGACAACCCCTGTTCCGCCAGCGGACGGTGGTGACTTGCCGCCGGAACGCCGCAGATGCAACTCAGGTCGCCGACCAGCTTCCAGTCAGCCGGTCGCGCTGCTGATGGCGTGTGGGGTCGCGCCGACGCTGTCGGCCACGAGGGCAGTGGCGCGTTCGAGCAACGGGGTTGCTCGCAGGCGCTCGGCGATTGTTCCGGCCTCTTCGGCGAGCTCCCGCGCAACCTCTGGTTGGTCTTGGCTGACCAGATATTCGGCTTGGTCGACCAGCCCGACGGCGAGATGGTACGGCGACCTGGCACGACGCAGGTCTTGGGTTGCGGCGTCGAAAGCATCCGCGGCCGCTGGGTCACTCATTGCGGCCAGCAGTCGCGCCCGGATGCGTTGAGCGTCTGCTCGCGTCAACGCCGGTATGTGCCCGGGTGGATGCTGATCCAGCCAATCAAGCAGCTCACCCGCTTTGGCGTGGTCGCCAAGGGCAAGGGCGGCGTCCGCTGCCAGCGGCCAGCCGAACCGCAGCGCCTCAGAGCTGAGACCCACCGCTTCGGTGTAGCTAAGCGAACTTTCAGCTCGAGTAAGTGATTCAGCGGTGTTTCCCTCCGCTGCGGCCAACAACGACGACGCGATCGCACGTTGAGCCAGCTCCTGCGGATCCTCAGTCTCCTCGAGCCCAGCTAGAGCGGGCCGCCGAGCAAGAACCCCAAGCCGATCACCGCGGAAGGCCTGCAGCAGCATGATCATCGCGATGATCCAGGGCTCCTTCATGGCACCGACTTCCGTCGTCGCATGCTCGAGCGCCTCGACAAGGTCGTCCCAATCGCCCGTCAGGAGCAGCGCTTGCAGCAGGTTGTTCATGCCCACATGCCACATCGTTTGGTGGCCAATTCGACGGCCGTCCTCGAGGGCTGCCCGAGCCACCTGTGCGGCCGCGTGAGGGTCGCTGGTCATCAGCACGTCTGCGAGATTGCTTCTCGCGCGAAACGTGCCAAAAGAAGATTGGGCGGACTCTGCTCGGCGAACCGCTTCCTGGTAGTACATGCCCGCCTGCGCCGTTCGGTCAGCGAAGACATGGAGCAAGCCTCGAGTCACAAGGAGGGTAGCCAAAACGGCGTCGGACACGCCAAGCGCTTGCGCCTGCGTAAGGGCGGCTGACGAGAGCCGGTCACCCTCGTCGAGGTTGCCGGCGAAAATCTCAAGAGAAGCCAACGCAGCGAATCCGTCGATGGTGTCCGCATCGGGTTCCGGCTCCAGCACCGTCAGGGCTTCGAGAAGGGTGTTTCGAGCCTCTTCGTGTTTGCCCAGGCTGCGGAGGCTGCGCCCGATCCCGGTGAGGCAGCGGGCAGCTGCTCGACCGCGACCATGATGCCGATATAGATCGGCTGCTTTTTGGTAGAGCTCTATTGCTGTGCCCAGGTTCCTGAACTCGGCGGCTTTGCCGGCTCGTTCCAAAAGCTCTGCGGATCTTAGTTGCGAGTCAGTTTTAACGTCCTGTTGGAGGATTTCGGCGGCCTTTTGGTACGACGCTGCGGCGGTGGCTGGTGCGCCGGTGCGTTCGGCGCGTTCACCGGCGCGGGTGAGCATGGTGACTGCTTGCGTGCGCAGTTGGGGGGCGTCGGGGTCGTCGGGAACGGCTGCGAGGGCGTCGAGGAGGTGGGCGGCGATGACTTCGCTGATCTCTTCGCCCTGGTCGGCGAAGGTGGTTTGGAGGTGATTCGCGACGGCGAGGTGGCGGGCTTTGCGTTCCCGGCGGGACAACGTGTCGTAGGCGACTTGGCGGAAC
The DNA here is from genome assembly GCA_038252945.1 of Propionibacteriales bacterium. Taxonomy (GTDB): domain Bacteria; phylum Actinomycetota; class Actinomycetes; order Propionibacteriales; family Nocardioidaceae; genus JAUJOE01. The sequence goes on along the minus strand of JBBSHN010000032.1, from coordinate 6,101 downwards.
ATGGTTTGCACGAACCCGTAGTGGCCCCGTTGTGGTGACAGCGGGTCGGCGCGCACCCCGAGCACTTCGCGGCGCACAAGCTCCGCGAGCAGTCGCCGGACTTGGTCGTCGGGTGAGTCGCTGATTGAGATGAGGGCTTCGGCGGGAAAGGTGGCACCCAGCACGGCGGCGTCAGCGACCAGCGCACGGGCATCAGGTTCCAACGCGTCCAGCCTCGCGGCGAGCAGCGACTGCAGGGTCGCGGGGACGGTGAGCTGCCCGACGTCACCTACCAGTTTGTAGACTCCACCGGTGGGTTGCACGACGTCGCGGTCGATGAGCATGCGGATGGTCTCTACCGCATACAGCGGGATGCCTTCGGCGCGGTCGGCGATCGCTTGCTTGGCCTGGTCTGGCATGTGCGGCACCAGCCCGTCCAGCAGCGCCGACATGGACGCGTCATCGAGCGGATCTAACGTCAACGTTGTGCTGTTGCGCCGGCCAGCACCCCAGCCGGGACGCCGACCCTCCAGCTCGGGACGGGCGAGGGTGAGCACAAAGATCGGCACACCGCGGGCCCAGTCCAACACATGCTCCAAAAAGTCCAGTAGACCCGCGTCGGCGTGATGCAGGTCTTCCACCACCATCACCACCGGTGCGGCCGCGGCAAGTCGTTCGAAGAACAACCGCCACCCCGCGAACAGCTCCTCCCTGCCCAGCACCGGCCCAGCCTCGCCGTACTCAGCCCCCAGCAGTTGACCCAGCCGGGGACCTACATAAGCCCGCTCGGCGGGATCAGTAAGCCACCGGTCCAACCCGGCGGTGAGCTTGCCGGCGGCCACATCAGTGGAATCTTCCTCAGCGATCTGCAGCCGCTGCCGCACCATCTCCGCCAACCCCCAAAACGCCACCCCCTCCCCATAAGACAGGCACCGGCCACGATGCCAATACACCGTGTCAGCCAGCCCGTCGACGTACTTCTCAAACTCCCACCCCAACCGCGACTTCCCCACCCCAGCGACCCCAGTCACACTGACCAGCCGGGGAGCACGGCGGTCCGCACACGCATGGAACAGCTCCTTGACCAGTCGCAGCTCCGCGTCCCGCCCAACAAACGCCGCCTCCAACCCGTCGATGCGCTGCGACCCCCCAACACCGGCCAACACCCGATCTGCCCGCCACAACTGCACCGGCTCCGCTTTTCCCTTCAACCCGTGTTCCCCGACCGAGGTGAACCCCACCGCAGCCTCCGCCACCCGCCGGGTCGCCTCATCCACAAGAACCGAGCCCGGGTCGGCCGCAGCCTGCACCCGTGCTGCAGTGTTCACCGCGTCACCAGCCACCATCCCCTCACCGGCCGCCCCCACCGTCACCGCCACCGGACCAGTCACCACACCACCACGAGCCGCCAAGCCCGGCGCACCAGCCTCCCGACCCAACGTCGCCACCGCAGCCACCACATCCAACGCCGCCCGCACCGCCCGCTCAGCGTCCAGTTCAGTTGCGGTAGGGGTCCCCCACACCGCCATCACCGCATCCCCGATGAACTTCTCCACCACTCCGCCGTATCGGGTGATCACCGTCCGCGCCGCAGCGAAATACCGCGACAACAACTCCCGCACCTCCTCAGGATCCCGCGCCTCACTCAACGGCGTAAAACCCACAAGATCGCAAAACAACACCGAACACACACGACGCTCAGCCACGGGGGTTGACCTTGCAGCCGACGCCCCGGAGGAGGTCGCTGACGTGAGAGCTGCCTGCGGTTCCGAGGCGGCTAGTGGTGTTCCACACGATCGGCAGAACTTCTTGCCGGGTTTGACGGCCGCACCACACGACGGGCAACTTGCCGAGAGGGCGTCGCCGCACTCTTCGCAGAAGGCGCTGCCCTCGTCATTAGTTGCCGCGCATGCGGCACACACCGGCATGGCGGAAAGGTTACTGCTGGCCGCTCCGGCAGGCTACGACACGAAGTTTACGGGGGTTTGGTCGGTCGGGCTGACAGGATTTGAACCTGCGGCCTCGTCGTCCCGAACGACGCGCGCTACCAAACTGCGCCACAGCCCGTGAAGCGGAGGAAGTCTACCGGAGCAGCGCTCAGCTCCTTGTCGTCACGCCGCTGTCGTTAACTGATTGAACTCCGTTCATCTGTTTGATCTCCGGCCGAGCGATCAGAGTGACGAGCGTCGCCTCTGGGTGGCAGGCGAAACGGACCGGCGCGTACGGCGACGTACCCAGCCCCGCCGACACGTGCAGAGCGGCCGTCTCGCCTCCGGCGGTGTGACTGTGCAATCCCCGAGCGCGGCGTCGATCGAGGTCGCAGTTGGTGACGAGCGCGCCAAAGCCTGGCACCCGAAGCTGCCCGCCGTGGGTGTGGCCCGCAAAGATGAGGTCGTACCCGTCCGCCGTGAAAGCGTCGAGCACCCGAAGGTAGGGCGCGTGCGTCACGGCGACGCGAAGATCCGCCGACGCGTCTGCAGGGCCGCGAACGGCGTCGAGACGGTCGTAGCGCAGGTGCGGGTCATCCACACCGGCGAAGGCGATGCGGACACCGCCCACGGTGAGCTCGGCGCGGGAGTTCGTCAGGTCAAGCCATCCCCCGTCGCCGAAGGCCCGCCGAAGGTCCTGCCATGGCAACCGAGGACCCCGGATGCGCTTGTCGCCGCCGCTGGGAAGCAGGTACCGCAATGGGTTCTTCACCACCGGCTCCCAGTAGTCGTTGGAGCCGAATACAAATACGCCGGGTACGTCGAGCAGCTTGCCGAGCGCCGACACCACGTACTCGGCCGCCTCCTGATGCGCCAGGTTGTCACCGGTATTGACCACAAGGTCGGGTTGGAGGTCGGCCAGGCCTTGCAACCACTCCTGCTTGAGGTGTTGCGACGGGGTCAGATGAACGTCGGACAGGTGCAGCACGCGAAGCGGAGTTGAGTCTGGCGGGAGACAGGGTATCTGCGCCTCGCGAAGCCGGAATGCACTCACTTCGTAGCCCGCGCTGTACGCCAACGCTCCCGCGCCAGCCGCCGCAAAGCCGAAGGCAATTCGGGTGAGGCGCATGCCGCAAGGCTGTCACACTGGGCCGCATGTCGCCGCTCAAGGACTGCCTGCGCCGGGAGCTCACCGCCTCGATGAAGGCTCGAAACGAACTCCGCTCCTCGACGCTGCGCATGGTGCTCACGGCCATCACCAACGCCGAGGTGTCCGGCAAGACAGCCCGAGAGCTGAGCGACGACGACGTCATCTCCGTGCTGGCGACTGAGGCGAAGAAGCGGCGTGAGGCTGCGATGGCGTTCAGCGAGGGAGAAAGGCCGAAGCTCGCGGAGAAAGAGCGGGCTGAGGCCGACATCATCCGCGAGTTTCTACCCTCGCAGTTGACTGAGTCGGAGATTCGCACGTTGGTGAGCGACACCATTGACTCGCTCGGTGTTCGAGGCGAGGGCATGCGCACCATGGGCCAGGTCATGGGGGTGCTCGCGCCGAAGATAAAGGGGCGCGCGGACGGCGCCGTGGTGTCTGCGGAGGTGCGTCGCCAGCTGAGCCGCTGACTTTTCCACAGATCCGTTTATGTGCACGGTCGGTGTCGAGCTTTCGCGGCTGGCTGAGGTGCCGGTGTTCGCTCTGGACGACCGCCGGTTGCACAAGCGGCTCACCACCGCTTTGCAGGTCAAAGCGCACACCGAGGAGCTCATCGCCCGGTTGGTGCGAGAAGTCGATGACCGTGGCCTTGCCCAGGCGGCTGGGTGTCGTCGACGTGGGCGTATCTGCAAGCCGTGCATCGCATGTCACCCGGTCAGGCAGCCAGGCTGATGGCGCAAGCCCGCGCCCTAAATGACCGGGCCGAGGCTGTCCGCCGCGCCTGGGCAGCTGCCAGCACCTTGACCCACTGCTCACTGACGAGCACCCTCAAACCATTTCCCACGAATGCACGAGCACCGTGTCGACGACATACTGGCTGCCATTAATCAACACTTTCAGTGGAAAGGCGGATCGTCCGGAAGGTGGTTTCTCCTGGGCTCCCGATGGCGTCGCAGAAAGCAAGCCTCTCTGTAGCGCTAAGTAACAATGTCCAAACGGAAAGTATTCTTAGGGAACTATGTCCCTTATAGGTTGATTAAGTACCTTCGTCGCTTTTAGGATGCTCCACGTCTTTGGTGTCGGCGATGGCTCGGCACGACTGTTGAAGCATGGGGGAGTCTGCACATGGGCCGCTGGGTCAAGGCGCTCGCGCTGGTCGTTGTCGTTCTGCTGGCGGGTGCGGGTGAGGCGTGGGCGGCGGTGTCGGATACGCCGCCACCGACAGCGTGGGTGAACGGCAGGGTCCAGGCGGTGCTGTATGTCGGCAACACGGTCTATGTCGGAGGAGCCTTCACCGCTGCGACGGATTCCTCCGGGACGGTGACCCGGAACAACGTCGCCGCCATCAACGCCTCCACCGGCCAGCTGTTGTCGTGGGATCCGAACACTGACGGGCAGGTGAACGCGGTCGCCGTGTTGCCCAGTGGAGACATCGCACTCGGAGGTGCATTCGGCCAGGTGAGCGGAGTTCAGCACCACCATCTGGCGGTGGTCGACCCGGCGACTGGTGCCCCGTCTTCGGGGTTCACGGGGTCGGCGAATGCCAAGGTTCGGGCCATGACCGTGGCTCCCGACGGTTGGCTCTATGTGGGTGGGACCTTCACCGAGGTCGACGGGCAACTGCGCAGTGGCTTGGCCGCATTCGACGGCAACGCTTTGACCGATTGGGCGCCGACCGCCATCGGTGGAGCGGTGCTCACGCTCACCAGCGCGAACGGGGACATTTTCGCTGGCGGGAAATTCACGGCCATCAACAACTCGCCGGGATCGGGGTATCTCGACGCCCTCACCGCCACCAGCCCAGCCGCCGTCATAACCACGTGGAATCCCTCCACCACCATCCCGGTGCACGACCTCGCCGTCACCAGCACCGCCGTGTACGCCGCCGCCGACGGGCAAGGTGGACACCTATTCGCCTACAACACCACCACCGGTGCCAGCAAGTGGACCGTCTACACCGACGGTGGTGTGCAGGCGGTCGCCGTAATCGGCTCCGACATCTACTTCGGTGGCCACTTCGACTACATCGGCCAAACACACCAGCACAAACTCGGATTGGTCAACACCCTTGGCCAACTGCAGTCCTGGGCACCCAACGCCAACTCCTACCAAGGAGTGTTCGCCCTCGACAGCAACGGGACCTATCTAGGAGCCGGAGGAGACTTCACCAAGTTCAAGAACGGCACCATCACCCAACCCCACTTTGCCCAATTCAACTAAGCCATTTATGGTGAGATCGCGCCTCGACATGCTCTGCCGAATGTGGCGGATTCCACGGTTCATACTCATCGTATTCGTCGTCGTAAACAGGGCCCAACAGCACAATTTCGCCAGCGGCGTCGTACAACTTGAACCTGCCTGTGATCGAGTATTGCCCTGATCACATGATTCCGCCCTTTGCGACCAGCTGACTGTAGCCCTCAAGCCGGTGCGGAGACAGCGGAAACTCCCTACGGTGACCAACCTTGGACCGTCCACTCGACGCCGTCAGTTACTTCGAGGCCGCACGCATCCTCTGTGTCATCCCGTCAACTGTGCGCCGGCACGTCGTGGCGGGCCGGTTGGTCCCGGCGCACTACGCGCGGCCGGAAATGGGTCACCGGAGCGGCGCGAGCGGATGCCCGCGCCGACGTTGAACGCCTGGCACTGCGGACCTACCTCCGCCGCCGCCACCTCGACGACGCAGGCACCCACTGGGTGACCAGGACGGGCGTGGCCGGGATACTCGGGGTCAACGTCGCCCGGCTCAACCAGCTCGCCGCCGAAGGCTTCTTGCCGTTCGAGACGCACGCGGATGGGACACGGATGCACCGACGCCAACAACTCGAGGTCGTGGCGAACGCACGCGAAGCGAGGTGGCCCTGGCGGTCGCTCCTTCCGCTGGCACCGCCTCGGTGCGTGGTCGGCAAACCGCCGACCACCGATGACACCAGCGATGAATTTGCGGCAGGTCGTCATTCCGCCCACGTTTGAGCGGTCTTCGCTGGGCGTCTTGCGTGAGACGCCACGAGCGTCGCCACGCCTGTAACGAGCCGAGCCGCCCCACT
>JBBSHN010000031.1:0-22379 GCA_038252945.1 Propionibacteriales bacterium | reverse complement strand
GTGTACCTCGATGCGGAAGCCCAGTTCAGGCACGTCAAAGTGGCTTGGAACCGCTTGCCGGGCTGGATTGAACGGTTCTCGGCGCGGCATCCCCGTGCGACCTGGCAGGTCGCCTCCACGCATGTGTCAGCAAGTGCACCCGACGGCGCGCAGGCGAGCTTCGACGTACCGTTCCCTCCGCTCACACGCCCGACGCTGACCGATCTCGAGAGTCACTTGGCCGCCCCGTGGCACGTTGGCTACCTACTCGCCCGTCGAGGCGGCTTCGCCATTGCCCGCAGTGTTGGGTCCGAGGTCGTGGCCGCCAAGATCGGCCGGCGACACGTACAGGGACGGACGAAGGCCGGGGGGTGGTCTCAGCAGCGCTTCGCGCGGCGGCGAAACAACCAGGCACGGGCGGCGTACGACGCCGCGACCGACTACGCAGCCCGGCTACTGGTGCCCTTCGCCGCGGAGCTGGACCTCCTCGCCATCGGCGGCGACAGGAAGGCGGCCGCGACGATCCTCGCGGCGCCATCCCTCTCGGCGCTGCAGCTGCTGCCTCGACTGACGCTCGAAGCCTACGGTGAGCCACGCCGGGACATGCTCGAACGAGCGGTTGGGGAAGTCCGCTCGGTGCAGATTGAGATCAGCGACCCGCTGCCTCCGGATTCAACGAGCTAGAGGGCGTTGGCGGAGAACGTGTTGCAGGCCGACTTCTGGCCGCTCTGGTAGCCGGTCGAGAACCAGTGCACCCGCTCGGCGGCAGACCCGTGCGTCCACTGCTCCGGCGTTACATGGCCCTGCGTGCGCTGCTGAATTCGATCATCGCCCACAGCAGTCGCGGCGTTGATCGCGGACTTGATGTCGCCGCTCGTCAGATTGCTGATGTAGGTGCGGCCACTGGCATCCTTCGCCGTCGTGGCGTAATGAGACCAGATCCCGGCGTAGCAGTCCGCCTGCAACTCAAGTCGCACTGAGGGGCTGGTAGGTCCGGTTTGGTTGCTCTGTGCGCGTGCCAGCGTGCCCAGCAGGTCCTGCACGTGGTGGCCGTACTCGTGCGCGACGACGTACGCCTCAGAAAACTGGGTATCTGGCGCCCCCAGCTGGTTCTGCAGCATGTCGTGGAAGAACGTCAGGTCCAGGTAGACGCGCTTGTCGTTGGGGCAGTAGAACGGCCCCATGGCTGACGTTGCCTGGCCGCACCCGCTACTCGTGCTGCCACTGAAGAGAACGGTCTTGACGTCGGTGTAGCGAGTGCCGGACTGCTGCGGAAGTGCCTTCGTCCAGAATGACTGGATGGCGTTGACATCTGCGACGATCGCGCACTGCTGCTGTTGTTGCGCGTCGGCACCGGTCCGGCAGGAAGAGAGCGAAGAGTTTGACGACGTACCGCCGCCGCCTCCTCCGCTGTTAGTCAGGTTGCTCGGTCCGCCGCCGGAGCACTGAGACATGACAATGAAGATGACGATCAGCAAAATGATCCCGCTGATACCACCGCCGACGGGCAGGCCTCCTGGAAGGCCGCCGGAGCGACCGCGCCCAGTCGGCAGGGGGAAGCCACCACCACGAGTTGGGGAGCGGAAGCCGCCACCAGAGCTCGGCTGGCCGCGTCGGTCCTGAACCTGGCTGCGGTCGAGACGGGCCTTCCGATTGAATTTCATGCCTGGTCCTTCGCCCTCGTCGCGTCCCGTGAAGCCCTGCGGAAACGCCCGCCCCGTTGGCCGTGCCGGCTGTAGCCTAGGGGGAAACGCCGCCCGGCACCTTCTCGACGGGCAGACCGCCCCAGATTCCTGAGAGTGCCCGCAAGTGCCATGATCACCGCCAGCCATCTGCATCTGCGCGCGGGTCCGCGCATTCTGGTGGACGACGCTTCGTTTCGTATCGCGCCCGGGGACAAGGTCGGACTGGTGGGGCGAAACGGTGCCGGTAAGACGACGATGACCCGAGTGCTCGCGGGCGAGGCTGAACCTTTCTCCGGTCACGTCAGCCGAGTAGGAGCCGTCGGATATCTGCCGCAGGACCCTCGCACTGGCGACCTAGAGGTGTTAGCGCGCGAACGAATTCTTTCGGCTCGGGGTCTCGACGACATTGTCCGCCGTATGCGGGCCACCGAGCAGCAGATGGGCAGCGACGACTCCGTCGTGCGCGGTAAGGCGATGCGACGGTACACGCAGGCGGACGCTGATCTGCACGCGGCGGGCGGGTTCGCTGCAGAGTCAGAAGCAGCGTCTATAGCCGCCAGTCTCGGCTTGCCCGACCGGGTGTTGCGTCAGCCGCTTGCGACGTTGTCGGGGGGGCAGAGGCGACGAGTGGAGCTCGCGCGCATTCTGTTCTCGGGTGCTCGCACCTTCTTGCTCGATGAGCCGACGAACCACCTCGACGCTGACTCCATCAGCTGGTTGCGGGATTTCCTGGCCGCCCACAGGGGTGGTCTTGTAGTCATCAGCCACGACGTCGCGTTGCTCGACAAGACAGTGACTCGGGTGTTCCACCTCGATGCCAATCGAGCCCAGGTCGATCTGTACAACGTGGGGTGGCGCACTTACCTCGAACAGCGGGAGAGCGACGAGCGGCGCCGCAAGCGCGAACGGGTGAACGCCGAGAAGAAGGCATCTGCGCTGTTCGCGCAGGCCGACAAGATGCGTGCCAAGGCGACCAAGGCGACCGCTGCCCAAAACATGGCTCGGCGCGCGGAACGCCTTCTCGCCGACGTCGAAGCCGAACGGCGCAGTGACAAGGTGGCTCGGATCGAGTTCCCCTCGCCGGCTCCCTGCGGGAAGACTCCTTTGACCGCGCATGAGCTCTCGAAGAGCTTCGGCTCCCTCGAGGTGTTCACAGACGTCGACCTTGCGGTGGACCGTGGCAGCCGGGTCGTCGTACTGGGGCTAAACGGTGCTGGCAAGACCACGCTGCTACGGATACTCGCCGATCAGGAGAAGCCCGATACCGGGAAGGTCGAGCCCGGATACGGCCTGAAGCTCGGGTATTACGCCCAAGAGCACGAGACTCTCGACCTGGGCCGTACGGTCTTGGAAAACCTGCACTCCGCTGCGCCGACACTCACAACGACGCAGGCCCGCAGTGTGCTGGGGTCGTTCCTGTTCACCGGGGACGATGCCGACAAGCCGGCCTCGGTGTTGTCCGGTGGTGAGAAGACCCGGCTGGCGCTGGCGACTCTGGTCGTATCGGCAGCAATTGTGCTGCTGCTCGACGAGCCCACCAACAACCTCGACCCAGCCAGTCGCGAGGAGGTGCTGGCGGCGATTCGACGGTACCAAGGCGCGATCGTGTTGGTCACACACGACGAAGGCGCCGTAACAGCGCTGCAGCCCGAGCGCGTCCTGATCCTGCCCGACGGCGTCGAGGACCTCTGGAACGACGAGTACGCCGACCTCGTCTCCCTCGCCTGATTCATCCCGACCCTCCGACGCGCCACGAGTGACGGCTGAAGGAACCACAACGGACGGCTCAACGGGAATGGGGGAGGGGAGGGCGATGTTTGCAGGTTTGCCATGAGTCACACCGGTCCCATGCGGATGATGTATTCGTTCAGCCGACAAGATCCGTCGGCCGGGCGCGACGGTCTGACGCCGGGCACCAGCCGCCGGGTGCTTGGGTTCGCCCGCCCTTACCGGCCGCAGCTTCTCGTTTTCCTCGTGCTGGTGCTGCTCGACGCAGGGCTAGTCGTTGCCACTCCACTGCTCTTCAGGAAGATCATCGACGACGGCGTTCTCAAAGGCGATCGGCCGCTGGTGACCGGCCTGGCGCTGGTCATCGCGGCGCTCGCTGTCGCCGAGACTCTCCTCACCTTGGCGCAGCGTTGGTACTCCGCACGCATCGGTGAAGGCTTGATCTACGACCTGCGCACGCAGGTATTCGCCCACGTGCAGCGCATGCCACTCGCATTTTTCGCGCGCACTAACACGGGCTCGCTGGTGTCGCGACTCAACAACGACGTGATCGGTGCTCAGCGTGCTTTCACCTCGGTGCTGTCAGGTGTGGTCAGCAACGTGGTGAGCGTCACGCTCGTGGTCACTGCAATGGCGCTGTTGTCGTGGCAAATCACGGTGTTGGCGGTGCTGATGTTGCCGCTTTTCCTCCTTCCCGCCAAGTGGGCCGGGCGAAAGCTGTCCGGGCTCACACGCGAACAGATGCAGACCAATGCGTCGCTCTCGGCCATGATGACCGAGCGCTTCAACGTCGCGGGCGCCTTGCTGGTGAAGCTGTTCGGGCGGCCTAAGCAGGAGGCACAAGACTTCACCGAACAGTCAGCCGTCGTGCGCGACCTTGGTGTGTCGATCGCCATGACCGGCCGAGTGTTCTACAGCGCGCTCACATTGGTGGCAGCCCTCGCCACCGCGCTGGTCTACGGCGTCGGAGGCCATCTCGTGATCAGCGGTGCCGTGTCTGTCGGCACGCTGCTCGCTCTCGCTGCGCTGTTGGGTCGGCTGTACGGGCCCCTCACCGCACTCTCCAACGTGCGGGTCGATGTGATGACTGCGCTCGTCTCGTTCGAGCGCGTCTTCGAGGTGCTCGACCTGCAGCCCAACATCCAGGAACGGCCAGGCGCCGTCGAGCTCAGCGAAACAGCGGCCACCGTCGAGTTCCGAGACGTCTCCTTCCGGTACCCCGGCGCTGACGAGGTGTCCCTCGCCAGCCTCGAGACCGTCGCAGGAGTCGATGGCCGGGCCAGCAGCGAGATCCTGCACTCGGTCAGCTTCACCGTCGACGAGGGCCAGATGGTGGCTTTGGTTGGTCCCTCCGGCGCAGGGAAGACCACGATCACCAATCTCGTGGCTCGCTTGTACGACGTGACCTCTGGTGCGGTCCTCCTGGGTGGCATGGACGTGCGCAACGTCACTCTGGCGTCGTTGCACAGCACGGTCGGTTACGTGACGCAAGACGCTCACATGTTCCACGACACCATCCGCGCGAACCTCCTATACGCCACTCCGGACGCGACGGACGACGAGCTCTCGGCTGCGCTGCGATCGGCGCAAGTGTGGGAACTCGTCGCCTCGCTGCCGGAGGGTCTCGACACGGTGGTAGGCGACCGCGGCTACCGCCTCAGCGGAGGCGAGCGACAAAGGCTCGCCATCGCGCGACTGCTCTTGAAGGCGCCGCCAATCGTCGTACTCGACGAGGCGACGGCACATCTTGACAGCGAGTCCGAAGTTGCAGTGCAACACGCGTTGGACAGCGCACTGGAGCGGCGGACGTCGCTGGTCATCGCCCACCGGCTGTCGACAGTGCGAAACGCCGACCTCATCCTCGTGGTGGACGACGGCCGCATCGTCGAGCACGGCACGCATAGCGAGCTGCTTGCGGAGGGCGGGCTCTACCGCGACCTCTACCGCACCCAGTTCGCCGACAGCAGCGCTGACTCCGAGCTGTCCGTCGTCTAACCCGGGCATGGACCTTCACCTGCGAGACCGCGTGTACGTCGTCACGGGAGCGAGCCGCGGCCTCGGCCGTGCCTCGGCACAGGTGCTGGTCGAAGAAGGCGCCCAAGTGGTGATTTCCGGGCGCGACGACTCAGCCGTTCAGCGTGCCGTCGAGGAGCTGGGAAGGAATCGCGCGACCGGTGTGGTCGCTGACAACGCCGACCCCAACGCAGCGACCCGGCTCGTCGATGCAGCGCTCACGACGTACCGGCGCCTCGATGGCGCACTGATCAGCGTTGGCGGCCCAGCGGTTGGGCCGGCACTACAGATCAGCGATGAGCAGTGGCGCGAGGCTTTCGAGACCGTCTTTCTCGGCGCCGCCCGCCTGGCCCGCACGGTGGCCGGGTCGCTGTCGGCCGGCGGCTCGCTCGCCTTCGTCCTCTCCACCTCGACCAAACAGCCGATCGCCGGGTTGGCCGTGTCGAACGGATTGCGCCCGGGCCTGGCCATGCTGGCGAAGACCCTGGCCGACGAACTCGGGCCGCGAGGAGTTCGCGTCAACGGACTGCTGCCAGGACGCGTCGACACCGAACGCGTGCGAGAGCTCGACGCGGCGCACAGCGACCCAACAGCGGCCCGACGCGAAGCGGTTGCGGGCATCCCATTGGGCCGGTACGGCGAGCCGGAGGAATTCGGACGCACCGCGGCCTTTCTGCTGTCACCGGCGGCTGGCTACATCACGGGTGCGATGCTTCCGGTCGATGGCGGCATCACTCGCTCACTATGAGGATGCCGTCGTGGCCGAGCCGCTGAGCTCGGGCCGGCGTCGATCGTTTCGCATCTCGTCTTCGCGGTAGCCCGCAGCGAAGACCGCACCGATCACACCGGCGACCAGCGGGACCACATAACCCGCACTGGTGCCCCACTCATCCACTACTCGACCGGCGATCGCCGCTCCTGGCGCCAATCCTGCGCCAAGCCCTGTGGTTACCCAGGCGATGCCCTCGGTCAGTCGGCCCTGCGGCACGTGTCCCTCGACCAAAGCGAATGCTGCGACCAACGTGGGGGAGATAGCGAAGCCCGCGAGGAAAAGCGTCATTTCCATCAACGCGAGCCCGGGAACGAACGGCAGCGGCACCATGGTGAGCGCCATCGCGACCATGCCAACCCGGAAGCGGCGTTCTATCGACCAGCGCCATCGAATAGCGCCTGTCGCCACACCAGCCAGCATGCTGCCCAGCGCCCAGGTCGCCAGCAGCCAGCCGCTAACAGCAGGATGGTCGAGCTTCCTGGCGAATGCCACCGTCACCACCTCGACGCTGCCAAACAGCGCGCCCAGTGAGGCGGCCGCCAGCGCAACCGGCAGCAGGTTGCGCCAGCCCAGCGGCTCACGCAACGAAGGCTCCTTCAGGTAAAGGTCGACCGGGGGCTCCGTGTCCCGCTGCATCGCCAGCCAGTACGTACCAGTGAGGCCGAACAGCACGGCGGCGGCAAGGCCCGACAAGGGGTGCACGGCGGTCGCGAGCACCGTGACCAGTACCGGACCAACGATGAAAACGGCCTCATCGATTACCGACTCCAGCGCGAAAGCAGTGTGCAGCGCACCCGGAAATGGACCACGACGCTCGACTAGGTGAGTCCACCTCGCCCGGACGGACCCGCCGATTTGAGGCAAGCCCGCACCGGCCAGGGCGCCAAACAGGTGCGGCACCGGTGTTGGTAGGTCGACTTCCACGGCGAACATGAGAGCGACGAGGGAGACGGCAAACAGGCTTATCGAACTCAACAACACCCGGTGCTGCCCGTACCGGTCCGTGAGCCGTCCCTGCACCGGCGCTGCGATTGCTTCTGCGACCACACACGCCGCTGAGACAGTACCCGCCAAGCCGTAGGAGCCGGTGCGTCCTGACACCAGGACCACGATTCCAAGACTCACCATGGAGATCGGCAGCCTGGCAACGAACGCCGCGGCCGAGAACTGCCGGGCACCCGGCAGTCGAAGGATGGCACGGTACGGGGACAACATGGGGCTCTATTGTCACCGGCGGCTGGCTACATCGCGGGGGCGATGCTGCCGGCCGACGGCGATATCACTCGGTCGCTGCAAGCGCGACGCACTAGCGTCCCTTCGCACCTGGAGGTACTCGGCCCTTGCGAAGTAGAACCAGAATCCCAAAGCGAGCGCAGCGAAGAGGAACCACTGGAGGCCGTAGAAGAAGTGCGGTCCGGTGCTGAGGTCGGGAGGCACCGCGGCAGCGAGGCGCGGTTCTGGTGGGCGCTGAGAGGTCGCCTCGACGAAGCCGTCGTACAGCCGGTACGGCACCCGTCGTTGAATACCGGCTGAGGAGATCGCACGCACCGAGCGGCCACTGGGAATGGTTTGGCTCGACCCACTGTCGGCGTTGATCCGCACCCAGCCGGTGACGGTTACCACTCCGCGAGGCGGCGCTGGAAGCGACTTGGGCGATTGCACGCTTCCCGGCGTCTCCAGCCAGCCGCGGTCGACAATCAGCGCGACGCCGCTTGATGTCCGCAATGGTGTGACGACGTCGACGCCCGGTGCACCACTTCTGGTGCGGTAGAGGACCGCCACCTGCTGGTGGCCGTCGTACCGCCCTCGAGCGGTGATCGCCCGCCACTCCGAGCCTGTCGCCGGCGGGGATGAGGTGGTCATCACCCTCTGTACCGGAACGGCCGGCGCGGCGAAGTTGGCGGTGATCTGCTCGTTGGCTGCCTTCGCCTCACCATAGCGGCGGAACTGCCAGAGTCCGAGCTCGATGCAGCCGACCGACACCACTGCCACCGCGAGGAACAGTGCCAGCCAGCGACGGGTGAGGAGGAAGCGCAACACAGCCTCTCCAACTTATCCGTCCGGGTGAGGCGGCCGCGGCGCGTAAGCTTGCCCGTGTGCAGATGTCTTCGGGTACGGCGCTGCCGCTGGTCGACCAGTACGGCCGGCGCGGCACCGACCTGCGGGTGTCACTCACCGACCGGTGCAACTTGCGCTGCTCCTACTGTATGCCCGCCGAAGGGCTGGACTGGCTGCCCACACCAGATGTACTGACCGACGACGAGGTGGTCCGCCTCATCCGGATAGCCGTTGAGCGGCTCGGCGTGCAAGAAGTGCGTTTCACCGGTGGGGAACCGCTGATTCGGCGCGGGCTGACCTCCATCGTGGCAGCGACGGCCCGGATGCGGCCCCGACCAAAAATCGCCTTGACGACCAACGGCTTAGGGCTGGAACGGATGGCCCCGGCGCTGGCCGCTGCAGGTCTTGACCGCATCAACGTCAGCCTCGACACCGTTCGGTCAGAGACGTTCTGCACCATCACCCGCCGCGACCGGCTGGCCGATGTGCTGCGTGGTCTGACCGCGGCGACACAAGCGAGCCTGACACCGGTGAAGATCAACGCGGTGCTGCTCCGCGGCGTCAACGACGATCAGGCTGCCGAGCTGTTGGCGTGGTGCCTGGAGCGCGGCTACCACCTGCGGTTCATCGAGCAGATGCCGTTGGACGCCCAGCACGGCTGGAGTCGCGATGTCATGGTGACCGCCGCGGAGATTGAGTCGATGCTCGGCACGGTGTTCAACCTCACGCCGCACTCCGAAGAACGCGGAAGTGCTCCCGCGGAGCTGTTCTGGGTGGACGGTGGTCCGGGGACAGTGGGCATCATTGGGTCGGTGACGCGGCCGTTCTGCGGCGACTGCGACCGCGTTCGGCTGACTGCCGACGGGCAAGTGCGCAATTGCCTGTTCGCTCGCTCCGAGTCTGATCTGCGTACGGCTTTGCGCGCCGGAGTTGGTGATGCCGACATCGAGTCGCGCTGGCGTGCAGCCATGTGGTCCAAGCTGCCAGGGCACGGCATCGACGACCCGAGCTTCTTGCAGCCCGCTCGGCCGATGAGCGCTATTGGCGGCTGATTCCGCCGTACGGCCCCTCTGGGGCTGGTTCAGTCCCTGACCGACTGCGTCACCGCCCGGCTGCCGTCGCTGGCGGCGGAGCTCGGAAGCGCGTGCGCGTCGTCGACAACATAGGGGGCGGGTGCCTCCGGCTCGCGGGAGGAGCCCGCGTTGGCGACGACGACGGCGACATAGGGCAGGAGCACCGCGCCGGCGAAGAAGACCCAGCGGATCGGCCCGCTCGTCACAAAGGCCAGCACGAAGCAAGCGGTGCGGACTCCCATCGAGACGAGATACCGCAATTCGCGACGACGCAGATCGTCGCTGTGGCTGGTTCGTGCGGACGTGATCACGACCGGCGCGTTGGCGGACTGGTTCACAACATCTCCTCACCGCCAACCGTACGCCGCAGCCGCAGCAAGCCCGGCTCGGTGGCCGCTCTGCATAGAAACTCAGACACGCGGCTCCTGCCTACGAGTTGGCACCCGGTAGCGTCGAGCAATCCGTGCGGCAGGGAGGTCGGGTGAGCAGATCGGTTCTTGTGACCGGGGGCAACCGCGGCATCGGGCGAGCGGTGGCGAGTGCGTTCGCGCAGGCCGGTGACAAGGTGGCGGTCACCTACCGCAGTGGCGAACCTCCTGATGGCGTGCTCGGTGTTCGCTGCGATGTCACGTCACCCGACGACATCGACGCGGCGTTCGCCGAAGTGGAGTCCGAGCACGGACCCGTCGAGGTGGTCGTCGCGAACGCCGGCGTCACTCGCGACACCTTGGTGTTCCGCATGTCGGACGACGACTGGTCGCAGGTGCTCGAGACCAATCTCACCGGCAGCTTTCGGGTGGTAAGGCGGGCGGCGAAGAGCATGTTGCGGCTGAGACGCGGCCGGATCATCGTGATGTCGTCCGTAGTAGCGATGCTCGGTTCTGCGGGCCAGGTGAACTACGCCGCCTCCAAGGCAGGGCTGATCGGGATGGCTCGCTCGCTCGCCAGGGAGCTCGGCAGCAGAGGCATCACCGCCAACGTGGTAGCGCCGGGCTTCGTGGAGACCGACATGACCGCCGACCTGACGGAGGAGACTCGAGCGACCTACCAGGGCCAGATACCGCTGGGTAGGTCCTGTGCCCCAGAAGAGGTCGCCGGTGTTGTGCGTTGGCTGGCTTCGGACGAGGCCGCCTACATCACCGGTGCGGTCATCCCAGTCGACGGTGGCCTCGGTATGGGGCACTGAGCAGAGGAGGAGACATGGGGATACTCGACGGTAAGCGGGTGCTCGTCGCGGGCGTGACGCTCGACACATCTATCGGCTTCGCCACCGCACGGGTCGCGCAGGAGCAAGGCGCAACGGTCCTCATTTCCAACTTCGGACGCGCGCTGAGCATCACGCGCCGAATCGCGAAACGGCTGCCGGTCGAGCCGCCAGTGTTGGAGCTCGACGTCACCAACGATGAGCATCTGGAGCGGTTGGCCGACAGCGTGCGCGAGCACGTGGATGGTCTGGACGGGCTCGTACACTCCATCGCCTACGGCAATCCCAAGACCTTGCTCGGAGGCAAGTTCTTGACCGGCCCCTGGCCCGACGTGGCTCAATCCGTGCACGTGTCGGCCTACTCGCTGAAGTCGCTGACCACCGCCTGTCTCCCGCTGATGGGTGCCGGCGCGAGCATCGTCGGTATGACGTTCGACGCCTCGGTGGCCTGGCCGGCGTACGACTGGATGGGCTTCGCGAAGGGTGCGCTGGAATCGTGCAGCCGCTACCTCGCCCGCGACCTCGGCCCACGAGGCATCCGGTGCAACCTGGTGAGCGCAGGGGCGCTGAAGACCGTCGCGGCCAAGGCCATCCCGGGTTTTGAGCTGTTCGAGAAGGAGTGGGACAGACGTGCCCCGCTCGGATGGGATCCCGACGACCTCGAGCCCACCGCGCGGACCGTGGTGGCGCTGCTCAGCGACTTCCTGCCCAAGACCACTGGCGAGATCGTGCACGTGGACGGTGGATACCACGCCATGGGTGCGCCTGTGATGTGAGTGTCGACTCGACGCTGCACCATGGCTCGAGCGCGTGGTGCGGCTGGCGACTCCGGCACACATGACCGAGCTAGCGGCTCACTCCTAGCGCCGGGGAGCCCTTTGTGGGCGCTCACCCAATCGCGGAGCAAGCCGCCACTAGCGCGACACGAGCCGCGTCGTCCAGCTCAGTCAGCACCTCGCGGCGGGCCGCCATCTCCGATGCTGACAAAGCGCCACCGTCATCGTTGCGGGCGAGCTCCACAATGGTGCGGCAGCGCGTCGCGGTCGACGCCAGCCGAGCAGCCTGCACTGACGCGAACGGCAGAGGTGGACCCACCGATCGCGGCGACCGCACATTCATCAGCTCGTCAGCCACATCTGGGCTCCAGGACGCGATATCGAGGTCAGCGAGCCGTTCTGTGGCCGAGGCCAGCAAAGCCCGCAGGTCACGGTCGGCCGTTGCGACGTCAGGCAGGTACGCCGGCAGGGCCGCCGTCGACCCGGTCCAGTTCAGGGTGCTGCCGACCCGCTGTGGTACGTAACCCACGCCGGCGCCGTGCCAGAGCATCGCCTCTCGCGCCTCCAACGCATCGGCGTTGAAAGCGGACGGTCCGCCGAGTCCAAGCGGAAGACCCGGCCGAGGTAGGCAGAGACTGACCTGACGAACGCTGCACTTTCTGACCATGCCGAGTACGAGCGCCGGAGGGATCGCTTCGCTCCCGCTCACAGGGAAAAACCACACGGACCTGTGGTCGCCGACGAGCCCGTCGACCACGTCGTCGCTCGGCTTCCGGCCAGCGATCCAGGCGTTCAGCCAGCATGCCGTCCGGGCGGCGGGAGGAAAGCCGGACACCAGATGAGCCTACGAGCGGTGCGTCGTACGATCGTCGAGCCCGACCGTCCGAACTCGCCCTACCTGCGAGGAGCGCCATGCCTGCGGTCATCGAGCTGGCTGGCGTTTCCGTCGTCAAGAGCGGCAATCGACTTCTCGATGCCATCACGTGGCGCGTGGACTCCGCCGAGCGTTGGGTCGTCATCGGCCCCAACGGCGCGGGCAAGACCACCCTCCTTCAGGTGCTGAGCACCCACTTGTATCCGACCGAAGGCGTCGTCGGAGTTCTCGGCGAAGTCGTGGGAACCGTCGACGCCTTCGAGCTGCGGCCGCGCATCGGGCTCACCAGCGCAGCGCTCGCTGACCGGATACCACGCACCGAGCGGGTTCGCGACGTCGTGGTGTCGGCGTCTTACGCGGTGATCGGGAGGGGGCGCGAGGAGTACGACGACGTGGACCACAGGCGCGCCGCCCGGCTGTTGCGCAACGTCGGCGCGGAGCACCTCGGCGATCGCGCGTTCGGCACCTTGAGCGAAGGAGAGCGCAAACGCGTGCAGATCGCGAGAGCCCTCATGACGGATCCGGAGCTGCTCCTTCTCGACGAACCGGCAGCTGGACTTGACCTGGGGGGACGCGAAGACTTGGTCAGCACCCTGTCGGCGCTGGCGTACGACGAGACCGCACCCGCCACAGTGCTGGTCAGTCATCACGTCGAGGAGATACCGCCCGGCTTCACTCACGTGCTGTTGCTGCGCGCCGGACGTGTGACCGCCGCTGGGCCGCTGCGCGAAACCCTCACCGAGCAGAATCTCTCGGAGACGTTCGGCTTGCCGTTGGTCCTGGCTGAGACTGCCGACCGCTACACGGCCAGGAGGCGGCTACGCGCCAGACGCCGATCACCGATGTGAGCAGGTCGCTTGGCTGTTTTTGGTCGAGGGCGGCAGGGTTCTTGCGCCTGTCGCTTCGCTCCCTTACGGCGCTGCGAGTTCCCCCCAGTCACTCCCTCGAACCCGCACGGGACTTTACGACATGTTGGCGGCGGCCCCCGCGCAACATCAGCAGGCTCGACACGCCGTGAGCGGACTAGGCTGGAGTCGTGAACTGGCTGAGCGAGCACGACTGGCAGGCGTGGCTGCTGGTGGGTCTCGTCCTGGCGGCTGCAGAGGTAACAACCCTGGACTTGACACTGCTGATGATGGCGGTTGGAGCGCTCGCCGCGTGCCTGGTGGCAGCGGTCGGGCTCGGCGTCTATGTGCAGGTGGTGGCGGGCGCCGCGGTGGCTGTGGGGCTACTCGCATTTGTGCGTCCAAACATGGCCAGGCGCCTCCACGCCGGTCCGACCATCAAGACCGGTCCAGCCGCACTCGTTGGCCGAGACGGGCTCGTGCTGGAGCGGGTCACCGACGGCTCAGGCCGGGTGAAACTCAACGGCGAGGTCTGGACCGCCCGCAGCTTGGACGAGAACGTCGAAATCGAGCCCGGTTCGCGCGTTTCTGTCGCCAAGATTGACGGCGCAACAGCCGTGGTGTTCCCAGCGGACTGGTAGGCCAACGACATGACAATTTGCGTGAGATACTGGATTCACCCGAAGGGAAGAGCATCGTGATCCCGCTCATCATCCTCGCAGTCATCGTACTGCTGGCGATTGTCATTTTGACCAAGGCAGTCCGGATCGTGCCGCAGGCGCGGGCAGGCGTCGTCGAGCGGTTCGGCAAGTACCGCACCACCTTGTCGGCTGGACTCAACGTGATCACTCCGTTCGTCGACAGAGTGCGCTACACCATCGACTTGCGTGAACAGGTCGTGTCATTTCCGCCGCAGCCGGTCATTACCGAAGACAACCTCGTCGTGTCGATCGACACCGTCATCTACTTCCAGGTGACTGACTCCATCGCTGCGACCTACGAGATCGCCAACTACATACAGGCCATCGAACAACTGACGATGACCACGCTGCGCAACATCATCGGCGGCATGACGCTGGAACATGCATTGACGAGCCGCGACCAGATCAACAATGCACTGCGAGGAGTTCTCGACGAAGCCACCGGGCGTTGGGGCATCCGCGTCAATCGAGTCGAGCTCAAGGGAATTGACCCGCCGGCCTCGATCAAGGACTCCATGGAAAAACAGATGCGGGCCGATCGGGACAAGCGCGCGGTGATTCTGACCGCCGAAGGCCAACGACAGTCGCAGATCCTGACGGCCGAGGGCCAAAAGCAGTCGGCGATCCTCACCGCTGAAGGTGACCGGCAAGCAGTTATCTTGCGCGCAGAAGCCGACCGACAGTCACGGATCCTGCGCGCGCAAGGTGAGGGGCAGGCCATCCTCACCGTCTTCCAAGCCATTCACGACGGCTCGCCCGACCAGGCGCTGCTGGCCTACCAGTACCTGCAAATGCTGCCTCGGATCGCTGAGGGTGACGCCAACAAGGTCTGGATCGTTCCCAGCGAGATCGGCAAAGCTTTGGAGGGTCTGGGCAACACCGTGGGCAACTTGTCCAACGTGGCCAGCAACGGGTCAGGACCACAGACACGGGTTGACTACGGCCCGCAGGTGACGGCCGACTCCGACGCGGACGGTTCTGGCCTCGGGCGTGACGCTTCCCTTTCTGAAGCCCACCAAGAGGTGGCGAAGGCGCTGGCGTCTGCACAGGAGGCTGCAACTCCAGCACCGGCGAGCCGCTCGAGCCGAGAAGACGACCCGTTGGTTCCCGGTACGCCGGCGCCACCTGCGTCTCCTCCACCAGCGCCCTCCGCGTCACCTGAGGCACCGATGCCACCGACCGGGAGTTCACCCGCCGAGCCACCTGCTCGGTGACGCTGGCGCAAGCCCTCGCTGTCCTTCTCGCCGGCGCGGCTGCTGGCACCATCAACACAGTGGTGGGGTCCGGCACGCTCGTCACGTTCCCCACGCTGCTTGCCGTTGGTTACCCCCCGGTCCTCGCCAACATTTCCAACACGATCGGCCTGGTCCCGGGGTCGTTGTCGGGCGTACTCGGTTACCGGCGCGAACTGGCCGGACAGCGCCTTCGGCTGGTCCGACTCGGCATCGCTGCGACCCTCGGTGGCACCACAGGTGCCGCTCTGCTCCTGACGTTGCCTGCGTCGACGTTCAATGCTGTCGTTCCGGTGCTCATCGGGCTGGGATGCGTCCTTGTTGTCGCCCAACCCTGGATCGCGAAGCACATTCGACCGCCTGCGGTTGCCCCAGCGCACGGCTCGCTCGGGCTGTTGGCCCTTATCTACGTGGCCGGTGTATACGGCGGGTACTTCGGCGCCGCCCAGAGCGTGCTGCTCATCGCCGTACTCGGGCTGGGTCTGAGAGAGTCGCTGCAGCGCCTCAACGCCGCCAAGAACGTACTGGCACTGCTCGTCAACGGGGTCGCAGCCGTCGTGTTCATGCTGGTGGCGGATGTCGCCTGGCTGCCGGTAGCGCTGATCGCCGCTGGGTCGGTGGTCGGCGGCCAACTAGGCGCCCGCGTGGGCCGACGCCTGCCGGCTTTCCTGTTGCGCGCGGTCGTCGCTCTCGTCGGCGTTATGGCCATCGTCGACCTGGTGTTCCTCAACTGACCGCGCCGAGACGCCAATCGGAGGACGACACGCCGACTAATGCGGGCCGTGCGTGGCGTGTCGGCGGGGATCAAGGGCCGGAATGCCGGAGATAGAGCTGCTTGATCACATCTTCGATGTCGGGCTCGACGATTGCGAGGTCGGCGATCGGTCGGGCGGCTGCAACAGCGGCGATCAGCGGGGCAGCGCTCGCTGCGGCGGGGAACCGCAGCCACTGGCGCGGGCCCTCGACCCGGATCGTCTCGGCGCCCGATATCCGCAGCGGCTCACTGGGCTCGGCCAGGTCGACGATCAAGGTCCGGTGCGACTCTCCGAGCGCCCGCAGTCCTTCCAAGGGCCCGTCGTAGATGAGGCGCCCGAAGTCGATCACCATCACCCGTGAGCACAGCTGCTCGATGTCGTCGAGGTCGTGTGTGGTGAGCAGCACTGTGACGCCCCGGTCGCGATTGGTGCTCCGCAGGAATTCCCGCAGATTGGACTTGCTGACGATGTCGAGGCCGATCGTCGGCTCGTCGAGGTAGACGACGTCCGGGTCGTGGAGCAGTGCCGCGGCGATGTCTCCACGCATCCGCTGTCCGAGTGAGAGCTGGCGTACAGGTATGTCGAGCAGGTCACCAAGGTTGAGCAGTTCGGTGAACGTCGCCAGGTTGGCGGCGTACCGGCTGGGAGGAATGCGGTAGATGCGGCGCAGCAGCTCAAAGGAGTCCTGCAAGGGCAGGTCCCACCACAGGGCAGTCCGCTGGCCGAAGACGACGCCGATCCGGCGAGCGAGCGCGGTGCGCGCGGCGTACGGCGTGTGGCCGGCGACCCGCAGCGTTCCGGCCGAGGGCACCAGGATGCCGGTCAGCATCTTGATCGTGGTCGACTTGCCGGCACCGTTCGGGCCGATGTAGCCGACCATTTCGCCCGCCTCGATGGCGAAGCTGAGCTCACGCACCGCCTGCACCGTGATCGTCGTACGCCGGAATCGGCTCACTTTTTTCTTGACGTCGAACGTGCGGCTGACGCCGTCGACCGTGATCAGGGCCATGCTTCAGCTGCCCGTGCTGCGGTACCGGCGGACGCCGCTGCGCCACACGACGGCAGCGATGCCGCAGAGAACGAGCGCGGCAAGTGGCGCGGCGAACTGGACGCCCATCGGCAGGTGCAGCGGGTCCGGCTTGTCCAGGATGAAGAGGCTCGGATACCAGTTGACGAATGTGATCGGGAGAACGAATGTCAGCGCCTTCACCGCCTCGCGCGGGTAGATCGTCATCGGGAACTCCGCGAGCGTGGAGCCTCCGTACGTGAACGCGTTGGCGAGCTCGGTGGACTCCGCGGTCCAAAACTGCACGGCGGCCCCGATGGTGAAGATGGCCAGAAAGATGGCGGTGCCGAACACCAGTAGATAGGGCACCATCGCGATGCGGGCCGGCGTCCAGTTGATGCGCAGGGCCTGCACTGACCAGGCGAACACCAAAGCCCCCTGCGCGACTTTGCCGATCCGGCGGAGGGCGAACTCGTCGGCGCAGATCTGGACATAGACCGACACAGGGCGCAGCATCATCGCATCCAGCGTGCCGAGCCGGATGCGCTGGCCCAGCCTCTCGATGTTTCCCAGCAGCAGGTCGGCGAAGCCGAGGCACAGCACCGATCCGCCGTACAGGAAGGCAATCTCCTCCAACGAGAAACCGCCGAGCGCGTCGACGTTGGTGAACATTATGAGCACGGCCACGAAGTCGAGCCCGCTGATCAGGAACTGCCCGACGGTGAGCAGGACGAACGAACCGCGGTAGCTCATCGAGACGCGGATCCACATGCGGGCCAACAAGAGGTAGGCGGTGGCGTTCGCGGCGATGCGGTCAACCACCCTGCACCACCACCTTGTGGTTTGCCCGCAGCAGCACGACGTGACAGGTCAGCAACAGAACGACGGTCCACAGCGCCTGGAAGCCCAACGCGCTCAGGGCATCGACGCCGGGGTGCTTGCCGAGCCAGATGTCTGCCGGCACCTGCAGGTACGACGCCCACGGCAGCGCCGTTGCGAGCTCGCGGGTCCAGCCGGGGAAGAGCACCAGTGGGACGGTCAGCCCCGAGAAGAACATCGCCAGCACCGCGGCGAGATTCTTGACCCCAGCGTCGTCGAGCAGCCAAAAAGCGCTCGCCGACACCAGCATCCGGATTCCGAAGCTCACCGTCACGGCGAGCACAACGGAGAGCAGAAATGCGACCCACGTGAGCACGCCGCTCGGAAACCGCAAGTCAAAGAGCAGTGCTCCCACCACGGTCGGTGCCAAGCCACGGGTCAGCAGGTGGTAGAGGCTCCGCCCCAAGTCACTGACCAGATACCAGCCCAGCAGGCTCACCGGGCGGTAGAGGTCGATACCGACGTCCCCGGTCCGGATGCGAGTGGCGAGGTCGTCGGTCGCGCCTCCGCTCCACACGGCGACTGTCATGATCATGGCTTGGCCGAGCCAGACGTACGTCACCGCATCGGTAGCGTCGTAGCCACCAGCGGTCGGGTTCTGCCGCCAGACTGCGAGGTAGGTGAACGAGATGATGATGCCGAAGACGCAGTTGGTGAAGATGCCGGCGAACGTCGCCGCGCGGTACGTCGAATACCGCCGAAAGCTTCGGAACGCGACGGCTGACCAGAGGGAAACCGTCGCACGCACAACCGGCTAGTGTGCCCGATCAGTGCTGGTAGGTGCCAACGATCTGCGCCCGGCCGAGCGCCTTGAAGGCCAAGTTGAACGACACCACAGCGGGGGAAGCGTCAGAGTCGACGCCGAGCTTGTCTTGTCCGACCGCATGGACGACGAAGTAGTAGCGGTGCTTGTGGTCGCCTTCGGGAGGTGCCGCTCCGGCGTACGCAAAGGAACCGACGTCGTTGCGGACGTGAAATGCCTCGCCGGGCAAGGTGTCGTCGGACTCGCCGGCTCCGGCTGGCAGCTCGCTGACATCGCCGGGGATGTCTACAGCAATCCAGTGCCAAAAGCCCGACGGGGTGGGAGCGTCGGGGTCAAAGCAAGTGACGACGTAGCTGCGGGTGCCCTCCGGTGCGCCGGACCACGCCAGCTGCGGGCTGGTGTCGCCACCGTCGGCAACCTGCGCGTCCGAAACATTTGAGCCGTCGGTCAGGTCGGCACTCGTCAGGTCGAACGACGGCAGCGGTGGAAGCTTGCGATAAGGGTCTTCGGCAACGGGACGCTCCAGAGTCATGGCCCCATCTTGGCAGTAGGGTCGAGAGCCATGAGCCAGTGCCGCCGTCGGAGTACCTCAGGCTCTTCTCATTGATGGACGGGCAGCGGCTGCCAGTGTGCTTGGCGGCCGGTAATCCGGTGACCGCCGAGGTCGGAGCCGAGATTCTACGGGCCGGTGGTACGGCTGCGGACGCCGCCGTCGCCATGGTCCTCACCTCGTGTGCCGCCGAGACGGTATTCACCGGCCTCGGCGGAGGAGGGTTCGCGACGTACTACGACGCGACCACTGACGTCACGACCTGCCTCGACTTCTTCGTGACGGTGCCCGGCCTCGGTGGGCGAGGAGAGGTTGTCGCTCAGGAGATCACCATCGACTTCGGCGGACAGGTGGTCCCGTACGCGGTGGGGCCGGCAACCGTGGCCGTCCCTGGCGTACCTGCTGGTGTGGAGGCACTGCACCAGCGGTGGGGGAGTCTGCCGTGGCCGGACCTGGTAGCGCCGGCGATCTCGCATGCCAAGCGGGGCGTCGCGCTGGCCGAGCCCCACGCCAGAGTGCTCGCCACCATCGCCCAAGCCATGCTCATGGGTGAGGGGCTGACGGCGTACTCCAGGGACGGCACGGTGCTGCCCGGCGGCAGTCCTATTTTCCACCCAGGACTCGACGCGGCCTTACAGACGCTGGCCGACTCTGGCTCCGCGGCGTTCTACACCGGGGTCATCGGTGAGGCGATCTTAGCTGCAGTCGGTGAGCAATACCTCGCCGCCGCCGATCTCGCGGCATACCGAGTCGTCGAAAGCGAGCCGCGTCGTGCGGAGCTGGGGGACGTGCAGGTGTTGGCGCGTGGCGCCGATCTCGACGACCTGCTCGGCACGATCAAAATACTGAACCTCGACCCTGACCCGGTGACGATGGCGAAGCGGCTGGTCACGGCGCTGCGGAAGCCTCCACGCCGCGGTGACACAACAAGCGTCGCGGTCAGCGACGACGCGGGGAGCGCCTGTGCCGTCACGACCAGCCTCGGCCTCTCCTCGGGGGTCTGGCTTCCCCGATACGGCATCCACCTCAACTCGATGATGGGGGAGGGAGAGCTGCTCCGTCACGACCTGCCCGCGGGAGCCCGCATGAGCTCGATGATGTCGCCGTTGATCGCGATGCGACACGAGCGGCCGGCCATCATCGCCGGAGCGGCCGGCGGCAGCAGAATCCGTTCCGCTTTGCTGCAGGTCCTGGTCAACGTGGTGCAGCACCGCATGTCTGCACAGGAGGCGATCAGTGCTCCGCGGTTGAACCCGGTACCTGGCAAGGTGCACGTGGAGCCTGGGTTTGACACCGACGTACTCCGCGCGCTGGGAAAGGCCGACGAAGTTGTCGAGTGGCCAGCACTGGACTCCTACTTCGGTGGCGTTTCCGCAGTCGCCGCTGCGGGGCCAGGGGCAGACCCGCGCCGAGGCGGCGACGTCCGCACCCTCTAGCGGCTGTAGGCGGCGGGCTGCGAGGAGGTCGCCGCAGCTCAGATGGTGGCGACATATGTCAACGGCGCGGAGGCGCCCTGCGCCGGGTCATGGCAAGCCCCCGACACGAGAAAATCGTCGAGAGCCGTGGTGTAGGGCGCAAGTTCGAGCCCGGTGTCGGCCACCCACTGGTCGTCGTAGTACGTGTCGCGGTAGCGCTCGCCGCCGTCACACAGCAGCGTGACTACGCTGCCGGCCACACCGTCGTGGAGCATCTGAGCGATCAGCTTGGCCGCACCCCACACCGCCGTGCCGGTCGAGCCTCCGACGAGCCGCCCGGTGCGCTCGGTGCACCAGCGCATCGCGGCTATGGAGGCGGCGTCAGGAACGCTGATCATGCAGTCGATTACGCCCGGAAGGAAGGATGGCTCCACGCGGGGGCGACCGATGCCCTCGATCCGGGACCCGCACGGTGTGGTGACGCTGAGGTTGCCGCTGGTCCAGCCTGGGTAGAACGCGGAGTTCTCCGGATCGACGACACAGAGGCGGGTGGGGTAGCGGCGATACCGCACGAACCGTCCGATCGTTGCGGAAGTGCCACCGGTGCCCGCGCCGAGAACGATCCAGGTGGGCAGTGGATGCCGCTCCTGGCTCAGCTGGTCGAAGATCGACTCGGCGATGTTGTTGTTGCCGCGCCAGTCGGTGGCACGCTCTGCGTAGGTGAACTGGTCCATGAAGTGCCCACCGGTCTCGGCGGCCAGCCGGTGGGCCTCGTAGTGCATGGCTGTGGGGTCTTCGACGAGATGGCAGGCTCCGCCGTACTTCTTGATCAGCTCCACCTTCTCGCACGACGTGGTCGCCGGCATGACGGCGACGAACGGAAGCTCGAGAAGCTGAGCGAAGTACGCCTCAGAGATGGCCGTTGATCCTGAACTCGCCTCCACCACGGTGGTGTTCCGGCCAATCCAGCCGTTGCACAGCGCGTACAGGAATAACGATCGCGCAAGCCTGTGCTTCAGGCTGCCGGTGGGATGGACCGACTCGTCCTTGAGGTAGAGGTCGATTCCCCAATCCGCAGGCAGGGGAAAGACGTGCAGATGCGTGTCAGCCGAGCGATTGTTGTCCGCCTCGACCCGACGAACCGCCTCCCGCACCCAGGTGGGGTCGGGACGGATTCCGCTTTCAGGCACTCGCCCGTCCTTGCGCCGGCGGATTTTGAGGTCAGCTGGCTCGGCCCCTGCGTGCCTTCGCTGCCCTCGCCTTGTCGCCGGCGGAGCTCACTGCGCTCTTGATCTTTGCCTGGTTCTCAGGCTTCTTGAGCTCGTCGTAGATCTTCTTGGCCACTCCGAACTTGGCCAGGTTCGTCATCAGTCCCATGTTGTCTCCTTCGTCATCGCTGGCATGCCGTACCCCCGACCCTCTCCGCCAAACTCCCGCCCCCGTTTCCCCGCCCTCCTCCGCCGACCCGCCGCCAACGGCCCGTCTCCTGCGGTGTGTCGGCCGCGGATTGACGGCTGGTCGATAGGGGTCGGCACAGCGGCAGGATCCGGCGGCAACCGGTGCCAGCCGGTTAGTGTTCGACGGTGAGGCGACGAGCGTTCACCATTCTCGTTGGCAAGACGGTGAAGCGGGTCGCGGCGCTGCGCGGAGGAGGGTCAGCGTTTCCAGGCTTGGTGATGGAACGAATCGACCCACGGTTCGTCTCTGACGCGCTCGCGGCACTCCCAGAGGGCGTGTTGGTCATCTCAGGTACGAACGGCAAGACAACCACAACCAAGATCATTGCCGAAGTGCTGGCGGCGTGCGGCCTGAAGATCGTGACAAACAGGACCGGAAGCAACTTCGTGCGCGGTATCGCCGCAGCGCTGCTGAGCGAGGTCGACAATCGTGGGCGACTCCCTCATGACATTGCCATTCTCGAGCTGGACGAAGCGCACGCCGTGAAGTTCGTTCAACGGGTTCGACCTCGATATGTGCTTGTACTTAACGTCATGCGTGACCAGCTCGATCGTTTCGGGGAAATTGACAGAACAGCACATCTGCTGGAGGAAGTGGCGACAAGCGCGAGCGC